>JBKDHA010000001.1:0-3080 GCA_046335555.1 Bacteroidota bacterium
ATAATATGTATCAAATAACATATTATCTGCCCGAATCAAAACAAGCTAAATCAAAGCTCCTTAATATGGATGAGGAGCAAAAAGAGCTATATCAAATAATCACCAAAAACTTTTAGGGTGTTGCAACGCTGAAAACAGGAAATAAATCTGATCGAAGTACAAATTGCTGAATTGAGGGAATTACTCATTAAAATTCAAGAACGAAAACCAGAAGCGGTTTCAGGTCAAATTCTTAATTGGTTTGATGCTTATCAGAAATTGTTGGAAACTGAAAAGTAATTTGAAATACGATTGAATAGTTTATTTTTCTCATCTGTTAATTATCAGCGTCCATGTTGTTATAGTGGGAACTCATTATCAATATTTTTCATGAAGTTTAATTTTTACTCTTCGTTAATATCTAAATTTGAAATCACTTGTTTTGTCTATTACTTGAGCGCAGCTAAAGCAACCACCGACATTCATCATTCAACATTCATCATTCAACACTTTTTATGTCTTCTCCAACCGAAACACATCTCCTCGAAACTATCCGTTTTGAATTTGAACGGATGAAAGGATTAGCTGATAAGGCGTTGAGCCAAATTAATGATGAAGAGTTTAACAGTATTCCTTTTGAAGAGGGCAACAGTTGCGCATTTGTTGTTCAGCACATGGCGGGCAATCTGCTTTCGCGGTTTACTGATTTTTTGACAAGCGACGGCGAGAAAGACTGGCGCAACCGCGATGCTGAATTTGAACAGCAAGCACTCAGCCGCGAAGCATTGATGCTGCAATGGGAGAAAGGCTGGAGCACCCTGTTTACTGCCCTTTCAACGGTTACAGCAGAGCATCTTTTGCAACATGTGTATATCCGCAAAGAGCCACTTACAGTGCTTCAGGCATTAATGCGGCAGGTTGCACATTACAGTTATCATTGCGGACAAATTGTAACTTTGGCCCGGTGGCAAAAAGGGGCAAGCTGGCAAAGCCTTTCGATACCCCGCGGTAAATCAACCGGCTTTGCCGGAAACTATCTCAAACCCTGATCCTGCTTTATGTTCAGTACTGATCCTTACCTTACTTATATTATCATAGGTCTTACAGCCCTTATTTCATGGCAAGCATGGGAACGCCCCGGCATGATGCACGGAATGATATTTAACGGTGTTGCCGTTTGGCATCACAAGCAGTATTACCGTTTGCTTTCGAGCACATTTCTGCATGCCGACTGGATGCACCTTATTTTCAACATGATTTCGCTGTATTATATGGGCGGTTATGTTGAAAATGCGTTCAGGCACGAAGAATTGTTTGGCACACAGTGGGGCGGATTGATGTATGTTTTGTTTTACCTGAGTGCCGGTGTGGTTTCATCGCTTTACAGTATGTTCAAACACCGAAACCACGAATGGTATAATGCACTCGGAGCATCGGGGGCAACTTCTGCGGTTACATTTGCATTTATACTTCTGGCGCCAACTGCAACACTTCAGGTGTTTTTTGCTATTCCGATGCCGGCATGGTTCTTTGGCATTGTATATCTCGTAATATCTTACTTCCTTGCGCGCCGCGGAAACAGCAATATTGGTCACGATGCCCATTTCTGGGGCGGTGTTTACGGGTTTATTTTCCTGCTGCCGTTCTTTAGCTGGCTGTTTGAGCGCTTTGTGGCTATCCTGTCCGGGAATTATCCCGGTTAACAACAGTTCAGTCGAAATAAGTTGATGCGAATTGGAAACTGGCTGTTCCGTTTGAAATCGTTTATGTATATTTAGAACGGAGAACGTAAACCTTTCATTCTCTGCTGTGTACAACATTTCAGGAAACGAACCAGTTGTGACTCGGATTATCTATAACGGCAAGCTCACCGGCAGCGATGAGGTGCAATTTGGCACCGGCAATCGTGCTTTTCGCTATGGCGATGGCGTGTTTGAAACCATCCGTATGATTGGAGGTGAAGCCTGTTTTCCGCAGCGGCATCTCGAACGGCTTATGGCCGGAGTTCAGCAGCTTAAACTCAGGCTGCCTGCCGGTTTTATTTCACTCTCTCTGGCCGAATGGGTTCGTAAACTGGCGCAGGCAAATAATGCGGTATCAGGACGAGTTCGCCTATCGGTTTTCAGAACAGACGGAGGCAATTATCAGCCCGCTTCCAATGATGTTGCCTGGCTCCTGGAATACGAACCGCTGGAACAGGAAGCATACAGTTTTAATGAAAAAGGTCTTTCCATTGATCTGTATCAGGATCTGCGAAAGCCAATCAACAAACTCTCCAACATCAAGTCGTCGAATGCAGTTTTGTATGTGCTTGCCGCAATTCACGCCCGCGATCAGCAGCTTGATGATTGCATCCTGCTCAATCATCATGGAAACATAATTGAAGCAACAGCCTCTAATCTTTTTGCGGTAAAAAATGGTGTGCTCTATACTTGTCCGCTCACCGAAGGCTGTGTAGCCGGCGTGATGCGTGCCGAAGTAATGTCCCTTGCACAAGCCAACCGCATTGCCGTTTATGAAGTACCGCTACCCATGAGCGTTCTGCTCAACTCCGATGAAGTCTTTCTCACCAATGCAGTTCGCGGCATACAGTGGGTGGCTGCATACAGGCAAAAACGATACACCAACGAAACATCTAAACGCCTTTTCACTTTGCTCAATGCTGAAATAAGTGTAAAGTGTAAAGTGAAAGGTGTAAAGTGAAAGGTGTTGAATGTTGAATGGAGTTCATCAATGAGCTTCGCTCATAGGGAACTGTAAATAACGCTTCGCGTGTTGTTGAATTACCCATCACTTTATCCAGAATTATTCAGGAAACACTTCCGAGTGAAACGAGGAAATTACCCCAAGAACCAGACGTTTTTGAGCCGCTTTACACTTCTGAGCACCCGCATAAGTTACGGGTGAGGGAGAAGAAACACTCTACACTTTTCACTTTACACTTACGTGCGCAGCCCGGAAAGGGAGTGTAAATTAAACTGTGCTATTTTGATTTGATTCATTTCTTAGCACCTAAGCAAGCAACTTCAGTTTCAACCGTTCTCCAAAGATAATTGATAATTGAGATACTGTCAGCCCCCAGTTCTGCAGTGGCTGTGTCC
>JBKDHA010000002.1:0-3621 GCA_046335555.1 Bacteroidota bacterium
ACCCCTGCTTTAACCACCTTGCCCTGCAATATCCATATCCCCGGTATATCAACATCGCCTACAGATGTAGTATAGGTTATTTGGTCATTACCTACCATTGTCGCGGTCCAGTACCCTGTCTGCCCCGATGGTTTCTTATAAAAAATTTCACAAGATGTGGGATTGTTCAAATTGTGATTTGCATGTAATGTAATTGTAACATTCGTTCCGTTATATATCATAAAAGTCAATTTGATGAGTTACTGAAACTTCATACCTTGGTTCATGTTGAACTGTAACCTGATATGTTGGTGTATGCTCAACCGAAACATCGGCATTGAATTGATACAAAGGTACAATCAGATTAGCACCGAAAGTCGTAAGTACAAAAGTACCTTTTTCGCCTATTAGTGTTGCTTGTCCGTCCCTTTGAATTATAGCATCCAGGCCGGTGAAAATGAATTGCCCCCGGTCACCGATTAAGACTCTCGGCACATTGAAAGTTGCATCGTTACCAACAAAATTAAAGGACCCTCTATCAGCAACTATCTGTCTATTTGCAATTGTATTATTTGCATTTCCGGTATAGTTGTATGTTCCACGGTCAGCAGTGAGAACAAACAGTTTTGCAAAATTAGCGTCAATTCCTGTTAAGGCAAATGTTCCCCTGTCAGATATGATTAACCGGCTCGCAATTGTGCCGGCGTCATTACCCGTAAAAGCAAACGTGCCACGGTCAGAAACTATAACCCTACTTGCAATAGTACCGGCGTCGTTCCCCGCTAAATTAAAGGTACCACGGTCAGAAATTATTTGAAAAGATGCCGTTGTATTGGCTGCATTGCCGGTAAAAGCAAAAGCCCCTCTATCAGCCGTTATTGTGTAACTGCCGGCAGAAATTGTCGCCAATAAGGGCATTCTTATTCTTAACGGCATAGTTAAACCTTTTAATTATCTCCTATTAGTGGTGGTCTGTTGATATATGGACTACTCGTCAATAAATTATTATTTATTCCCCACTTCCAAGCGAGGTATCCTTCAATCAGCAATCGGGTTGCAGTTGATAATACCGCATTATTTGTGATAATAACTTCACCTATTTGCCAGTTAGTGTATCGACTGAACAGAGGAGATGAGCCGATGTATAGTGGAGATGCCCCTAAATTTGTCCGTAACGTATATGAGCCCGAGTTGCTACCATCGGTTTTTCCGTTCTGTAGCCCCACCAATGAATTGTTTTGATGTATGCCTGTGAAAATATAGGTCTGATTTGTAGCGTAAGTGACCACCCCACTCCCGTCATAGAAGTTCTGTGTTCCAGAGGTGTTTGTTGCATAAATCGCAGACCGCAAGCTTGGGTTGATGAGGTCACTCCACCCCGCAGTTGCTTGACCAACTACGGTGTAAAACTCAAACAACGAGTTGTATGACCCGTTGAATGCTGCTGCCCTGAATACGATGAATGCAGTTATAGGGTACTGAAATGCCCAAGCTTCGGGTGTTCTTTGTAGTGCTTTGGCAGTGCCGTCGAACGAGATGCTCCCCAACCCGTTAATTCCGTTGCGGTTATACGCAGGTTGGTTTGCAGGTGTTGATTGTGTAAAGTGCCGATTGTTGCCACTTTTATCCCTCCACTCACTCACGCCTGTTGCAACTGTAATAGTGGAAATATCAGCAGCATCGAGCCATAGGGCGGGTCTTAATACTATTGGACTCCATAGTCTATTTTGAATAAACGCAGCGTCTAATTGATTATATCCTCGTGGCATATTGTTAATTTTATACTATATCCTCATTCCACGGTCTTACATACAACTCATTACCAGTGGCAGCAAACGCCACGCCGGCATTGTTAATAACGCTAAGCCTCATTGAATATGGATAAAGCCTAATCATATTCACCACAGCTATTTTAGCTGATGCTCCTGATGTCAAAGGAATAACATATTGGTCTCCACCAACCTTATCTGCTGTATCTGTACCATCATTTAGCGTTACACGAACAGTGATGGAACCACCTGATGTGGGTGTTATGCTGCCTAACTTAATTGTTATTACTCCATACAAATCTTTGTTTGTGCTATTATCGTAAGTTACTGCAGTTGACTCTCCGGCGTTAGCAAGTGAGTTTAAGTTTGTACTTGCTATGTTAGACGACCGGGCTGAGGGCGTAGCCCATTTTGCTATTGCCATTGTTTGTTTTTTTAAGTTATACGCCAGCCCATTGGTTCAAAAAAGAGGTAACAGTGCTGTCAATTACAGCGTCAGACGCACCGTCTGAGTCAGTTTGTATTTCCTCATTGCTGCATAACCACCTATACTCAGTGTCAAGGTCTGCCTCGTAGTTTGATATAATTTTATCAGCCCAAGCCTTGCGCAACAAATGATTTTCCGTTGCCGGGTCTTCATTTACAATAGCCCAAGCCGCTTTTATACGGGAGGCTCGAAACCTTTGGCGCAACTCCGGATTACCAATAATGAGGGAGTCAATTTGTTTTAAGTTAGCCATAGTTTTATTTTTATAAATGAGCCTTTTATTGGATTGTCAATAATCCGTTTGTTTGGTCAAAATCAACCAACAAACTTTCACCACTATTGAGAGTCAATGAAGAACCATAATCGTACCAACCGACTAACAAATCATTTGTAGATGTGTCATTATAAATTACAACATACCGGAACGGACCGGTGCTGCCACCGGTTGAAGTCAATGTAGTGTCGGCTATTACCAATTTATAAAGGCCACCGGTTTGTGAAGATGAAGTCCGAGTAATATTCCGGGTAGATAGATTGGTGTATGTAATTTGAGTTATGTTTGAAAGTTGAGTATTTGCGGCCGATGGTGCCGTATTGCTCAATGCAATAGTTAGTTGGTCGGCTCCTAAGTCGTGCAACTTTTCTGCAACTGCTTCAACGAATGAATCAAATTTGTTAAATGCTGGCATAGTTATTTAATTTTATTTTACAAAATTACATTAATTCTTTGACCTAAAATGTGCTAGCGTTGCCCCCAACTTTCTCGCGATGCCGTTCTTGTTCGCCTGGTATAGTTTCATGTCGGTCTGGTTGCTAATAAAACAAACCTCAATCAGTACATTTTCCGCCCCTGGCCGCATCCATCCAAGTGACTTACGGGCCGTTTCTGTTTCAGGCTTTACCCCACGATCACGAAAGCCGAACACGGTAAAGCAGTGCAGTAGTTCTTTTGCTAGATTGAGTTCAAATGCCGATGCCTTTTCCGGCACAATGACCTCACTTCCCTTTGCTTCCGGGTTAGCTGCTGCGTTCCAATGTATGTCAAGTAGGATGTCACCTGTGGTGAACTTGCCCCTTAACCATAGTAGGGTCTGCTTAAGTGCGTTTTTATCATCATCGGTCAGGGCAGTAATGCCAAGTGCCTTAAGTTCGGCTACTATAAGATTACGCAGTTCTATTGCTAAATCACGTTCAATATAACCACTCCCGGATGCTCCGGGGTCTGTACCTCCGTGTCCTGCTGAAATGATTATTTTCCTCATCTTAATACATTGTATTTTTTACCAGTCATGTAGAATAGAACTATGATAACAATACCTAGTATCAGATACCAGGGTGTTTTTTTCGTTTCCTTCGTTTGCGTATTCGTTGCAGTTGTTGCCGATT
>JBKDHA010000003.1:0-19976 GCA_046335555.1 Bacteroidota bacterium
AAACTTTGACGTTCGAAATGACAAGAGCTTTTCGTCTAAAAAAACTTTGACGCTCGAAATGAAAAATCATTTCGAGCGAACGCAGAAATAAAAACTAAAAAGCCCCTTGCCATTTCTCGACTACGCTCGAAATGACAAGGGGCTTCAGTAATCAAAAACGCTTTACTGAATAATCAGTTTTCCGTTTCCGATAACTGTTTCGTTTTGCAGGATGCGGTAAGCATACATACCGGCTGCAAGTTCGCCGCGGGCAATGGTGTGTGCTTCATTGAACATGCCGTTCTCCGTGCGTACTACTTTGCCGCTCACATCCATCAGTTCAAGTGTAAACACTCCGCCAAACTCGGCCGACTGAACAAGCAGTATTGCAGCATCGCTCATCGGGTTCGGGAATACGGAAACTGTTGCTGTGCCAGAAATGTTTTCATGCACATCAACAATCTGAACCAGTACGGTATCACAAACAGTTAAACTATCGCCGCAAAGATTATAGGAGGTGAGACAAACAATATGCTGTCCGCTAAACGAGAATGTATGTGAAGGTGCAGCCTGTGTTGAAGTTGCTCCGTTATCATCAAAATCCCAGAAGTATGACACAGCATTTGAAGAACCATTGGTAAATGTGTAATTAAATCCTGTGCCGGCTGCTGTAAAAGCTGTATTTAAAGGGAATATACAATTGGTAATGGTTGTGCAGAATGTGTCTGATGAACATTCGTTAGTTACAATCAGGCATACTGTATAATTACCGTTTTGCTGGTAAAAATGTGTAGTGTTCTGATTTGTATCAACCGGTGAACCATCACCAAAATCCCAAGACCATGAAGTTGCATGTTGCGATGAATCGGAGAACAGGATACTTGCACTGCCTTCAACCCAAGAGAAGTTTGCAACCGCCGGATTACAAATGCTGATAGTATCACACCAGGTAGAAGTTGAGCAACTGCTGCTTGCTGTAATGCAAACTACATAACTGCCATTTACTGCATAGGTATGCTGTCCGTTCTGCACTGTATCAAGCGGAGATCCGTCGCCGTAATCATATACCCATGTTGTGGCATTTGCTGATGTTCCGGTGAATGAAGCTGTTCCTCCGTTTACTGTTGATGTATATGATACACTTATCGGTAAACAGATGGTAACTGTATTACAGAATGTATCTGCCGAACATACTGATGATGCAATGACACATACAGTGTATGTTCCGTTTGTAGTATAGGTGTGCTGACCATTCTGCACAGTATCAAGCGGTGATCCGTCGCCATAATCATACACCCAAGTTGTGGCATTTGCCGATGTTTCGGTAAAAGAAGCAGAGCCTCCGTTTACTGTTGAAGCATACGATACGCTTACCGGTAAACAAACTGTAACAGCAGAGCAGAAAGTATCTGACGAACACTGTGATGATGCGATGAGACAAACTGTGTATGTACCGCTTGCAGTATAAGTATGCTGAGGATTCTGTGTTGAATTGATCGCAGATACATCTCCAAAATCCCATGCCCAGTTTGTTACTTCCGACACAGATGCATCAGTAAACTGTACGGCTCCCAAATTAGCAACCGAAGTAAATGATGCAACAGTAGGGATACAAACAGAAATTGTATTGGAAAATGTATCGGACGAACAAGAGTTGGATACAATAAGAGAAACCGTGTATAATCCGCTTGCAGTATAGGTATGTGTTGGATTTTGTGAAGTGTTCAGCGGAGAACTGTCGCCAAAATTCCAACTCCAACTGGTGGGCGATGAAAGTGATTGATCAGTAAAAGAAACTGTTGCTCCACTTACAGAAGAGCTATATGCAGCAGTTGTAGCTCCGCATATTGAAACTGTTGTGCAAATGGTATCAATTCCGCAACTGTTGGTAATGTAGCAGCATACATTGAAAGTTCCGCTCGAAAGATACTGGTGTGTGGGGGTATCAGCTACCTGAACAGGAGTGTTATCGCCGAAATTCCATGCAATGGTAAAGCTGGTATCAGCTGTTGATGCAAATGAATAGGTATTAAATGACTGCTGTGTTGCACTAACAGTATTTGAAATTAATGTATCATAAAACAGTTCAATACGGCTGATACTTCCGCCGTTTTCTGTCCAGAGTTGCTGCGGAGCAGTAGTAGTGAGCGGAAACTGCATACCCAAACGTGCGAGTGTTACTGTATTCCCGTCAATTGTAGTTGTGGTTGGTGTTGTTGCATAAGAACCTACGGTTGCACGCTGTCCGAGTACACCAATAATATCGCCCTGCTCAACCTGAATATTTACAGGAATAATGCCGGAAGCCGGATTACTTTGCGTGAGATAAAGCACCGTAAAACTATTGGTTGTTGCTGAAAATAGCGGCGGCGGCGCATTGAGACGTACAATTGCAATGCTTTGCGGACCTGTTGACGCTGTTGTGGGTACCTGCACGCCTGTAATTGTAACGCAGGAAGGCGAGGTGAACCAGTAACCGCGTACATTGCCGGTAAAGGTTGAAGATTGCGCCGGCATTGGCATAAGAATCTGCGTTTGTGCAAATGCAGATAAACAGCCGAGCACAGCAAGTGCCAGAAGTAAGTGTTTTTTCATGAGTTTGGATTTAGATTTGCCTCAACAAGAATAGTGAAAATCTGTGTTACCGGCAATTATAGATTACCAGCAAATTGTTATCAGGTAATTCTACCCGGCCATTATTCAGCTGCAGACAACCATTGGTTTAACAACGCTCCGATTTTCTCACCCTCCACCAAAAAACCATCATGCCCGAACGGCGAATCTATTTCATAATAAATTGCATCCTTTACTAAAGCTGCAATTTCTTTCTGCTCGGGAATTGGACAAAGCATATCAGTAGTGATGCCGATGCATAATGTACGTGCGTGAATCATGTTTAACGCCGTTCGCAGTCCGCCCCGCCCCCGCCCCGCATTGTGGCTGTCCATGCTGCGTGTAAGTGCATGGTAGGTATAAGCATTGAACCGGTTCACTAATTTTTGCCCCTGATAATGCATATACGATGAAGCACTGAAATTATCGGTTCGCTCATCGTTGTCTGACTGTGTGCTTTTAAATGCTTCGTAACTCCTGTAAGTAAGCATTCCGATCATGCGGGCTGTTTTCAGTCCGGCTGCGCCTGCATCGTGCTGCGGCAGTCCGAATGTGGGATCTGTTTCAATAGCATTCCGCTGTGCAGTGTGTATCGCAATTCCCCAGGCCGATTCGCTGGCTGATGTAGCCACAAGCATCAAGTTCTGTATGCGTTCCGGCTCCATAATTGACCACTCGATGCACTGATAACCGCCCATTGAGCCGCCCGCAAGCAGGTAAATTTCGCTGATGCCGAGATGCTTGCGAAGCAGAATAAAACTCTGCACCATATCACGAATAGTGAAGAACGGAAAGTTGCCGTAATAAGGCCGGCCGGTTTCCGGATTTTCGCTCAAAGGGCCGGTACTTCCGTAGCAGGAGCCCGGAATATTTACACAAACAATAAAGTAATCGTGCTGATTAATGGCTTTGCCTTCGCCAACCAATCCCGGCCACCACTCAGCCACATCGGCACTTGCAGTAAGTGCGTGGCAAATCCAAACTACTTTGCTCCTGCCCGGTTCGTAAGTTCCGTAAGTGCAGTAAGCTAAAGTAAGTTCAGGCAATGTCTCGCCTGATTCGGTGGTGAATTTTTCGGTTGCGGTAAAGGTGAGCATTAGGGAGCAAATATAGTAAGTATCCGCACCTCGCAGGTGTAGCAAAAATTCCCGACCTTCGCGCTGTATGTCAACACCCGTTCGCAAAGACCTTGCTCAGCTTGAAGACGATTACCGTCTTGCCTTTACCCGCGACGATGCAAATGCGCTTCAGCGACTTAAAGCAGCCATATCTTCAATGCGCTATGAATTGCGGATGGATGCAACCATACAGCTCGAATATCCGAACGATGATGAGCCATTAGTGATGCGCATCATCAGCACAGAAAAAGATCTGGAACGCTGGATCGGACAGCGCTTTATTCGTCTCACCGAGCTTGAAGCGTGATGCAAGACCTGATGCCCGTTCCGTTTCGTTACAATACGCTTAAGCACCACCTGAGTGTACAACGCTCATGGATTGTAGCTCAGGAAAGCACAATGCCTACTCACGCTGATTTGCTTGAACTTGGCACTTCAGTAATGGATGTTTATGACGGCGATTTTTCGCCTGAAACAGTTGCTGCAGAAATTGCCGGTCAGCTCAGCGCAGCCGGAAACATTGAGCGTTCAGCCTTTATGCAATGGATTGGCACTTCGGGCTACCGTGAACTTACGCTGAGCGATAAATCGCGCTGGGTACTGCGTCCGGGCGATACTTACGAGCGTTACATTCACATCCATCCCGGCCGCAATGCAGCGCACACGTTCCGCGCAAAAGCTAATGCGCTGAAAACAGCTTTGGCCTGGCTGGCGACTTCGCCTGCCGAAACTTTTCCTGATACAGATGCTGTGAATCGTGTGCGGGTGCCGCTAGAACTTTCGCCGGTGAACGAGGTGGAAGATGCGGCGCATTTGAGGTTGTTGCTTGGGAAGTTGGTTGCATAGTACTTCGCGTTGCTCTTGTATCAACATCCGGCGGGATGTTGATACACAGTGGGATGTTGATACGGAGAACCCTGTTGATACAAGAGCAACGTACCTCTACAATGTTTACCTTTGCAAAGTGATCAACTACCCGTCGAAACTTGTTGAAGAAGCGGTTGAGGCTTTAGCCTCGCTGCCTGGTGTGGGGCGCAAAACTGCGCTGCGTTATGTGCTGCATTTGTTACGGCAGGATACCGAAGCGGTGCGGAAGTTTGGGAACACATTCATCCGCCTGCGCGAAGAACTGAAATACTGCAACACCTGCCGAAACATCAGCGATACAGAAACATGCAGCATTTGCGCCAATCCAAAACGCGATCAAGGACTGATTTGTGTTGTGGAAGATGTGCGCGATGTAATGGCTATTGAAAACACGCAGCAATTCAACGGCGTGTATCACGTTCTCGGCGGAATTATTTCACCGATGGATGGTATTGGCCCGAATGATTTGCATATTGATGCACTTGTTGAACGTGTGCAAAGCGGAACCATTCACGAAATTGTGATGGCGCTCAGCACCACCATGGAAGGCGATACCACCAACTTCTACATTTACCGCCGCCTCAAAGATTTCAATATTCCAGTTAGCACCATTGCCCGCGGTATTGCTATCGGCGATGAACTTGAATATGCCGATGAAGTTACGCTCGGCCGCTCTATTGTGAATCGTGTGCCGTATGAGCGGACGTTTCAAGTGAAGTAGAATTATGTTTTCCGGTGCCTTCGACAAGCTCAGGCACCGGCTACTCTGGACGTTGAGCTTGAAGAGAGCATAGTAGCCTGAGTCTGTCGAAACCAACTTGTCACTTGCTGGTTGAGCTTGTCGAAACCAGCCTGTCGAAACGACCAGCACTACAATCCCTAAAGCACCTCCTGCACTTCAAACTCCGTTCCGTTCACCAGCACACGGCTTCCGGCTTCCTGCCCCTGAAGTTTCATGCCCAGCGGCGATTGCGGTGAAATGACCATAACAGATTCGCTGCCCGCATTTACTTTGCCGAGCGCAGTGCTCAGATAAATCCAGCCTTTATTCGTTGCAATTAAATGTCCGGGCACAATGCGATTTCCTGTTGCAGTAGCTTCGTTGCGTTGCAATTGTGCTAATTGCGTGCGCACCATCGCCAACTGATTGGCAAGCTTCTCCTGCTCCATTTGCGCCATAGCTTGCGCAGTTTCGTGTTTATCACCGGCGGTGCTTTTACCTTCGGTTCCGGCACTGAGTTCGGTGATGGCGGTTACCAACTCCGCTTCGCGTTGTTGGAGATTGGTGCAGCAGGTTTGGTAGATTTGGTCGCGTGTCATAATAGACAAATCGTTCATCGTATTCTTCTCAAATAAAAAAAGAGTTTCGAATTGAGACAAATTACTTCTTCAAGTCATTCAGTATCTTAAGATTTCCACTCACAATATCGTAGATTTGTTTGAAACCAGCTCTTTCAGCTATCGCCAGCGACTTGTTATACATGGCTTCCGCGCCGTCTAAATCACCGCGGGTTTTAAGTAGGATTCCAAGATTCCCGTAATTGGAAGCCATTCCTTCCTGAAGACCAAGTTTCTCGTTAATCGCCAGCGATTTGTTATACATGGCTTCCGCGCCGTCTAAATCACCGCGGGTTTGAAGTAGATTTCCCTTCAAATTATAAGCTCTAGCATTTGCCAAGTTGTTGTCATTACTCGTCGTCAATTCTATAGAACGGTCAATCATCATTAAAGCCTTATCTAACTGCCCTGTTTTAATCAAATAATTCCCATAATTCAATAATTGATTTTCTCCGGGATCATTTACCACAGCTTTTGTAAACTCAATTTCAGCCTCAACCAATTTTCCTTCTTTGGCCAACACCCATGCATTGGATAGTATCGCTTCGATTACGGGATCCGAAGCTGGATCAGGCTCTGAGGGTCTTTCAATATGACTGTCTGAAAAAATATCCGGAGTAATAGTAGCGGAATTCGGGTTAATAAGACCCGGGGCGGAGGCTTTACCCTCGTTGAGCAGCCATGCAGCAAGGTTTGTTCGTAGTATTATCTCAAATTCTCTGAGTGATGTAAAGACTGAATACAATAATTTTTTCTCATCCTGAATTTTCTTTCTGAAATCGATCACTTTTTGTAATTGCGGGCCCGGATCATTAAATTGGTTATCGGGAACCGATTTGAATAAACAAACTATTTGTTTCATCGGTCGATCGGAATTATTAAAACACTTTAATGCGAACAGGTATTCTTCTTCAGTTCCTGATGTAGCATTTAAATTATTTTCACCCGGAGAAGAACCCCAGCGATCGTGCAAAATCATTACAAAAAAATCACATTGTTCTAAATCCTTATTGATGATATCTTGAGCCCGCCCCATACCCGGTTGCGTGTCTTCCCAACCCACAGCCTGAAATTGAACATTCCTGGGAATTGCCTCAATTTTATTATACAACTCTATCGTTTGTTTAAACTCTTTACGCTCTTCATCCAGACCACCCGGCGATGCAATGAAAACCTTGTACCCTTTTAAATTGTTTGCCATATTAGCTCAATTAAACATCAAAACAACAATACATTTATTGCCGTTATACAAACAAATATATCAATATATAACACGAATCCACACGGCAAATTCATGTTAAGACATTAACAATAAAACAATCTAAAAAAGGGAAATGCTTTCTGCGAAAAGAAAGCATCTATTTATATCTCCCCTAAACACCATCTTACCCATTCTGATCAAAAAAAAATCACTTTGTCAAGTCGAGCGGAGTCGAGACTTGACAAAAAGCTTCTACTGCGCAGCTTTCACCAACTTCTGCTCAAAAACTCCCTGAACCGAGCGCACCTGCAGAATATAAACACCTTCAGCAACTTCAGCGCTGGCTTCGAGATTAAACATATTCATTGAACCGCCTGAAGCAAAAAGCTGACGATCTTCTACAATGCGGCCGGTGGCATCGGTGACGGTGATTTGCAGCCACTGGTCGGTTACGGAGTAGAAGCTGAAACTCATTACAGATGTAAACGGATTTGGTCCCGACATCACAAGCTGGTCGGCTCCAGTGAGTAATGTGGGTGATTCGGTAAGCGCGAGATTGGCGGCGCAGAAATCGGGTTTGCCGTAGCCGAGGTAGCTGTCGGGAACCGTGTACTGATCGGCACTTTGTTTAATCACATCCATCAACTGCACATTGTTCATGGTGGGATGCGCCTGCCACAAACAAGCCACCAAACCACACAGCACAGGCGATGCAAACGAGGTGCCGTTGGCGGTAAATGTGCCACCACCGGTGCCTGCAACCACAGTGCTTTGGCCTTGTGCGGCTACATCGGGCTTGATATCGCCGTCGGAACTGGGGCCGCGCGAACTGAAGCTGGCGTAATTGCCCGAAGGATCAACCGCACCAACAGCCAGAATGCTGTCGGCATCGGCCGGTGCACCAATGTAGAACCAAGAGTTAGAACCTGAGTTTCCTGCGCTGTTCACTACAATCATTCCGCGCGAAGCGGCAAAATCAGCGGCGCGGGTGCTGGGTGCGGTGTTGCCGTTCATATCGGCGTAAGTGTGATCTTGCGCGGGATCATCGAAACGAGTATAACCGAGCGATGAATTGATTAGATCAGCCCCAACACTGTCGGCATATTCGGCAGCCGAAGCCCAGAAGTATTCTTCTACAATATATTCAGTAGGTGCATCTTCGCTGCGGAGCAGCCAGTAAGAGGCTTCGGGAGCTGTGCCCACGAGGTCGCCGGGAAGGTTGGCACCCATGCACGAAAGCACAAACGTGCCGTGCGTATTGTCTTCATACACCGATGCGTTGCCTTCTACAAAATCCCAAGTGCCGAGAATGCGGTTGTAGGCGCGCAGCGTGTCGAATGCGGTCATGTTGTCGGCATTGTTGAAACCTGCATCAATAACCGCAATTACCATTCCCGCACCTTTGTAGCCTGAATTGTGTAAACAAACGCCGCCAATCATATCAATCTGATTCAACGAGCTTCCGTAGCTGAGCATCGTACTGCTCACATTGAGGTTGCGCTGTGTTGATGGAAGTTGTGCGCTGATGCTTTCTTCAGCAAACTTATCATTTACATCAGGTGAAGCAGTGCGAAGTGCAACATTTACCGAACCCTGCACAAACGGTAATGCTTCAATCTGGTTTACTGCGTTTGTATCGCTGGTGATAATTACAACTCCGTTCAGCCATTTGGAACGGGCGCGAACAGTTACACCGGTTGCCAGCACAGAATCAACATAAGAAGGTGTTACAGGCAAATCGAGCGAGTCGATGGCGAGACCTTGTGCAGTGCGGCGATTGATTGCGCGGGGCGAGAGATAAGCCGAAGGATTGGCGAGTGAATAGGGCGAATTGCCTTTATCCGTAAACTGAATCCAGTAACGGGTTTGTGCCTGCATTTCGTTTGCAGCGGCAAGAATCAATACGGCGAGTAAAAGTTTTTTCATAGCTGATGTATTCAATCGCTTCGGTTATATAATGCAGTTATTCAAATCTATTACATCAACAGCATTTTCGCAATCAGATTTTGATAACCGGTTTATCTGAGCTAAAATGTGTTGTTTACTGATGTCCCCACTCCACTACCCGCGCCTTGTAAACTAATCCGCCTGCAATGCGCGAAAGCACTGAGGTTGGAGCCAGTGCGGTATCGAACACATCCACCACCTGCTTTTCAATTAAACCGGTATTGCGGGCATAGCGTTCGGTATAGAGTTTATAGTACAGGCGGTTCGTATCGGCCTTCTGCACGATAAATGCTGTTGAATCGAAATTCAGATTATTGATGCTGTACGGTACATCGGCTGAAGTGCATTTGTACTGCCATTCGCCGAGTGTATTAAATGTATTTCCGTTCCAGCGTTTGTCTGCGCGCAGCGGTAAACTCAGCCGCAAGTAGCGCACATTTTCCTCTACACGCTCATACGTTGTTGCAGTGCGCTGTGCCGACCAAACCCGAGCCAATGTCCACGGTAAATTGCTGTACGGAATAGTATCGTTGTAACGTTTAACGTAACGTTCGATGCGCTGCGCCGGACGACCTTCGTTATCAGAAAAAACCGATTCGATCACTTCTTTGAGCTGATAACGGTAATGTGTTGTATCGCCGTTAAAATCGTCGTAAACGATTGAGTCAACTTCGTAGATCACGTAATCGCCGGGCGTTGTGCGTACGTAGTTGAAACCTGTATCGGCTGTTATTGCTTCTTCATCAGGCTTGCAGGCCGCAAGCAGCAGAAGTGTGAACACAATGAACAGCGAATAGTTTTTCATGGCTCTATTGCAAATGCGGCAGGGGTTCGTTTGGTGATGAGCGGTCGATGAAACCTCCGCCCACCAAATCATCACCTTCGTAAAACACGGCCGATTGTCCGGGCGCAACACCGCTCACCGGCTGATGAAACAATGCGCTGATGCGGCCGTTTTCTTCGCGAAGCGTTGCAAGCGAGCCGGGATCTTTGTAGCGGATTTTGGTGAGTCCTTCAAAGCCTTCGGGCAGTGCGGCGTATTTTACTAAGTTGTAATCGCGCACCCACATGTGCTGGCGTTCAAGTTCGAGCTTGGTGCCGAGCATTACGGTATTTGAATCGGGAATGATTTGCGTTACAAACATGGGTTCGCCGAGGGCAATTTCCAAGCCTTTGCGCTGCCCGATGGTGTAGAACGGATAGCCTTTGTGTTTGCCAATCACAGTGCCGTCGGCCAGTACAAAGTTACCGCCGTCAACACGTTCTTCTAGTCCGGGAACTTTGCGGCGCAGGAAAGCGCGGTAATCGTTATCGGGCACAAAGCAAATTTCGTAGCTCTCGCTTTTGTTGGCGAGTTCGGCATAGCCGGCATCAAATGCCATCTGGCGAATTTCGGCTTTGCGGTATTTGCCGAGCGGAAAAATAGTGCGCTTCAGGCTTTCCTGTGTAAGTCCCCAAAGCACATACGACTGGTCTTTGTTGGCATCAAGTCCGCGCGAAATCACATAGCGGCCGTTTTCGTGGCGCACCTGAGCATAATGGCCGGTAGCTATAAACTCGCAGTCCAGCTGATCGGCACGTTTCAGCAGCGCCGACCATTTGATGTGCGTATTACACAGCACGCACGGGTTTGGTGTTCGTCCGGCGAGGTATTCATCAACAAAATTATCGATGATATGATCGCCGAATTCGCTGCGGATGTCGAGAATATAATGGGGGAAGCCGAGGTTCACGGCAAGTGAACGGGCATCATTAATTGAATCGAGGCTGCAGCAGCCGGTTTCTTTTCGTGAACCTCCGGCGGTGGCATAATCCCATGTTTTCATGGTAATGCCGATCACATCATACCCCGCTTCATGCAGCATGAGCGCCGTCACCGAACTGTCGATGCCGCCGCTCATGGCTACAAGTACTTTTCCTTTACTGCTCACTTTTATTGTCCTCCGGGTCCGTTTGGCGGCTGAGGTTCGCCGCCGCCGTTATTCAAAATTTCTTCGCCCATTTTCTGCAGTTCTTCGGGCTTAATGAGAATGTCTTGTCCCTGCAGGTTTCCGTCTTTCCAGGTTTGGCGGGCTTTTTCTTTCCCATCTCTGGTGTAATACACCCAAATTCCTTCTTTCAGACCTTTTTTGTAATTACCCATGATACTGATGCGCCCGCCTTCGTAGTACCAAACGGCACGACCTTCGGGGTTTCCGAGCACGAATGTGCCTTCGCCTTTTTTATCACCGTTGGGATAAAATTCTTGCCACGCTCCTTCCTGGAGGTCGTTTTTAAACGCTTTCTTTTCAAAAATCTGTGTGGTTCCGGGGTAATAGGTAACGGAATTACCTTCTTTTTTTCCGGCCTTGTAGTTTTCTTCGCTCAGTACTAATTCATTTCCATCGAAAAAGCGCCAGAGGCTGTCTTTTTTCTGGTCAACATACTTGCCTTCAGCCTGTTTTTTGCCGTTTACCCAATACAGCGTCACGTAGGTAATGTGTTCATTCACAAAAACCATATCACGCAGGGTTTTGCCTTCGGCATCGTAGTAGGTGAATTTGCCAACGGGCTTGTCGTCTTTAAACTGACCAACATACTGCACAATGCCTTTTTCATTGGTTTTGCGCCAGGGGCCTTGTTTGCGGCCTTTCTCGTCGGTGCTGTTGGGATAACCATCGGCAGCGGGAGGTTGAGCAAAAACAGAAACGGCTGAAAGACAAAGCATCAGCACAAACAGCAGACGTGATAAATGGGTGTTTTTCATTGCTTATACAAAGTTACGAAGAAACTTGTTGTTTGGTCTATTCCGGTTAAAGCAAAAGGCAGACCAAAAACATAAGGTTGAAGGGTTTTGAAAGTAACGGAGGAAAATGAGAAATATTGGTATTTGTTTTACATTCTAGCTTGCCCGTAGTTAGGAATGTTTTGGGTAATGCTCATTTTAAAAGGTCGGCAGGCGGAAACTCATTTTTTCTTCTCGTTTGGCAGTCCCTCACCTCACCGATTGACGAACTCCTTATGTTGGTATAAACACAAACCGTTCGGCAGAGGAACGGATTTCTAAGATCGGTTCGATGTGGGACGTGAATTGCTTCTTGTTTTTGAATCGTGCCTCCAAAAACATTCTGCAAAGCATTTCTCGGCATTCTAGTTCGGGAGTTTTTTACATCTTAGCTTGCCCGTAGTTTGGAATGTTTTGGGTAATGCTCATTTTAAAAGAGCCGCAGGTGTAAACTCATTTTTTCTTCTCTTTTGGCAGTCCCTCACCTCACCGATTGACGAACTCCTTATGTTGGTATAAACACAAACCGTTCGGCAGAGGAACGGATTTCTAAGATCGGTTCAGTGTGGGACGTGAATTGCTTCTTGTTTTTGAATCGTGCCTCCAAAAACATTCTCCAAGGCATTTCTTGGCATTCTGGTTCGGGCTTTTTTTACATTCTGGCTTGCCCGTAGTTCACTTTCCGGTTTTGAACATTTTACACTCATCACTTCCGAGCGAAGCCGAGGAAACACTCCCGAAAGGAAATCATTTTACACTCAACACTCATCATTTTACACTCCGGCGAAGCCGGTAAAGTAAATCTGTTAAAAAGTCAATTTCTGAAATTATAAATGACATCGGTAAATTTATCCAATCATAATCCCTTTACCTATGTTAAGCCAAACCTCTGTTTACGATTTACTGTTAAAAAACTGCACTTGTTTGCTGATAATCGAACATTCGGCAGAAAAGGTAAAACCTGCTGTTGTTTTCATCAAACTGATAAGCGGTGAAATTTCAAAAGAAGATCTGAAGCCCAAATACCGGAATTATTTCTGGCAATTAAAATTAGGAGGCGGTGTTTATCTTGAACTTGCTGAAAGTAAATCGCGTGATGAAGTTTTACTTGAAAAATGGCTGAAATCTTTGTTTGAGAATGTGGCGGAGCTGACTCAAACGGATAACGGCAATGGAAAAGGCGATGATATTTTGCCGCGAAATTTTTTGGGAGATCCTGACTATATCGGGTCGGTTGATTTTTCGGAAACAGATCCGATACATCCGTTCAAAAATAAATTCACATTAAACGAAACTGAATCAGTCGGTGAAGAAAGTAAAGGCAGCAAGCCGCGCATTAGCAGTGCGGCGAAATATAAATCGGCAGCTTTGCCGGAGTTTGTAGAACGTGAGGTTTTTTTCGGAACAAA
Organism: Bacteroidota bacterium; assembly: GCA_046335555.1. Taxonomy (GTDB): domain Bacteria; phylum Bacteroidota; class Bacteroidia; order Palsa-965; family Palsa-965. The sequence continues at coordinate 13,237 of JBKDHA010000003.1, forward strand.
CAGAATGGCTGAAATCATGGACGGTAAACCGACCTTTCATGCCTATCGAAGCCGGCAAAACATGTACGGTTATTGCACGGTAAGTATTCCCGAAAAACATACTGCAGGCGAAATTGAACGCCCGGCCTGGTGGAAAAAACTGATTGGCGTAAAGCTGAGACCCGAAAAGCACATGATGATTCTGGAAACAGAATTGTTAGATACAGCAGCATTTTTAGGGCTGATGTCGGCCGAAAAATATACTTCAAACGATGTGCTGTTGTTTGTGCATGGCTACAATGTAGAATTTGACGAAGCTATTTTGCGCACAGCACAGCTTAGCTGGGATCTTAATTTTAAAGGAGCGGCTGTTGCTTACTGCTGGCCGTCGCAGGGAAATTTGCAAGGCTATTTTTCTGATGAAGCAGCAGCCGAATATTCGCGACCTCATTTTACAGAGATGCTGCAGTTGCTGCTGAACAATGCGGGCACAGGCAATCTGTATATTATTGCTCACAGCATGGGCAGCCGGGTAGTCAGCCGTGCACTTGAAAAACTGCACGATTCGGGTGTGAAATTCGGAAGCCGCATCAAACAATTAATTTTTGCAGCTCCCGATATTGATGCGGCAATTTTTAGTGAGCAGATTGCACCCGCTTTTTCGCAACTGAATCAGGTTACGTTGTATGCTTCCGAAAAAGACAAAGCCCTTATGCTTTCCGAATTTGTGCGTTACGATTATCCGCGTGCCGGACAAGGCGGCAGCAATATCTGCATTGTACCCGGCATTGATACGATAGATGCCTCAGATGTGAATACCGATTTTCTCGGACATGGCTATTTTGCAGCTACAAAACCGCTGATAAATGATATTTACAATGTAATCGCTAACGCGCACCGGCCTGATAAACGCTTGCTGAAAGAAGCATTGCTGGGCGATTTGAAGTACTGGAAGTTTGCGAAATAAACGTGTGCACATTACCCAACAGCAAAATAACAATGTGTCAGGCAACCAAGAGTTTGTCTGTGTGAAATCAGTTCATTTTACCCGGAACAATAATTGTTCACAAAAGCGATCAGTTGCTAGTCGCTTATCTTATCTGAGTTTTCGACACTAAACGTTTTTTAAGTAAAGGATTTGAAAGAGGCTGTTTGTAAATCAGTTTGACATGCTGGTGATCCATCCGGACACCTATATGCGATTTGGAAGTCTGTTTTTATTCATGTTCTTATCTTTTTAAATAATTAAATAAATATTCCGGAAAGAAATACTCCTGCATCAGCCTCTAAACAATCTAAAACGATAATTGAGGAGAGGCATAAACTGCAAATCCTGATTTATATCAACCAATTAACGAAGCTATATCATTCCAGAAAACTAATAATCGTAACAACTTTATTGCAAGTTACTGAAAATAAAACAGTAGCATTGCATTATGGCTAATTCATTCTGGAATATATTATTCACTGAAACGGCCGAAATAACACGTTTTACTTTGCTTTTTTTTCGCGATGGATTTAGTCCGCGGTACGAAATCAGAGAGTGGATAAGACAATGTTTTTTTATTGGTTATAAATCGCTCGGGTTGGTAATTATAACTGCCTTTATTATGGGGCTGGTTATTACCATTCAGTCGCGACCAACGCTGGCTGAGTTTGGAGCCGAAGCTTGGCTGCCTAAAATGGTTTCGGTGTCGTTGTTGCGCGAAATTGTGCCTGTAGTTACTGCTCTTATTTGTGCCGGGAAAATTGGTTCGGGCATTGGTGCCGAATTGGGTTCGATGCGGGTAACCGAGCAAATAGATGCCATGGAAGTGTCGGGAACCAATCCGTTCAAATACCTTGTTGTGACCCGCGTATTTGCTACAACACTCATGATTCCGATTCTGGTATTACTGGGAGATGCAGTTTCGCTCTATGGCAGTTATCTCGGAACAAATATGCGCGGGGTCGTGAGTTGGCAATTGTTCTGGAGTCAGGTATGGGAAGTAATTTCTTATAGCGACTTGCTTCCTGCGGTAATCAAATCCTTCTTTTTTGGGTTTGCAATTGGTATTATCGGTTGCTTCAAAGGTTATTTCACCCGTGGCGGCACCGAAGGTGTAGGCCGATCGGCCAACTCGGCTGTGGTTCTGGCTTCGCTTATCGTTTTTATTATTGATTTGATTGCTGTGCAAATTACAGATGCATTAAATCTGAACTGATGCAAGAGGACACAGAAATCGGCCAACATCATTCTGCTTCGGATCAGGTAATCACGATCCGGAACGTAAACAAATCGTTTGGCGAAAATCATGTACTTCGGAATTTCAATCTCGATCTTTATCGGGGCGAAAACCTTGTTGTGCTTGGTAAATCAGGCTCCGGAAAATCGGTACTGATTAAATGTATTATCGGTTTGGTTATCCCCGAAAGCGGAACTATTTGCGTATTAAACAATGATATTTCATTACTCAGCCGTGATGAAATGGAGGCGATGCGCCGTAAGGTTGGGTTCCTGTTTCAGAGCAATGCGTTGTATGATTCAATGACCGTGAGAGAAAATCTGGAGTTTCCCCTTCGCAGACAACAGAAAATGATGAATAATGGTGAAACGGATGAATTGATTGCAGAAGTACTCACCAATGTAGGTTTGGCGCATACGGTTGATATGATGCCTTCTGAATTATCAGGAGGAATGCGCAAGCGGATAGCACTGGCAAGGACGCTTATTCTGAAACCTGAAATTATTTTATACGATGAACCAACAACAGGTCTCGACCCGGTAACCGGCAAAGAAATAAGTGAGCTGATGGTTGAAGTGCAAAAAAAATACAACACTTCTTCAATCATTATTTCGCACGATGTGAATTGTGTGAAAATTGTATCTAACCGGGTTGCATTTCTTGCCGATGGTGAATGCTATGTAACTGGTAAATGGGATGAACTTGCAAGCTCCGATGATCCGAAAATCAAACAATTCTTCTCATGACAGCAAATAAAGAAGGAAGTCGCAATATCAGGCTCGGCATTTTTGTTCTGGCCGGAACAGCATTTCTTATTGCAGCACTTTATATGATTGGCAGCAAAAAAAATCTGTTCAGTAATACATTTTCAATTACTGCCAACTTTAAAACTGTAAACGGATTGATGGAAGGACACAATGTGCGCTACTCAGGCATTGATGTAGGCACTGTTGAAAGCATTCAGTTTCTGAACGACAGTTCTGTTACTGTTATGCTGATTATTGATGAAAAATATAAAAAGTACATCAAAAAAAATGCTGTCGCTTCTATTGGTACAGATGGTATAATGGGAAATAAATTGGTAAATATTACCATAACAAAAGGCAATTCCTCTTTTATTGAAGACGGTGATTTTCTTGCAACCCGTGAACCAATTGGAACAGAGGATTTGATAAGGACACTAAGTTTTACCAACGATAATTTACGCTATATCACCGATGATCTCAAAAAAATTACTCAAAAAATAAACAACAGTAACTCAATATGGAGTTTACTTGCCGATACCGTTGCTGCCGAAAACATCAGACAGGCTATTGTGAGTGTAAGAATAACAGGCAGTAACAGTGCAACCATAACCGGCGATCTCTCGCGCATTACAAAAGATATACGTGCCGGAAAAGGCAGCATCGGTGCTTTGCTTACAGATACCACCATGTATGGCGGCTTACAACAGTCCATTGTAAACATCAACCTCATCAGCGACAGCTTGGCAATACTTACAGGCAATATGAATGCCTTGAGTAGCCAAATAAAATCGGGAGAAGGAACTATAGGAATGCTGATGATGGATACAACATTTGTTGGCAATCTGAATGCCAGTGTAATCAATCTGAAACAAGGCACAGCAACATTCAGCGAAAACATGGATGCGTTAAAGCAAAGTGTGTTGCTGAGAAGGTATTTTAAGAAACAGGAGAAAGAGAATGAGAATGAGAATGAGGAAAAATAGGTTGAAAATTAACCGCTGATTGCTGTATTGGTTTCGTTCACGATTGATGATACTTTGCTTGTATGTTAGTTGGTTTATGTTTTTTTGTTTATGATTAGTTTTGATCTGAAATGGTTTGGGCTATGGGTTCATCTTGCCTGTCGCTAATAGCATTGATGTAAGATGTGAATACCGATGATAATTAGTTGAACAAAGCGCGTATTATGGTTTCTTTTTCTTCTTTTTATTCATCCAATAAATCAACCCGGCAGATGCTAATGCTAATCCTCCCAACGTTAATAAACCCGCATCTATCTCGTCTTTCATTTTAACAAACTTACGTCTCAAATTGGCCTTACCAATGCCATTCCACAGTTCAGTTTGATAGCTACGTATATCGGCAGGCAATTTAATGGGATCAATGAGTAAAGGAATAAGGACTGTACTATCTTCTGCTGCTAAACGCAAAGCGGTACGAATTTCTTCCTGAACAGTTCCTTTACTGGTCAGTGAATTAACAGTTAACAAAAGAATGATTGCATTGGCGTTCTCTAACTGTTCCAGCATGTTTTTTCGCCACCTGTCGCCGGGTAAATTCTGATCGTAATCGATAACAGGATTACAGTTGCAATCACGCACAAATTCACACACCTCCATAGCCAAATCGGCATCACGACGGTCGTAGCTGATAAAAATATTCATCTTGTTGATAGAGTCGAAAGTATTGCGTTTGTTGAATATCTTTAGTTAGGTGATATTCAAAACCAAATTTGGTGCAAACCATTATGCCGAAAACCATCAGATCTGATGATTTTATGCGCAAGTGCGAAATTCGTTTCTGCAAAATAAAAACTACAACAGCGCTGTTAAGTCAACATCAGTTCTGTTGCTCAAGTACCAAAATTATTTCGGCAATAATGTCTCCCCGTTCAAGCCGCATGGTTTGATTGAGGTTGTTTTGCAAACGCTCTTCTAATTTCCCGCGGCTCATGGGAGTAGTGATCTGGCTGAGTTCTACAGCTGTTGGCATTGCTTTACCGTTTGCATAAATTACAATGCGGTCGCCGGTGAAAATATATTTATCGTTGGCACCGTATGGAACTATAGCTTTATTATCAAAACTTACTTTCAGTACAAGCGGCGCATTGTAACTCAGCTCAAATTCAGTTTGATCCTTTATGCGTTGCGTTTCATCGTGCGATAAATTAAAGCCTCCTGCAAGCTGAAAACATTTCCGCTGCATGGTAACCAACTCAATACATATATCTTTTTTAACCGTCCGAAGCTGTCGCATCCAATGCCTGAGTTCAAAGTTTTCGCAGCGTTGCGCATATCCGCCTCTTTTAAAACAGATGTTGGCTGTTTCGACATCAGACAAGCCGGCACTGAATTTCACGAGTCCGTTGCTGTGAGATAAAGGCGATTTGGCAATAACTTCTCCGCTTTCGTTGAGCAACTGAGCTTCAACACCGGCAATAGGCTTTTGGGTTTTATGGTCGGTGACAACCGCAGAGAAATTGAAGTTGAATGTTTCTCTTGGATGAATTTTTCGCCAGATAAAATTTACAGTTATCAGCACTGCAATTATTCCGAGGATAACCAAGGATATTATCTTCCATCGCCGGCTGATCGGATATAAAGCTTTGAGCAGTTTAACCTGTGTCTGATGCGACCAGTCGATGATATTGAAGTTGCCAAAACCGGCCATTTCCGAGCTTCCATCAACACGTACCGGAATGATCAATGTTTTACGGGTGCTCTGTAAATCAAGAGCATGCTGAAACTCAAAGCGAATGTTACCTTGTTTTTTTGCCGAGATAACCGATATAACCGGAATAATAACATCGGCTTTATTCATTTCAGAATAGGTGCGTTTTTTCCACTGTTCGCCGGGGCCGAGGCTTTCAATGTCTTTAAATACATCGTGCCCGTGTCCAATTAAAAAATTTCGCAGCTCTTCAGCAAATTTTATATCCTCACGGGCATAGCTGATAAAGACTTTTTTCTTTCGGAAATACATTTCTGGGGTGCTTGTGTGTTGGGTACAAATGTGGGTGGTGTTGAGTTGAAAGTCTTCATCAGATTTGGGGATTTTATTTTATACAGGATTAAGAATAAGATAGCGGAGTGTGGAAAATTAGACTATACTTGAATGAAATCATCAAAACACCTCTACTATGAAAAAACAGAAAAAAGAAATCTTGTCACCTATTCGCAGGACTGAAGCAAAGCAATATGTGATGAACAGATTAAGAAACGAACCATCGGGAAGCACATGTTATGTGGAAATGAGAGTGGCAGATATTATTAGTCTTATTGAAAACAGCGGAATAGAAAATGCTGTTGAAGGACGTATAAGGGTATATTTAGGTAAATACAATGACGGAAGAGATACCGTAATTCTCGTTGCTTCCCAATCGGCATTTATTGGAAGTATTGAAATGCCAGTGGATGATGTAATAATCGGAGAAAACTTTGGTACACTTTGTCCACCCTATAATATAGAAAATGATCCAGGCTCTCTCGCATCAGAAATAATTTCTGAACTTGTGAATATTCCTCGTCCGTTAGTAACTAAGAAAAAAGATAGCAAAAAGAAAAAATAAACGAAACAGCCATCGGCCTTTGTCCGATGGCTGTTTATATAGTTATTAAAAAATAATCTACAACGTTGACTGGCCGAAGGGAAGGGAGTGTAAATTAAACTGTGCTATTTTGATTTGATTCATTTCTTAGCACCTAAGCAAGCAACTTCAGTTTCAACCGTTCTCCAAAGATAATTGATAATTGAGATACTGTCAGCCCCCAGTTCTGCAGTGGCTGTGTCC
>JBKDHA010000004.1:0-10995 GCA_046335555.1 Bacteroidota bacterium
CCCTTGTCCATAATGCAGAAAGGAGGTTGTCTTTTGACAACCTCCTTTCTATAATGCGCAGGATAATCAGGGCAGATTAATCTTTCTTGCCTTTAAGATTTATAGCAAGGTTGAAATTATCATAAATGAATTTATCACCAAGTGCTCCTGCTGTGGGCGAATTGTAAATAATGCCCCAGCGTGTGCGGTCAACAACAATATCAGCACTTACCGACATACGACCGGCTTCGGTAACGATATGCGCAGGGAAGGTGATTTCGTTGGTGATGCCTTTGATGGTAAGATCAGCTGTAATGAGGTAGTTGCTCTTATCGTCGAGTGCTGCAATTTTCTTCAGCGAAATTTTTGCTGTTGGATTTGCAGCAACACCAAAAAAGTCATCAGCCATCATGTGTCCGACAAAATCTTTGTTGTTTGAACTGTCAGTGATATCAGTGCAGGTGATTGATTTCATATCAATCACAAACTCACCGCTGATCATGTTTGAATCGAGCTTGATGTTACCTGCTGTGATTTTGATGTTACCTGTGTGTGAACCAATTGCTTTTTTGCCTGTCCACACAAGTGTACAACTGTCTGATACGAAGGTGTAGTTTCCTGTTGCAGCAACAATCGGGAGAGCTTTTTCAGGAGCTTTTATTTCGGGTGTTACGGCAATAAACGGCGCAATAACAAGCGATACAATTGACATGAGTTTGATGAGGATATTCATCGACGGGCCGGAGGTGTCTTTGAACGGATCACCAACGGTATCACCGGTTACAGATGCTTTGTGCGGCTCAGATTTCTTGAAGAATTTCTCGCCGTTAATCATCACACCTTTCTCGAATGATTTCTTGGCATTGTCCCAAGCACCACCGGCATTGTTCTGGAAGATTCCCATAAGAACACCGGAAACAGTAACACCGGCAAGCAAACCGCCAAGCATTTCAACCGAAGGGGCATTGTCGAACAGACCTTTGAAACCAAATCCGACAAGAATCGGAACGATGAGCGCGATAGCACCCGGCAGCAGCATTTCGCGGATAGAAGCTTTGGTTGAAATCTCAACGCATTTTTCGTATTCCGGTTTGGCTTTGTATTCCATAATACCCGGAATTTCGCGGAACTGGCGACGAACTTCGTTTACCATGTCCATAGCAGCGCGGCCAACAGCAGCAATTGCCAGTGCCGAGAATATGAACGGAATCATAGCACCTACAAACAACATAGCAAGTACAGGTGCTTTGAAAATATCAATAGAATCAATTCCCGCGATACCTACAAACGCTGCGAAAAGCGCAAGTGAGGTAAGTGCAGCAGAAGCAATGGCAAAGCCTTTTCCGGTTGCAGCCGTGGTGTTACCAACAGCATCAAGGTTGTCTGTGCGCTCACGAACTTCGGGAGGAAGCTGGCTCATTTCAGCAATACCACCGGCATTATCGGCAATCGGTCCGAAAGCATCAATAGCAAGCTGCATGGCGGTTGTAGCCATCATACCGGCTGCTGCAATAGCTACACCATACAAACCGGCAAATGCGTAAGATGCCATGATACCGGCTGCAAGAACGATAATCGGCATAACGGTTGATTCCATACCAACTGAAAGACCGCCGATAATGTTGGTAGCATGACCGGTTGCTGATTTCTGAATGATAGAATTAACCGGACGTTTGCCCATTGCTGTGTAATATTCCGTAATGATTGACATCAATGCACCTACTACAAGGCCAATCAGAATTGCCCAGAACACATCCATTTTGGTAAAATCGTAGCTGCGTATATTCATTTGCTCAGGAAGCATCCAGTCAACAAGGAAATAAGAAGCAATTACGGTAAGAATAATTGAAGACCAGTTGCCGAGGTTGAGGGCGTTCTGAACGCTTGAAGTTTCAGACTTAATGCGAACGAAAAGTGTACCGATAATTGAGAATACAATACCAAGACCGGCAATTACCATCGGAAGAAGAATGGGAGAGAGGCCTCCGAAACTATCGGTTTTGGCTTCAATTTCCTGTCCGAGTACCATGGTGGCAAGAATGGTAGCCACATAAGAACCGAAAAGGTCGGCACCCATACCTGCTACGTCGCCCACGTTATCGCCTACGTTATCGGCAATAGTAGCGGGGTTGCGCACATCGTCTTCGGGAATACCGGCTTCAACTTTACCTACGAGGTCAGCTCCAACATCCGCAGCTTTGGTGTAAATACCACCGCCAACACGGGCAAAAAGGGCAATTGATTCGGCACCCAACGAGAAACCGGTGAGCACTTCGATTGCACGCTTCAAATCATCAGGGTTCTTGTCTTCACCTACAAACATGAAATAGAACACAATGAAAAGCGAACCTAGGCCAAATACCGCCAGACCGGCAACGCCGAGACCCATAACCGTACCGCCGTTGAAAGAAACTTTCAGTGCTTTGGCAAGTGATGTGCGGGCAGCCTGTGTGGTGCGCACGTTTGCTTTGGTAGCGATTTTCATACCGATGTAACCGGCTGTTGCAGAAAATACGGCACCGATAATAAATGCTACTGCAATAAGCCAGTGTGAATGAATGGTAACACCGTTCATTTCATGTACAGTGCCGCTCCAGGCCAGTAAGGCCGCAGCAACAAGAACGAAGTAACTCAGTACTTTCCATTCTGCTTTGAGGAAGGCCATCGCACCTTTGGCGATATATCCGGCCAGTTCCTGCATATTTTTATCACCTGCATCCTGTTTTGATACCCAGGCCGCTTTTACTGCCATAACCAGAAGGCCTACAAGACCCAGAGCCGGAATAGCGTAAATAATGGACTCGTTCATAAATTGTGCTTATTGGTTGTTATTCAGATATTTAATTGATGTTTTTCCTAAAACGGGCTGCAAATATACGAAATCGGGGAACATAACGAAAAGCCTTAAAAAACAAACCGGCCAACCTTTTCAGGTCAGCCGGTTTGTTTTTGACAGTCAGTTAATTAGTGTTGTACAATAACACGTACTGTTTGCTGATTATCGCTCTGTACAATCTGAATCAGATATACTCCTGATGCGAGATCGCTCAGATCGAGCGGGAAGGTGGTTTCACCTTTCACCGGATAATCGTTTTCTTCATAAACCAGACGACCGGCAGCGTTGTAAACTTTTACAACCATTTCTTCTCCGTTCGAGTAGCCTTTCAGGTTAAACACTCCGGTACTCGGGTTCGGCAGCGGGATCCAGTTAGCAACACGCTCACCGGTATCATTACCGCATACTTCAACATCGAAAGTTACTGTTGTGGTTGATGAGCAGCCTGCAGCCGTTGTACCCGTTACTGTGTAAACCTCATAACCTTCCGGTGCTATGTAAACAGAGCTTGCTGTTACAAAGTTGCCCGGCATCCAGGTATAAGTTGCTCCGCCGCTCAAGTTAATGAGTGCCGAATCGCCAACACATACTATTGTATCATCAGGTGAAGCAGTGATAACCGGAATCGGATTCACAATTACCTGAATGGTTGCTGTATCGCGGCAACCGCCGATTGCTGCAATACCAATTGCTGAATAGGTAGTTGTTACAAGCGGTGATACAGTAATTGATGAGGTGGTTTGCAGACCGGGCAGCCATGACCATGTTGTCGCTCCGGTTGCGTTGAGAATTGCTGATTCGCCAACACAAATCACCGGATCAGGACTGGTAATGGTTACCGTCGGGCTCGGATTTACATTAATTGTAAATACCTGAGTGGTCGAGCAACCTGTTGCGCTGAAACCAGTTACTGTATATGTTGTTGTTGTCAACGGTGTTACTGTAATCTGGCTGGTGGTAAAGTTACCCGGTTGCCAGAGGTATGATGCCGGATTGCCTGTAGCTGTTAACTGAAGCGGTGTGCCAGAACAAATGGTACGTGCTTTTGAGCTAACAACAAATACAGGATTCGGTTCAACTACAATTTCAACAGTTGTTGAATCAATACAACCTGCCAAAGTAGAAACTACAAGCGAGTAGGTTGTAGTAACAGCCGGAGTAACTGTAATTGAGCTTGTGGTTAAATTGCCCGGTTGCCAGTTGTAGTTTGCTCCGCCCGAAGCACTGATTGTAATTGTTGTTGTGCCGCCTGCGCAGATTGTATCATCGCTGGCCGCGATTGAAATCACCGGCAGCGGATTAACATTTACAGTTACTGTAGCCGAATCAACACAACCATTTGCACTTGTTCCGATCACAGTATATGTGGTGGTAACATAAGGTGCATCAGTAAGCACTGCACCCGGAGCACCAACAGGCTGCCAGAAATAAGAGGCCGCGCCTGATGCGGTGAGTGTTACGCTTTCACCTTCACAGCTTGATGAGGTTGATGCGGTGGTTGAAATAACCGGTAACTGATTAACATTAACCGATATAGTTGCAGTTGAGTTGCAGCCATTGGCATCGGTGCCGGTTACTGTGTAGGTTGTGTTTGAAGTCGGAGTAACTGATACAGTTGTTCCGCTCAGGTTGCCCGGCATCCAGCTGTACACTGTTGCTCCAGAAGCTGTAAGCTGTGCAGAATCACCGATACAGATAGTTGCAGGTGAGGCAGTCGCAGCAACAACCGGGAGAGCATTTACAGTAACTGTAACAACAGCAGATGCATTGCAGCCATCAACCGAAGTTCCGGTTACAGTATAAGTTGTAGTTGCTGCAGGTGTGATGTTTACTGATGCGCCAACCAAATTACCCGGCATCCATACATAAGATGAAGCACCCGATGCATCAAGTTGTGTTGATGAACCTGCACAAATTACAGCAGATGTTGCAGAAGCTGTAACCACCGGTGTTGCAAACACATTAACAGCAACCTGTGCCGAAGCAGAGCAGCCGGCGGTTGATGTTCCTGTTACTGTATAAGTTGTGTTTGAAGCTGGCGTAACCGTAACAGATGATCCGCTCAGGTTGCCCGGCATCCAGGTGTATGTAGCGGCTCCTGATGCGGTAAGTACTGTGCTGTCGCCTGCGCAAATATTAGCTGCAGAAGCAGAGGCTGCCATCGACGGCAGCGGGTTTACGGTTACTGTAACCACTGCATCAGCTTCGCAACCATCAGCAGAGGTTCCGGTCACTGTGTAAGTTGTAGTTACTGCCGGTGAAACGGTTACTGCAGCACCGCTGAGGTTACCCGGTTGCCAGATATAGTTGGCAGCACCGGCTGCGGTAAGCGAAGTTGAGTCGCCAGCGCAGATTGCCGCAGGTGTGTTTGTAGTAACAACCGGCAACTGATTAACTGTAATCAGTACCGAATCAGCAGCAGAACATCCGTTGGCATCTGTTCCTGTTACTGTGTAGTTAGTTGTAGCAGTTGGCGTAACTGTTACAGATGCACCATTCAGGTTGCCCGGCATCCAGTTGAAGTTTACAGCACCGCTTGCATTGAGGAAAGCAGAGTTTCCGTTGCAAATGGTATAGTTAGCCGCAGAAGCAACAACAACCGGCAGCGGATTAACAACTACAGTAACCATAGCAGTATCGGTGCAGCCATTGGCAGCAATGCCGGTAACTGTATAGGTTGTTGTTGTTGCAGGTGATACCGAGATTGTATCGCCGCTAAGGTTACCCGGCATCCAGTTATAGCTTGGTGCTCCGGTTACACTGAGTTCAGCAGAATCACCGGCACAGATAACTGCCGAAGTAGTGTAAAGTGTTACAGTTGGCAATGGCAATACCTCTACAGTAACAGCAGCAGAATCAGCGCAGCCATTAGCATCGGTACCGATAACAATGTAAGTTGTATTGCTTGCCGGGGTAACTGTTACAGAAGAACCGGTAAGGTTGCCCGGCAGCCAGAGATAAGAAGCAGCACCGCCTGCATTAAGCACAGCAGATGCTCCGTTGCATATAACTGAATCGTTTGTTGTTGCAGTAACAACCGGATTCGGATTAACAACAACAGTTACAGTTTCTGTTGAGGGACATCCATCGGCTGAATATCCTGTAACTGTATAAGTTGTTGTTACCGATGGTGTAACAATAATTGATGCGCTTGTCAAGTTACCGGGCATCCAAACATAAGCAACAGCATTGTTGGCTGCGAGAGCTGCACTGCTGCCAGCGCAAATGGTTACCGAAGGTGCAGAAACCGTTACCTGCTGAGGCTGATATACTGCAACAGTAATTGTATCATAAGCAACACAACTGTTGGTATCTGAACCTGAAACTATATAGGTTGTGGTTACTGTCGGATTCACAGTAATTGAAGAACCAACCAGATTACCCGGCTGCCAGCCATAGTAGGCTGCACCTGATACAGTAAGTGTAACCGGACTGCCTGAGCAAACAATTGTGTCAGTAGCAACAGTTGTAAGTACCGGCAGCGGATTAACCTGTATCGGGAGATGTGCTGTATCAGAGCATCCGTTTGTATCTGTTCCGGTTACATAGTAAACAACAGATGCAGCGGGTGTGAACGTAAGTGTGTTTCCGGTTGTATTACCCGGCTGCCAAACGTAGGTATCTGCACCGTATGCAGTTGCCGTAATTGATTGTCCTTCACAAACTACAGAGAAGTGTGAGGTAACCTGTACAACCGGGAGCGGATTTACTACAATGCTAGCTGTTGCAGTATCAATACAGCCGCTTCCTGTTGTTCCAACAACTGTGTATGTTGTTGAAGTTGCAGGTGTAACAGTAATTGATGAACCGGTAAGGTTACCGGGCATCCAAACATAGTTGGCTGCGCCGCTTGCGGTAAATACTGCTGTATCACCGGCACAAATTACCGCCGGTCCTGAAACAGTTACTGATGCAAGTGGTGAAACTGTTACAGTAACAATTGATGTGGCAGTACATCCGTCGGCTGATGTTCCGGTAACTGTGTAAGTTGTGGTAACTGAAGGTGTAACAGTTACAGAAGCACCTGTTAAATTCCCCGGCATCCAGGTATATGTTGCTGCACCTGATGCACTCAGCGTTGTCGATTCGCCGGTGCAGATGGCTGATGCACTTGCAGATGCCTGAACATTCGGTGTCGGGAATACATTTACCACAATTGTATCATAGCTGATGCAACTGTTGGTGTCAACACCCAGCAGGATATATGTGGTTGTCGAAGTTGGATTTACCGTTACTGAAGTTCCGGTAAGATTACCCGGCTGCCATGAATAGAAATATGCTGAACCTGTTGCTGTTAATGCTACAGCGTTTCCGGCACAAGTAGCTGTTGTTGATGCCGAAGCAGTTACAACCGGCAGCGGATTAACAATGATATTCAGGTTAGCTGTATCTGAGCAACCGTTTGTATCTGTTCCAAGAACATAGTAGTTGGTACTCAGGTTCGGTGCAAACGTTGCTGTATTGCCTGTTACATTAATCGGCATCCATACATAATTGTCGGCACCATAAGCATAAGCTGTAATTGAGTTGCCAAGACAAATTGTAGTAAAGTGTGAGAACACTGTTACCTCAGGACGCGGATTTACTACCACTGTAACCTGAGTTGTGTCTGAACAACCCTGTGCGTTTGTTCCGATTACAGTATAGGTGGTAGTTACTGCAGGTGTAACAGAAAGTGATGCTGATGTACTGTTACCCGGCATCCAAACATAGCTGACAGCACCTGATGCGGTGAGTGTTGCTGTATTTCCTTCGCAAATTGTTGTAGCTGTTGCATTAACAGTTACAGAAGGTGCAGGATTAACGTTTACTGTAATTGTATCATAAGCAATACAACTGTTGGTGTCAACACCCATCAATATATATGATGTGGTTGTTGTCGGGTTTACAGTTACCGGAGAACCTGTGAGATTGCTCGGCTGCCATGCGTAGAAGTAGGCAGAGCCTGATGCTGTTAATGTTACTGCTTCACCGGCACAGGTAAGTGTTGTTGATGTAGACGCATTAACAACCGGCAGCGGATTAACAATAATATTCAGATTAGCTGTATCAGAGCAGCCGTTTGTATCTGTTCCAAGCACATAATAGTTAGTACTCAGGTTCGGTGCAAAGGTTGCGTTGTCGCCGGCAATGTTAACTGGCATCCAAACATAATTGTCGGCACCATAAGCATAAGCTGTAATTGAGTTGCCGAGACAAATTGTTGTGAAGTGAGAGAACACAGTAACATTGGGCAGCGGATTAACTGTGATTGTTGCATAAGCAGAATCAATACATCCATTTGCTGTTACGCCTGTTACTGTATAAGTTGTTGTTGTTTGCGGATTGAGAGTAATGCTTGATCCGGTTAAGTTGCCAGGCTGCCAGCTATAAGTTGCTGCACCAGATGCCGTCAGTGTAACCGCGTCACCAACACAAATCACAGAATCAGAAACATTCACAGCCATTACCGGCAGCGGATTAACCACAACGGTTACTGTAGCTGTTGTCGTACATCCAAATTGATTTGTTCCGGTAACAGTGTAGGTTGTTGTAGCTGTTGGATTAACAGTTACAGCAGTTCCGCTCATATTGCCCGGCATCCACACATAAGAAAGTGCATTACCACTGGCTGATAGCTGCGCTGAACCACCGTAGCAAATTGCAGATGTATTTGCAGAAGCATTAACAACAGGAACCGGATTTACGATAACCTGAATCGAAGTTGTATCGCGACAACCATTTACTGAAATACCAACTAATGTGTAAACTGAGGTAACTGTAGGGCTAACAGTTATTGTTGGTGATGTAATTTGATTTGACGGCAGCCAGATATATGTAGTTGCTCCGTTGCCAGTTAATGTAGTTGACTCTCCAAGGCAAAGTACAGTGTCGGGACTTGTAATTGTTACTACGGGTTTGGGAAGAACTATTACTGTAATTGTGTGAGTTGTAGTACAGCCTATAGCACTATATCCGGTAACTGTGTAGGTTGTTGTTACCTGCGGATTTACGAATACAGAGCTTCCGGTCAGGTTACCCGGCATCCAGGTGTATGAAACTGCATTTCCAGTTGCTTCTAGCTCTGAAGTACCTCCGGCACAAACAGTGAAAGGTTTTGCAACTACAGTAAATACGGGATTCGGCTCAATGGTAATTTCATAATTAGTTGAGTCGATACAACCTTGAAGCGTTGAAGCAATTACTGTATAAGTAGAGGTAACTGTGGGTGAAACAGTAATTGATGCTGTTGTTAAATTACCCGGCAGCCAGATGTAAGAATCTCCTCCTGTTGCAGTAATAACAGATGATCCTCCAACGCAAATTGTATCAAGAGTAGCAGATACACTAAGCAGCGGCAGCGGATTAACATTGATTGTAATTGTTGCAGAATCAATACAGCCGGCAGATGAAGTACCAATTACTGTATATGTTGTTGTTACGAAAGGAGCGTCAGTTACTGTAGAGCCAGTTAAGTTAAGCGGTTGCCATACATAAGTTGAAGCACCAGATGCGGAAAGAGTTACTGTTGAACCTTCGCAAGATGTTGAAGTTGATGGTGTGATAACAACCACCGGCAGCGGATTAACTACAACGTTAACAGTTGCGGTCGAAGAACAACCGTTAGCATTTATTCCGGTAACAGTGTAAGTAGTTGTAGCAATCGGAGAAACAGCAACTGAAGAACCAGTTAAGTTACCCGGCATCCAAGTGTATGAAGTTGCACCGGTTGCAGTGAGTGTAGCCGAACCACCAACGCAGATTGCAGAAGCTGATGTATTAGCAGCAACTACCGGCAGCGGATTAACAGTTACAGCAACAGTTGCGGTTGAAGAGCAACCGTTCGCATTTGTTCCGGTAACAGTGTAAGTAGTAGTAGCAATCGGCGAAACTGAAACTGAAGAACCGGTTAAGTTACCCGGCATCCATGTGTATGAAGTTGCACCTGTAGCAGTAAGTGTAGCAGAACCACCAACGCAGATTGCAGAAGCAGAAGTATTAGCAGCAACAACCGGCAGCGGATTAACTACAACGTTAACAGTTGCGGTCGAAGAACAACCGTTAGCATTTGTTCCTGTTACAGTGTAAGTAGTTGTAGCAATCGGAGAAACAGCAACTGAAGCACCAGTTAAGTTACCGGGCATCCATGTGTATGAAGGTGCTCCGGTCGCAGTAAATGTAGCTGAACCACCAACGCAGATTGAAGAAGCAGACGTATTCGCAGCAACAACCGGCAGCGGATTAACTTTTACAGCAACAGTTGCAGTAGAAGAACAACCGTTCGCATTTGTTCCTGTTACAGTGTAAGTAGTTGTAGCAATCGGAGAAACAGCAACTGAAGCACCGGTTAAGTTACCCGGCATCCAAGTGTATGAAGTTGCACCTGTAGCGGTCAAAGTAGCTGAACCACCAACGCAAATTGCAGAAGCTGAAGTGTTAGCAGCAACAACCGGCAGCGGATTAACTACAACGTTTACAGTAGCGGTTGAAGAACAACCAAACTGGTTAGTTCCTGTAACAGTATAAGTAGTAGTAGCAGTCTGAGAAACTGAAACTGAAGAGCCAGTTAAGTTACCCGGCATCCAAACATAAGTTGTAGCACCGGTAGCGGTCAATGTAGCTGAACCGCCAACGCAAATTGCAGAAGCTGAAGTATTAGCAGCAACTACCGGCAGCGGATTAACGGTTACAGCAACAGTTGCAGTTGAAGAACAACCGTTTGCATTAGTTCCGGTAACAGTGTAAGTAGTTGTAGCAATCGGCGACACTGCAACTGAAGCACCGGTTAAGTTACCCGGCATCCATGTGTATGAAGTTGCACCTGTAGCAGTAAGTGTAGCAGAACCACCAACGCAGATTGCAGAAGCAGAAGTATTAGCAGCAACAACCGGCAGCGGATTAACAGTTACAGCAACAGTTGCGGTTGAAGAGCAACCGTTCGCATTAGTTCCGGTTACAGTATAAGTAGTAGTAGCAATCGGCGACACTGCAACTGATGCACCGGTTAAGTTACCCGGCATCCATGTGTATGAAGTTGCACCTGAAGCAGTAAGTGTAGCTGAACCACCAACGCAAATTGCAGAAGCTGAAGTATTAGCAGCAACAACCGGCAGCGGGTTCACAACAACGTTTACAGTTGCCGTTCCTGTACATCCTGCAGCAGTTGTACCAGTTACTGTATAGGTTGTAGTAGCTGTCGG
>JBKDHA010000005.1:0-21685 GCA_046335555.1 Bacteroidota bacterium
CCTATATATAGAGTAGGCGATCATGATCCCTATTTTCCACAAATGAGCTGTTGGGTGCCCTTGATTACAAAATCGGCCGTTTATTATTATGGTGGCAATGATCCAACGGATACCACATTTGGAGGTTCTAAATTGGATGTATTCTGGTATCCCTCGGGCAAAAAAAAATATGTAAGATTTACCTTTGATGACTATATTTATACAGAATACTTTCACGAAAATGGCCGTAAATGGTATTATACATATGAGGAAATATCTCCGAAAGGAAATGGAAAAACAGTTTTACTATATGAAGTTAAATGGAACGAAACGGGTGATATTGTTTATTATATAAACACCGATATAGAACAATCATACTATTATCGAATTTTGTTTTATCCTAACGGTCTTCCACAAAGAATTGATTGGATGGATGAGGGAAAAAAGAAAGTTGTGCATAAATACCCACGCTATTATAGGAGTAAAAGAGTACGTCGACTTTCAGCATTCTCAGATCAATAACCATCCCCGTCATAATCGTTTATTTCGGTTGCACTTGTGTACCACTTATAGTATTGATAATCTTCTGCCGTAAGGAACTTTTGCTCACCGGTAGTCACGTCAAATAAAGTCGTTACTATCGGCCCATCAGATAAATTGGTGGTCATATAATTGTTAAGGGTATTTTTTACAAATGCAAGCTGAGTAGTATTTATAAGACTTGCATCGAACATATTTTTAGCTTCTTTTCTAATGCGGAAGAAAATAGCTTCGAGAAATCCGAAACACCTTAAAGCCGTTAGTACCTGATTATAGGATGGGAACTTATAATTTGAACTTATATTGATATCACTAAAACACATTGGCGAGGTTAATGGAAGTTGACCAAAATGTGTATGCAGATCTAAGCTGTCTTTTCGAGGCTGATTGAAGGTAGTACCTCGATAGTCAAATGATTGTGGGTTACCTATATTTAAAAAGCGTTTATCCAACCTAGAATATAAGGGACTGGCATACGATTCAATATGAAATGTTATACCACCAACATTGTATTCAATTCGTGCAAATGAATACCTGATCTTCTCATATTCTTTTGCCAATTTAGAACCAGGAGCTGGCGGATTGCCATGTTCTTTCATTTTTTCGCCGAGTCCATAATTCGTGTCTTTTATTACCGCCGAGCCGTGTGGAGGAGCCTCCTTAATATGCTTCCCGATATAGTTCCCCTGTAAGTCGAAAAACAGAGGAGAGCCATTTATGATAAGATATACGATTGTCTGAGTAGCATCAATTTCTGTTTGCGTATTTAGGAGATTAAATTTTTCTGTGTCCAAAACTTCAAACCTATCATCTCCAAATAATGTTGGAGAGGTAAGTGTTAGAATTGGCCCTGGTATTTGTGCAATGTTAATTGATGCTGCGATTTCATCGATTTCAGCTTCTATTAGCTCAATAGGTATAAATGAAGGAGGTGAAGTACTGGAGTCAAGGACGCTCAAGTGTTTAAATGAGGCTGCTTTAACAGTAATGTTAAAATTGATAACATCTGTACTATCAAAAATAAAATCCTGAGTGGTAATACAAAATGTCCCTAATCGTATATTTGGGGTAACTCCATCAATAATAAATGTATTGGTAGCAGTTGGAGATGGTTCGATAGTTACATTAATAGATTTAAAAATTGCGGTTGAGTCGGGTTGAATTGGCTTCCATAAAATACTCTGATTCGGGTAATCTGATAAATTATCATAAATTCTGGAGCCAAAAACAATAACATGACTGCCTATCTTCAACGTAAGAAAATTATATTCATTTTTTGAATCCGCTGCATGTACAAATGTAATTCCATAAGTAGCTAAATGTAATACCGTACGATAGCCCAAACCAAAAGTTTTGTAACTTTCACTATGCACTTCTTTTACAACTTTGATCATTAAATCTTCCACAATATTGTTATAGAATAGAATCCCCAAATTTATTTGTCCAAACAAACTAGCTGATCCTCCCCCATCTCCAGCCCCAAGCATATCCATAACCGGTATTGGAGATGTAGGATAAAATTCTCGAAAGAAACAAGCAGCTTCTGCTTTTGCTCGCATTTGAGCTACCTCTATCAATTTAGTAATAATTGGCTTAATTATTTTTGATCTTTCTTTATTTTCCTTTAATATATCCCCATAAATATTAAATTTTAAAAGGTCAATAATTCGTTTTTTAAGCAACCCACGTTCACTAGCTCCAAAGGGGGTAGGGCCTCTTCTGGGATCTGGGGGAGGACTTATCACAAGCTTCATCATTTCAACCAAATCTTGCATTGACTGTGAGGCATTGAGGAGCGCTTTATTCACAGCCATTCTGTCAGCAGCAGTAATCGTTGTCGATTTGTAATTAAATCTCGAAGGGGTCATAACTACAGCACTCAACTCTTGATAAATTTTACTTTGGCTAGATAATGGCAGCATTGCCTGACCAGGGATAGTGTAAGCTTCCTCCAACTGCTTAGATAACTTATATATGGAAAAAGTATAAGCCAGTTCTGCAAGAATTCCCGTTGGAAGATTCATAGGATCAGGCTTAACAAGCGAAAGGGATGGTGAACTTCCTGTTACATATACATCATCAGGTTCATTTGGGTCTGGATTTCGGTGTATGATATTATCATAAAGTATTTTACTTGGCTTATGTGCAATTCTTCCTGCTAATGGTGGAATGTTTGCAGCTTTTCTCAATTCTATAATAAATTCCTTAAAGTACTCTAGATCTATTTGGGTTAATCCTGCACAAGTACCGAGCAATATGTCTCCGGCTTCCGGGGGAATTGTTGATATTCTGTCTTTGAAAATTAATCCATTGCTGTATCCGAATACTTCAATATTGCCGGCAGATAAGGTAGAGAGATCAGCAGATTGAACAATAGCTAATGTATTTGAACTACCGGTAACATTATATCCTCTCAATACAAGTTCAAAACTATTATATGGGCGAGAATTATTATCTGTCGCTCCATGACTATTTCGGTTAACTATACCCAGACGAATATCATAATTGGCTGATAGGCTGGCTGCTTGTGCAATCATTTGATTATGTAACGAAGTATCAATCATAATCGCATAAAAATCCGAGGCCAGGGAAACGTTTGTCAGCCTTGTTTTTCGATCATAGATATCATCCTCAAATTTTAATATCTGAAACTCGGTAGGTGAAAGTGCTGAAAAGAGCAATCTTCCTGCGTCTTTTAGCAGGTTTTTCTGTGATAGTGACTGGAAACGCTTATCAAGATGACGCAAGTAATATTCTTGATTATCCGTCGCTTCGGTTATCAGTGAAATTAATGTTTCATCAGGTTGTGTATCGTCCATAACTTCCATTCGTTCGGCCGGGAATAGGAAATACACGCAACTCCCCTGATCAATTGCAATACCAATATTTGCGACAAATAAAAAACCTCTTGTCTCTTCTTCATTAACCAAAACTTCTTCCCTGTAAACCTTTGTAATGATACTGGTTGAAGGAGCGAATGGAGCCTTCATTTTTAATGGGAGGAATACATTATCAAGAAAATCATTCCCAGCAGGAACAAAATTTGTTCCTGCTGTTGCCGGACTTCTCTTATAGTAACGAAGTTTTATATACGCAGCAATAGGGTAAGTGCCTTTACCATTGTTTGGAAAATAGTTTGGTGTTTCTAATGTAAACTCCTGAGTTGAGGTTACTGTATCAGCCGGAACTATTGCATCAATAAAACGATCTTTTCCACGTTGAACTTTAAACTCACTGAACTCTGTATTTGGAATCAGTCTGAAGCCCTGTGAAACAAATACAAGCGGATTTATATTATCTCCTTTGGGAAGCCGTATAGAAATATCATTTTTAAAGGTTGTATTTCCAGTAATAAAATCGGATAGTTCCCAAGTTAATATTGGCCAGCCGGAACGATAGTAATTTACTGAAGGTACTGTTGCACTGCCTTTAATTTCTACCTCATCTGTATAGTTTCGATAGTAATTTAACGCATGGTTATGATCATTTCGAATATCAATGTAAACTTTCTTTCTATTAAAAAACAAGCCAGAATCAGCCGCGCTATCATCGAAAGCAGGATTTATGCCCAGCAATACTTTATCATAAATATCATTGGCCGTTATCGTAGAAAATGTACCACCAATACTAACATTTAACTTGCTGGTATATAATGAACCAAAGAACGCACATGGATCAAGATAGTTCAGAACTTCTTCTTTTAAATTCCAATGTTCAAATAGTTGGGAATTATTAGGCGATGCTGGTAATGTTGGTACTGTAATAATGTGGTCTAATCTCCTGGCTATGTCTAAAGTCGGATTGTAATTGGGACTTTCAAGAATAATTTCTATTCCAAATAATCCATGGTAAGCTTCCCCAATAGAATTTCCCGCATGTATCAACTGTGATGCCTTAAAAGGATCGTAAAAAAGATGATCTATTGGATCGGTATCAGCAAACTGAGGTATACTGGCTATTTTGTCGTAACCCAAGATATTGGCAGAGGCCGAATTTGTCAAACCTGTGGCCGCATTTAACTTAACCTGGTTGTCTGCGATTACTGCTGCCAGATCAATAATATTCCCGGGAGGAGGAGCTGTTATATTTCCGCTGCTATCAATTAATGAACTCTTTAAAATCCCTTTATATATAATATACTTGATTTGAGGGAAACGAACATCAGTTTGTTCATCCTGAGTAGGCTTTACAATAATATTGATCAAATCAGGAAGTGCAGTAGCAGGCGTTACTATTGGAATATCGGTTAATGAAAGCGTAACTGCTTGCACAGCAACCTTACCACTACAAATCGCATATATTTTTTCTGTGCTCACACTTGAATGTAAACTCACAACGCGGTATCTGTCCTGCCCCCCTGATGCACTCATACTTCCAAATGCTTGTGTAGGCAGTTGCTTGTTAACTCCAGATACTACTGTGTTCTGATTTATGAAAAAATGAAAAATATTCATGACAGATAGTTTTAATTGCCGTAATTAATAATGTAGGAATAAGTTGCAGTACAAATATCTGTCTTCACAATAAGTGAAACAGAAAATTCATTAGATGAATTGTTCTGCAGAGAAAGCCCACCTTCACCGTCTGAGAAAGTTACATTACCAGAGGGGCTTGTAATTTGTTTTATGAAATAGGCCCCTGAAGAGTCCTGAAGTACTACATCAATCTTGTCAAGCAGCATACCAACAGGTAAACTTGATGAGATTGTTTCAATAATTTCTATGCTGCCTCCTGGATGATTGTATTGAGCTATTTGAGTTGTTGACAAAGGCGATAATGAGACATTATTTCCATCAGAAAATGAAACAATGTTTGTAAGATTAGGTAAAGAATTGCATGGAGAATACACATACTTGAGCCTATACGTTTTCGATATTGGTGTAAGACATTCGTTTGATCTTAAATTTGTAAAAATGATAATTTCCGGATTAGGATTAGAGCTGTTTAAAATTATTCCCCCTTCTCCATCTGAAAAACTAAGACTACCGTTTACAGTAGTCAGCGTTTTGGTCAGAGAGTTACCCGATCCATCAAGAATTGTGACTTCTAATTCGTCAAAAGTTTGATTAATTGAAGCTAGATTTGAAATATCATTAATCGTAATAGCACCCGGATATGTATATCCAGAATCTACTTCACCTGAAACAATTGGATTTAGGGTTGTATTATTCGAATCATTGTAACTTATTAAATGTTCTAGGTTGCTCAAATCATAACAAGCCCCTGCAACATAAGCCAACTTGTACGTTTTAGTTACACCCGTTGAAGCCCCACTCGTTAAAAGAGTCGTTTTTATGGTATAAGTTCTGTTAGGGTTCGAATTATCCATAGCAAGCCCGCCATCACCATGATTGAATGTTGCAGTTCCGGTGATAGAGGTGATCGTTTTGGTTGAACTGTTATTCAGATCATCTGTTACCTTAATCGTAATACTTGTAAATGAGTTATGACCGACAGGCAACGGATCAATAATAGAGGTGAAAAGCATTCCCCCCGGCTGTTGCAAGCTTTGATATGTAACATCACCACCAGACAACTTTTCCTGTATGTAACCATTATTATCACGGTAACTCACAAATGAGTCATACCATAATAAATCTCCATTACCTTGGTCAAGTGCCAGCTCGGTTTGCTCCAGATTAAGTAATCCGGAAGAGTTTTCAACTACTACCCGATAGGTATGGCGGATTTTTTCGCCAAAACTATTGATTCGCGCCAGTGCAGCCGTTTCCGGGAAATTGGTAAAGTCGGGTTGATTTGACTGATCGAGCGGAGGATATTGCAAACCTGCTGCATTGGATGTTTCCCGATATATTTCGATCCAGTCGCCGGCCGGATTTTGCTTTTGCAGCATATACTTTCCATTGTAGCAAGTCGTAGGCCACTGCAATTGCACATTTTGAAGTTCTGTTGTCGTTGTTGTGCCATTAACAGAACGTAATTTCGGAGCTTCAGGATTTTGCACGTCAATTACATTGGTCATTGCCAGGTTAGATGGTTTCGATGGCACTTTGAGCAGATTCCCGTTTTCGTCTTTCGTAAAGCGTACAGCTACAATGCGGTATAGTAATGCTTCTCCAAAAAGAGGAAAGGGGACATCGGTAAAGTCATCAATCAGGTCGTATCCGGCAGATATAGTTTTCACGTGTTGCATGGTACGTACCGATTGGGCTTCAGCAGCATTAATCGTCCGATAAATCTGGTATTCACCGATTCCTTCAGACGGCAGATAGGGGTTGATTTCAAATAAGACAGCTGTTACAGTTTCAGCTTCTATATTGAAACGTTGTGAAATCACTTTCTTAATCTGCGGAGCTTCTGCAGGAGCTGCATTTACAAGATGTATGGCACCAAGAATCGGGCTGCGTGGGCTGAATGTACTTATGTCTGAAAATTCAACGGCATAATAGAAGTAAATATTGTTAGCAGCACCGTCTAGTGTATAGTCCGTAAAACGAACGAATGTATTGCCACTATCAGCATAAGTAACAGCCATCGGAAACGGATCGTATTCATTAGGATCGTAGTTCGGGTCTGAGGGTAACACCGGAGTAATAAGTTGTCCGTTTTCATCGCGGTAAAGCGGTTTGCGCGATGATGTCTTTCGCCCTTCTTTCAGATACCGGAAAATAACAGGTTGCTCAGTAAGCGGCAAAAACACCTGAGCTATTGCGGATTGGAGCAAACCGCCAGAAACGAGATCAGAAAGTGTATAGCTTCCATCAAACGGTGTGATCATTTCGGTAGGGTTACCCGGATCTGGCAGTTCGAGTTCATCATTATCCGGATCAGGTAAAACATATGACCCGTTTCCATAGGCAAGGAATGTTCCTGTTATTGTATTGATGTTTCCGTTAAGCACATCAAGGATTCGCTGATCGTAATAAGCGGCATCATCACCAGTAAGTCCTGCCAGTTGCTGTAAAACACCAGAAATTGTTGTTGTCCCGGTTAAAGTTTCGGCTTTATACAATGTCCCAAGAATGAGGCGATCATTTCCACGTAAAATCTGCAATCCAAATGGAACGCGTCCACCGGTAGTGTCCAGTTGCACATCAAACGTGTATGTTGATTTGCCATAAAAATCGGGACGTGTTGCATACGTTGGACCATTCAATGCTGCTGGAGCAAGTGGTTCTACAATCTCACGGGCTATCAATGGAGAAGGGATAGAAATCAGCGAGCACAGATCAGGTGTTTGCGAAGTATCCATTGACCGGATACCCATATAAGTTATTTTAGAACTGTAACCTGTAGATGGCAGAATAGCCGTTGCTGTAAAGTTATTTCCATTCTGATCATCTTTATAGAGATAGACTTTGTATCCAGGGTGAAAATTGACATATACATTGGTACGGTTGGTATTACTACCAAAAACAATGGGATCATTTGCAAAGTCAGGGTCAAACACAAGAAGTTCAAGATTCCCGTTATTGTTTTTTATTTCCCATACTTCCAGTTTTTTCATTACCTCAGGAGTTGTTGCAGAAGGTACCCGAACTGAACCTTTGTACCAGCTGACATCACTGTCGCTATGTGCTGGCAAGGTGTAATTTAGATATGTTATTCTGTAAACACCAGTTGGTGTATTTGGTGCTGATATATGAAACTCCTGGCTGATTGTAGCTGTCGCATACTTCCCGCCGATCATAAGTGTTTTTTGTGAACCATCGGCCATTGTTATGGTTTCTGTATGCAACGGAGAAAATCCGATTAGGTTGACCTGTTTGGTAAGGTGAGTTGTCCAATTGGCAATCTGTTGCATGTTTTCCACAACGGTAACCATATCACCCGTGGAAGGAGCAATATAAGTTTCAGTTGTGATAAACTGATTGCTGCCAATCGGGTATTCCTGTGATGTAGTCTGGCGCGTTTTCTTCAAAACAAGAACTGGAGTATTACCACTTGTCGTTACACTTTCTACTTCAAAAAGTTGTTGCCCTGCGGCCAACTGACTACCAGCAAATTTCAAAACATCTCCGGCACTTATGGTTGGAATAATTGTTTGTACCGGATTGCTGCTGTTGATAATAAGCGAACCCAATTGAACCTGCGCACGATTATTCGAGAGATTGCTCACGGAAGAAATTACACCACGAACCATAAGCGGAGTATGGTCGCAGAAAAATAAATCTACTTTATCGGCTGCCTGATAGGCAATATTGTGTACCTCATCCCACTCAAAAGTTGCCCTGACCAACGTTTTGTCTGATCCTAAAATACTCACCAGAAGCGGATTTTGCTCGAATGCCGTTGTCAATAAAGGAACATTTTCCTTCTGCACTAATTGCACTTTAAAATTCGATGGGGGCTGCAACGTATTCCGTTTTAGGAAAACGGTTTCATCGGTTGTAGCGGTATTACTCAGTCCAGAAACCCGCGAAAACAGGTTAATTCCATAAACTGCATAATCATGTGTTCCAGCTTCTGTTTCCTGGTGTGTGAATAGCGGTGTTCCTGTTTCCGGAAAAGGAATCACTTCATCAATACCGGCAGCATCTTGATACTCACTATCGGAACTTATTTCCGGGTTATCCCATGCCGACTCGGTGTTTTCTTTGTATTTGATGCCATATAAAACCGGTTTTGTTATATCAGCCAGGAAAAACTCTTCAGCTGTTTCATAAAATACACCTGGTGCTTTTTCATAGGGGTATTCCCCCTTATTAATGTTTACAAAACGAACATCATCATATAGGGCGTATCCATTGGCATCACTGAGTTGTGTGGGTGTTCCCGTACCGTTCGACACACTAAGGCCATACGAAATGCTGTTGATTTCCGGCGTTTTGGGTAACCGATAATTCGTTTTACTGGTTGGCAAACTCATAAAGGCATGATACGTTGCCAATGTTTGTGTTTCATCAGCCGGATCTTTCAGTGTTCCATATACGGCTACATATATAAACTGAATAGATTCGGTAACCTTGTCTATGTGCCCGTGACCAAGCATCCGGGCGAGATGAAAGTCCAAAGACATCAGTTTAAGCATCTGCAGATAACTAATGTCGTAATGTGAATTGTCATCTACATTGTCAGCGGCAAGCGAATCCAATGCAAATACATCTGTACGGCTTTTATCAAGGTAGCCAATTACTGCAGCCTTAATACCGCTTGCTGGGGATGAAGCCGGCAGCCATTTGTCCTGGTAATTTGCTACACTTACAGTATAAGCTCCGGTGTTCGTGTTTCGGCCATAAAAACGGGGCCATTCTTCATCTACCTGGAAAATGGCAGTATTTTCAAGCCTTCTATTAGCATCATTATTGTTTATTGTTAATGCAAAGTCATCTACTTTTGTCCAGTTGCCCGGTGTACTTGCTTCGTTAGTCCCGATAATGTAGTCATAATAGCATTGAAATTTTAACACATCCGGGTAGAACGAACAATGAGAAAAGCGAATGTGATTCAGATTCTCACCCCGAAGTTCGATCTCCGTTGTATTCGAATTTGTTTCTGTTTTACGACAACTCAGGATTTGCACACCTGCGTCATAGGTATCAGGAGTAGAGATACCTTCACTTCTGAAATAAGAACCTGCAGAATTTTCAGTATACCGTAAACCAATTTTTACGGAGAAAAATAATTTTGAATCTACCGAGGCTTCGATTATCCCAAAATAATTTTGGATAAATCCACGCGGATCAGTTGAAGGATCAAAGTTACCAAGTACATAATCATACTGTGCAATATCTTTAAATCGGAGTGTAATAGTATTTTGAATTGTAGGGACAGCAGCAACAGGCTGAATACCGGTGTATTGCCATTCGCGGACTGAGGCTGAATCGTTAATAACATCCGGAATCGTATTCAGGTCAACTTCCGTCCGGTATGAATTTGTTGCATAAGATGAACGATAGATGGATACGTTATCGTTTGCCTTGTTGTATGCGATTGAGGTACTATAATTTCCGCTTACAGACAAGTTTCCTTTGGGTAAATGTTTGTCTCCAAGGTTATGCTGCAACCCCCACCGTAAATGAATTCCTGTTGATGAACCGTCATTGCCATCAGAACCGGCAGCCATCAGATGAAGGTAACCCGATTGCACATAGTCGGTTATACCTGAAGTATTGAATGCAATTTTTGCCATAGTAGAGTGTGCTTAAATAGTGATGGTTGCTGTTGCTGAGGTTACTACGATGTATGTATAACCATCGTAAAGTTTATAAGTAAGCGTAAATGCAGCACTTCCGGTTGATATATTGGAACCGGCATTTGTTATGTATATATTCGACCGGTCTTTTGAAAACAGGGTGGTATATCCTGTCGTAGCCCCTCCATTCACAGAAAGAGTTAAGGTTGAGTTTAGCTCACTTAACGGAAGTTTAGGATCATTAAAGGGTTCCGGATTTCGAACAAGTATTCCTATAATATTGTTACGATTTGTTCTATCCCTGATGATATTGAATTCCGTTGTTTGGGCAGGTGCAAGTTGCGGCAATGCGAGTATCCCGTTCATTATCCTGTCGAGCGGATTTGCATACTGAAGCAATAAAGGATCAGCCGGGTTTTCAGTACCATTGATCACAGCCTGTATATCACTTACTTGGGTTGAGGTAAGGTCAAGATCAATATAAAACGAGGCATACTTTTCATTTCCCGGTTCATCAGACAGTATATAGCTTTCGACCTGTTCTGTAAAGTTAGCATAACGTGAAGTCTGGAATGGATAACGATGTACTTCCCGTTTTGTCCAGTGTGATACATCATCATCCGCTTTCTGATTGATAAAATAAATTGCTGTATAAAGTTTTTCCGGAAGCAGATTGGTCAGTGCAATTTGGCTTTGAATACCCGCCGGTTCTAATGGCCCATCTATTCCCGAACATGGATTGCCATTTTCGATCATATTACCCAATGTCTGTAAATCATTAGCCAATGTACCTCGGCTATCGGTTAACGTCGCCGGAACAGTATCGGGTGAATTCAATGCTTCGGCCGGATCTTTAATTATTGCGTCGAAAAGAATGTCAGTTCCCGGAAGATTACCGAGAGGAGCCCAGTTACGCAGCATTGTATAAACCTGCGCGTATTTATAGAACAACAAAAGTTTAGGAGCTGCATAGAACAGTGGTTTTGCTCCAAGTATATTGCCATCAGCATTCGGATACGATGTACTGAAATCAATATATGGTTTCAAGTTAGCCAACCTGAACTGATCCGTTTTATCCACGTCTTTCAGTTCATTATAGGCATTAATGAACTCACCATCCACATATTCGTGGAAATGGCCCACAGGCCCTGCTGTCCGGAAACCAAATCCATAATAGGATGTTACTGGTAATGGCGGATTGTTGATGTTACTGATCGTGTCTTTGGTCTCTACCTGTATGAAGAAGTCCGTATATGGCCGCCAAACCGGTGGTGTAATTTTCAACAGTCCATCCAGCATTGCATTGTTTTCGGCTGTTACCTGTGTTTGTGAAGGAATGGTCTGATTATATTCGTAGCTACTTATTGGCAGATAACATATCTGGTGCAACCAAGTATCGCAACTTGCAATACAACTGGTTATCGGATAACATGATTCTCCTTTCATCGTAAATGTTCCGCTTCCGGTAATTGCATCAACCAGGAAATGATAATTATATCCTGTTGCTGCATAATCAGAATCGGCCCGCAGGTTTGAAAACTCCCATATTGCTGTAATGTCAAACTGACTGTCAAATGTTTGTAATTCCAGCACTATGGTACAGTTATAAGAGATACCATCATTGATAACGACAACCAACTGTGTAGGTGATTGCATCTGAATCGTATATAAAATGGAGCTGGACAAATATCCTGGCATATATAAAACTGTACCCTGAAAGTAGGTTTCATACTCTGAATTGAAAGTAGGATAAATATCAAATGAGGTAAACAGCTGTCCTAATGAAACAAGGCGATTGAGAAAAGCTTCCAGTGCAGTTGCCTCAACAGTTAGTGCGCTGCTGCATGTAATAACATTGGTTTCTTTATTACAATATCCGGTTTTGATGAGTATCCGATCAATCGGCTCATTGGGCTCGTTGTAACAGATTGTATCTTCAAGTGTAGCGGGAGTTACTATAGTAGTATCAACTAAATCCCATGTATAAACCGGCAAGCTGCTGTTATCTGGCGTACCAGTGTCAATACGTTTGTAATATTCAATGCTTAGGCTGGCATCGTTGCCTGAAAGCGACAGGCAGGCAGATACGGATGCTTCCGGCAAAATGATTTCCAGTTCATTCGAACTGGTTATGGCCAGTCCATTATTGAAATTAAATCCCGGTTTCGGCATGACAACGCCAAGAGCAGCCGAAAGTTTCAGCATAACACCCCGGTAAAAGAGTGTATCAGCGGCAGGAACTGACGTAATATTTTGCAGTTCAATTACCGGGTCAAAGTTGATGCATGTCGCTGGAATCGGAACTTCATCACAGAACAGAGTTTCTGGTGTAATTCCAAGTTCTTCCGGCACTATGTTTCCGGTACCCTGTAGCAGGAAACTCAATGTATGCTGAGCAAGAATACGCAGTTTGTTGTACTTGTTTGGCGAATCTTTCTGCCAGTAACCATACTTTAGTTGCGCCAGTTGTGGTGCGGTTAGTTGGCTGAACAGCGGATCATTCAGATCAACATACGCCCCGAAAAGATCATAATCCTGCCAGCCGTTATCATAGTATTTGATATGAATATTTTTGACTTCGTAAGCGTGTTTTACCTGGTCAGATTTACCGCGTTGAGGTGGAATCATTTCGGTGTATTCAGCACCGGAGGTATATCCACCAAAATGACTTACTGTAGCAGAGCTCTGATCAGGAAGTGTGTTTTTTGCAAATTCAATGTCAATAAAACTATCCATAGGAACAATGTAATTGTTCCATGAACTATCCGGTATCGGTATTGACAAACCGCTTTGATATAGCAACGTAAACGTTTCGTTGGTTGCCATATTCAGTGCCTTTCCGGGCGGCTTCAATGAAATATTGCTGTCATCTATCACCGGTTGCGGATCGGTATTTAATGACGCGTCAAATGTCCATGTGAAGTCTAGGCAAACGTTAAGATCTTTTAATGGTTTGGGCAGATTTACTGCTACACAAACTGACCCGGTTACAATAAATGGTTTTGGTGCTTCGGCAGCAAGTGAAGCCGCAATACTGAAGCCCATTTTGAACTTGAATACATTTATCCTTGCATAGCCCCCAAGTTGGATAGAACCGCCAATTTGTTTTGGCTTGAAACTGATACGACCAGCCAGATCAATGTATGCACCTGCTTCAACACCGACAGGACCGTAGGTCTTGCTGAATGCCCAGCTTGCACCGGCACCGGCACGAATGCCACCGGAGGAAAGCATGAGGTAGAAATAAGCATCAAACAACGAAAGGATGCGGGCGCGAACTCGTTTTTCAGCTGGGAGATCACGTCCGACATTAATATACCATGCAGATGAATTACCGAAAAAGAATCCCAGTTCGATAAGCCCGTCAACGGTTGCGATTTTCCCACTTTCTTCGGGAAGTTTATAATTAACCCCGAAGGCAGCTTCTATGGATTGTTTTGTTACAGAAATCAGTGCAGAAAACGGCGGATCCTGTGTGGTATCAAGCCCAATACGTTCACGCATAATTGCTCCCTGTCCCTGTAACAACATCACTTCCGGGAGCGACAGCAGCAAAAACAATTTGCTCGAAAAGGCTTTGCCCTGATCGGCTCCGGTTGCAAGTGAAACTCCCGCACCGAGCGAGAATCCCTGCATGCCTGTAAATTTCTCCAGCTGTATGCCTTCTTTATCGGTCGGGGGGACTTTAACTTTATAATATTGATACCATGAAGCATCTTCAGGCAGATAATCCGGATAAAGATGGTCTTTCGATGCAACGTAGCGATAACCAATCAGTCCACGGAAACCATAAATGGAAAGCCCGGTTGAACCCAACGGAATCGGGGTTGCCAGTTCCATGCTGGCATCAATTAAAAATGCTGGCCATTTGGGTTGCAGCCGCATACCGGCACTTCCGGTTATATGCGCACGGGGCAGTGAGAATGCAACGCTACCTGTGTATTCCGTACCTGCATCTGAACCTCCCGGTGCATTGAGGTCTGGCTCTTTCATAGAAAGGAACCCGCTTAAAATAACTGCAGCATCTTCCGGTTTGGCACTACCGGGTATGATGAGATCAATTGCAATCCCTTCAATCCGGACAAACAAATCGAAAGGCTGTACCCCGTCAACCGAATAAAAGACTTTTACACCATTGGCTCGGGCATCAACCCCTCCGGGAGAAACACTGATACCACCATCAAAACCGACATAGCGGTATTTTCTGCCATTGCCTTCATAAGAACCCATTGAAAGGGCTGTTACAGCAAGTTTTACCGGGCCTACTTTTAAAGCTACTGCATTCGGCAGTATAAGCGTTCCCCCTTCAAACTCAATTTGCCCATCGTCCCAAATGATTAACTTTTTTACTTCTACGCCTTTTGGTAAAATATTTCCCAGATTTCCAGGCAGATTAGCTATAAAATCAATTTCGCCGCTTACACCGATGTAGAAGCGGTTGTTTTTCCTCCCCATTGCAGCACTGTTTACTTTTATCTGCAATACATTCGCGATTTCCCATATAGGTGCATTTTGCTGTGGCACTGTCGTAATATCAAACTCACCTCCGGCATAGAGATTTATATCAATATCCATTGTAACAGGCCCCTGGTTTACCGTATTTTGGAAGCCAGGAACAGTAAGCGTTCCTTGTATTTCGGAGGTAACAAAAGCATTCTGTTGAACTTCCAGGTTGAATGTATCAATAGTATAAGCAAATCCGGTTCCGAATGTGCCCATGAAAACGGGAGGATTTGGATCGTTCGGGTTAACAGCTTCAAGTAATACTTTACCGCTTACACCGCCCGTTCCGGCGAGCATGTTTTTTATGCGCAAAACAGCTGTAGAACCGCTATCCGGGTTCCAGGAAGCGGGGAAAAACAAATCGGCCTGCTCAATGTAAACACCAATAAAATCAGTCGGACGGCCATCAGCAATTGCTTCTGGAATATTTTTTGTACGGCTGAAATCCAGTTTCATGTTAGCAACATCGAAATAGAAGCCAGTTCGCATAAATTCGGAAAGCGGAAAGCTGAAATTGTTTTGATTGTTGAACTCAAACCCGCTCTCATTACTATAATTAATACTACCCAGGTTTACTGTAACTAATGAACCCCTGTCCGGACTATAGGGAACTGGAGGATTAGCAGTATTATCTATTTCGCGGAAAATATCTGCAGGAAATTCTATCCCAATTGTAATATTATCAATTGATACGGTGAATTGGGGGATGAGAATTTTTTTGAATTCATCAAGACTAACTTCACCAAGCCAGCTTGCAAAAAGCACCTTAATGTTGTCGAATATTCCGTCAAATGAATTCAGTGTATTGATATAATCTGTAAAAATGCCAAGCGATAGATCGAAATCCTGATCCTCCATTTGACGGTACAAATCCTGGTATTTGTCAAGGTTCGGATCAGTAGATATAGTAAGCGCCGAAAATGTCTGCCCGGGCTGCGGATTGACAGCATATTTCGTATTGAAATCAGTAACAAATTTCTGAATCGGGTCAGTGTCATTAATAAAAACACTGATCAGTTCTCGTATTAACTCATGCGGATCAGCATCCGCAATTTCTAAAAATAATTCAAAAAATGCAGATGCGTCTCCTGAAAAAGTAGATTGAGAAAAAGAGCGGACATATTTCAATATCTCTAACCGATAATTCAGTGAAATTGGAATTTCGGAATTACTGACATCTGTTGGGTTATTGTTATCTGCAGGACGATTAAACCAAATCGTAACGCCTGTTCCTGGAATTTCGAACCCAAGGCGGTTATAAACAACCAACGTCAGTTTATAAAAAGCCGCATCACCAGAAGCACTCTTTTCTACAATCAGGTCTTTATAAAAGAACTTATCAAAAATATTTTCAATGCCGTCTTTAACACCACCGAGTGATGCAGGAATACGGTCTATAGGGAGGAGATTTGATAAAGATGGATAGAAAACAGTTGTCGGCATAGCATGATCTTTTTATTCCAGACAAAGCTATCCCCGCAGGGCAACAAAGCCTGATTTTAGAAATCTGATGAATACCAAGAAGTCAATATGCCAATATCAAATCCATAAATGGCCTAGAGAAAGAATATTATTGGGGATTTGGGGCTATTATGCATTTCTTTTTCTTGGAGTTGTGACTAAATTACAACATAAAAAAAACGGAATCAAGTTTTTAACATTTTTTATTTTTCAACATAACTTCGCGTTTGTGATTGTATAACGCACAGGTCAAGTAAATGATATACAATAAATGAAAATAAATGCAAAATTGTTGAAAATATAATATCTACCTATTCCCCAACACCATTATCCGTAAAACGTTCTGGTAACCCTGTTCGCTGTGTAAATGAATAAAATACATACCATCGCTTAAATGAGAAACACTCAATGTAGTTTGCTCGGAACTGTGTACAAAGCTTTTTACAAAAACCAGTTGCCCCTTCGGATTAAAGCAGTTAATCTGGTAATTACCTGCTGCAATACCTGAAATAATAAGCAGTTGAGATCCATTTATGTATAAAGTCTGTGCCTGAGTATTAGCTACATTATTCAGTCCAACTGAATTGAAAAAGTAGTTTGCAGACAAGCTGCTGCAATTAGTAACGGAATCTGTTACCGAAACAGAATAATCACCTGTTTGTATGGGGGCATAACTGCTGCTATCTGCTGCGGGAATCGGAACTCCATACAGCAGCCATTGTAAAATACCAATCGCGTTTGTACTTAAAGTGCCGCCATTTTGCAA
Organism: Bacteroidota bacterium; assembly: GCA_046335555.1. GTDB lineage: Bacteria > Bacteroidota > Bacteroidia > Palsa-965 > Palsa-965. Next base: position 17,346 of record JBKDHA010000005.1, read on the forward strand.
GATCATAGGTGTTAATGGAAGCGGGTTCACGGTAACGCTTACAGTTGATGTATTGCTACAGTTATTTCCATCTGTTCCTGAAACTGTATAGGTAATGCTGCTTCCGGGCCATGCTTGGACATTTGGGATGTTTGTGTTGTTTAGATAAGTTGCAGGAATCCAGTTGTACGCAGTTGCTGTTCCTCCGGCTGTTATTGAAATCGTATCACCGAAGCAAATCGTATCGTCACAACATACGGTTACAGTTGGCAGTGGATTTACTATGACCTGCACAGTATCACGATCGGTACATCCATTGGCATCTGTTACCTCCAGTACAAAAGCGGTAGAACTGGTGGTGGTCGCAACTGGATTGCAACTTGTCGAATCGCTAAGCCCGGATGCAGGAAACCAATTGCAGTTTACCCCCCCGCTCCCGCTGAGGGTTACTGAATCACCAATACAAGAGGAAACCGGACTTCCCGCATTGGCTGACGGTAATGAATGCACCGTAATCAATACCGAATCCTGAGCCTGGCAGTTGTTGCCATCTGTAACCGTTAACGTATATGTGGTTGTGTTGCCCGGCGAGGCAATCGGGTTATAAACTGTCGAGTTGCTCAGCCCCAAAACTGGTTGCCAAACAGCACTTGTTCCTCCTGATCCATTTAAAGAAACACTCCCGCCAATGCAAAATGAATTGTTAGTACCTGCATTTGCCACTGGGAGCGAATGGATAGTAACATTAATGGTATCACGATCGATTCCAGCTAAGTTAGTTACATCTACCCAGTACGTTCCTGAAATTGAAGGGCTGATGCTTTGCGTGGTCTGACCGGTACTCCAGAGATAATACGAACCATTGTTTGCTGCATTCAGCATTGCGGTTCCCCCACACTGCGTGATGTCAGCACCTAAACTAACATTGGGAACAACTGAAAATTCATACGCCCCCGGATCAGGATATTGAGGGTGTCTGGGCACACCTGTAAAATCATCCGTAATCCAGGAGGTTGAAACTGCGAGACCGTCAATAAGTGGATTTGTTGGGCGCAGATTCGTTAGCGGATTCACATATTGCGGATTTACAAACAAGGAATTATAATCGGTATTGTAAAGTGCCTGGAATTGTGAAGGCGTAGTAACTCCATTAGATGAAATCTGTGTACCGTTAGTAAAAATGACATTGTTGTCTGACCAAAACCCATAAATATTGGTTTGTAACCAGTATGCATATCCTGCACCGGCATTCATAAAAATGTTGTTGTAAATGCGGACTGTATCAAGATTACCTGCTTGAAAGGCAGCCTGATAGTTATAGGTTGCATTGTAATAAACACTGTTGTTATAAAACTCGCCATAGTCAAAGCCCGCTAATGCTACACACGTATTGGTTATTTGCGAAGTGTTATTGGATGCAAATGTATTATTGTAAATCTTTGCCCAGTTGGATGGAGTTCCCCAGCAGAATTGAAATACAGCAGACTGACCACCAGGAGACTGGAAAATATTATGATGAATCTCATCTATGTTTGTCTCTAATAGGGTTAGGGCATCTCCACTAACACAATTATTATAACGGATTGTAGTCAAACCAATTTGTGAGAGATAAATGCCATCTGTATTGGATGAAAAACTATTGTATTCAATCAGAACATTGGGTGTGTATGGATAACTGTCATCGTATAAATTAATTCCTGTTGACAAATTTGTAAATCGACATTTTTTGATTGTTATGTTAGAGTCAAGTCGTAAGCAACTTATACCGCTGGGCAACTGATTAACAGCTACTCTTGTAAAAACACAGTTCTCGATGCTAAAATTGTGACCATATTGTATTGCGAGTCCTATGTTGCCACTTGTAGAAGATGAGCGAAATGTCATTTTTTTGAAATTAATAAACGACACATAACTTAATTGCATCGCATTTACAGGGCTAGTAAGTAAAACCAAAGAACTATCCCCACTTTCAGATTGAAAAGTAACGGTGTTTGCAGCAGAAGACCCCGTAATGGTCGTAATTAATACAGTTTCATTATAATTTCCATTCCTAATATTAAATGTAACAGGCCCGTTAATGCCATTCGTAATCAGGGCATTAGCGGCGGCAGTTATTGTTAGATAATTTGGTGTAGTCCCCCCAATAGTGTATATGCCGGAAAGGGGTTGAGCGAAAGATACTATTCCTGAAAGTATCCCTAGAATAAGTAAAAAAACAGACTTCATGGTGGTTATGCCTTTCCATAAAGTTAATGATAATGCTTCAATGTACCTTTGAATTATAACTTTTAATACTAATCATAGTTATAATAATTTAATTTGAGCTATCTTTTTTCACCCCAAACAACTCATCGCCCAACGCATTCATCCCCCGATCCACAAAAGCTTTAACTACGCCCGAAGCTATTTGCCCGATAGGCCCATCCATAAATTCCTCCAAACCCGATTTTACCTTGGGCTCAGGCTTCACATCTTCAACCTCCTGCTCATCTTCCGAACTACGCGACGAAATCCCTTCCAACACCTGCCCGTTTTGCTTGTGGTAATAATAAATCCGCTGACAAGCCCCACAGCAAAACTGCTTATCAATACGCCCTTTCACCGGATTACCACAATTCACACATTCCCGCTTCTCCTCCGAAAAACGATTTTCAGCCTTCGCAGCAGCATACGAGATATAAGTTCGCCCCGTTTTACGAAACAACGCAGGCACCTGACGCAAGAAAGCATGATTGTCTAACAGTTCCTGATATACAAAAGCTTCATCGAGACCACAAAGACCGTATGCCAGCCAAAGCGCGCCATACTCATCGCCAAAGCGAAAGAGCAACTGTTCCACAATCTCCTCGTGGTGTTCTTCCGGATGATCTAAAATCTCCTCATCAAGTTCCAGTTCATCGGACATTTGCTCACGACTCAATAACTCAATACGGCAGATAATATCCATACGCCCATGCAGCGATGAAGAAAGCTTTTTGAACTTGGGCAAATGATACAACCAGTTCAGCTTTTTGTCAATTACACCATGAGGATAAACAGAAGGATTTCCGAGCTGATGGTTTGCAGCCAGACTGCCACCGGTTTTACTCCACCAAAGCGAAGACAACGCAAAGCCGGAAGTCCATCTAGCGCGTAATAATGCTGTTCCGGTGGGCGGCTCGTTGTTTAAAATCCAGCTAAGGCCGTATTGTTGACCATAAAGCTCAGCCAGCTTTTCAACCACATTTACCTGAGTAGTACTTGGATTTTCCTCCACCTCAAAGAAATCCATCAATTCCTGCTCATCATCCGGCAAACCAATTTGAGCAAACAAGTCGGCTTCAGCAATTTCCTCATTACAGGCAATAATAGCCAGCCTGCCCGGCAACTGATGGCTCAATCGTTGGAATCGTAAATCAAGATATAAATTGGTGAGGCTTTCGATTTCTTGCTCACTTAAACTTTTGGGGTAAAACCCATATTCCCAATCTGGAATTTGCAGCAGCAGCGGAATATCGGGGATGAAATACCCCAACACACCTTCAAGCCTGATGCCCGGCAATCCTTGTGGAAACAAATTACGTGCAGGCATTTCAGAAGTATGAAAACTCTGCGCTACACCGTTTTTGATTTCAGCAAACAATTCCTCCAGCGTAGGCTTAACACCGGTTTCGCGTTCAATTTCAGCCTGACGTTCTTCCAATATTACACGAAGCTGAGCCGCATTCTGGCTGAATACGTTTTTAAACTGGTTGATTCTTTCTTTCGATAACATATGCGTATTGATTTAGCGTGATAAATGGTAGAGAAAAGCCCAATTCATTGCCTATCTCTGCTTACTTACTGCGTTGATTTCTGAGATAATCAATTCCTGCTGAGTTCCTTCTTCGCTATTTTCTGCGAAAACAATTTTCTTTCTGCGATACTTTCTGCGATAACAGATAGCCACACAAAAATTAAAACCTCAAACTTGTAAGTTGGGTGCAGATTGTTAAAATCGCAGCATCTTCATCTTTAAAAGAAGCACAATACCGGCCAGGAGAATATCGTTTGGCGATTTTATCGAGTAATAGCTGAAAAATATATGTCCACCGTTCATTACTTGAAATTTCAATCACCACATAATCATCGTCTTTTTTGGTTCTCTCCGCAGCTAGCTGTATAGAAAGTTCTTTTTCTTTCTCGAATAAAAACAAAATTGCATCGGGAGGAAGAAAGCGGTCGATTAGGCGTTTTCCTGTATGTGCAATTGGTTTAGAAAAATAGCTTCTGATCTTATTCATGGTTTCCTCGTTATTCATAATTCAAATTATTTTGTTGGTTAATGTTTTCTTTTGTTTGCACCAAAATTCTCGCGCCCGAAACACCGGCGCATGAATTCG
>JBKDHA010000006.1:0-58917 GCA_046335555.1 Bacteroidota bacterium
ATTCAACACACTTCCAATCATCAGAGTAATCGATATTATATCAGGATAAAAGACAACAGCCAACATTTGGCGTTCATAAACCAAACAATAAATCTCATTACTTAACAAAAATCGTTGCGCCTTTTCGTCTTTGCGCGAAATATTTCATCGCTAATAATCAATGATTGATTCAACACACTTCCAATCATCAGAGTAATCGATATTATATCAGGATAAAAGACAACAGCCAACATTTGGCGTTCATAGACCGAACAATAAATCTCATATACTCAACAAAAATCGTTGCATCTTTACGTCTTTGAACGAAATATTTTATCGCGGGAAGGTGCAGAATCCTGCTTTCGAACAAACCATAACTGAACTGAATCCAGTCTAAAACCGCAACACATTTCCCGGCAGCCGTTCATTTCCGGCATCCTGCCGAAAATAACCGCACTTTCTTTTTCTGCTTCGTAATTTTAAGAAACAGAAAGGAGTGAAAAGATGTTGAACATATTGATAATAGACGATGATCCGCTGACCCGCAGAGCTTTATACTTTGAAATTGAACGCGCAGGACATTCTGCAGAAGCTGCTTGTGATGCTTATGACGGATTGAAATTAATAGAGTTCAGAAATTACGACCTTATCATCTGTGATATTATTCTGCCGCAGATTTCGGGATTAGTATTTGGCACATTGCTCAAACAATTTAGCAGCAAAAGCATTCCTCTTTTGCTCATGTCATCAGCAAAAGAAATGCAGCATATTATTTCTCAGAATGATTTCGGGGCAATCGGATTTATTCAGAAACCTGTAAAAAGACATCTCCTCAACAATTGGCTAAACCTTGTTGAGGAGATGCGCGGACTTTAGCAGTATTTACAGTAATTCAACTGCGCGTTTAATAATTGCGGTTAGTTTTAATTCTGCTTTGCCCGCAACAGCTATAATTTCGGAAATATCAACCGGTTGCAAGGTATCAGGATCACATTCATCAGTAATTACCGAAACTGCTGCACAAGGCAAACCACAATGGTTGGCAACAATTACTTCCGGCACTGTGCTCATACCTACTGCATCAGCACCGATGCGATGCAGAAAGCGATACTCGGCGCGGGTTTCGAGATTGGGGCCGGTTACAGAAACATATACACCTTGCTGCAATTTGATATTATTCTCTGCTGCCGCAGTGTGCAAATGCTGATTCAGCACAGGCGAATACGGGCGGCTCATATCCGGAAAACGAGGCCCCCAGCTTTCAACATTATGACCGATCAGCGGATTGCCCGGCTGAAAATTAATGTGATCGTCGATAAGCATGAGATCGCCTTTTTTCAACGCAGGATTCATGCCCCCGGCCGCATTGGAAATAAACAACCATTTTACACCCAGCAGTTTCATGACACGAACGGGCAATGTAATCTGCTGCATCGTGTAGCCTTCGTATAAATGAAAGCGGCCTTTCATAGCCAAAACTTTTCTGCCCGACAATGTTCCGTAGATCAGCTTGCCGGCATGAAACTCTACTGTTGCTTCCGGGAAATTTGGAATTTCGCTGTAAAGCACTTCTATTTCCGGAACTATTTCGGTTGCCAGATTTCCAAGTCCGGTTCCAAGAATAATTCCAACTTCGGGTGCATCAATGCCGCGTGCCTGCAAAAAACTTACGGCTGCATTAACCTGTTCCTGATAATTCATATTGACAGAAATTTATCAGCAGCAACCGCCGCCATCGTAGAAAAAAGTAGATCCTGAAATAAAAATATCTTCCCGCCCGAGCGATGCCAATGCTCCCGCAGTTTTATCGCAAACAGCTAATGGCTGATTGGGCAGCAGCGTATGTCCTTTGCGGTCGTCGAAACACTCTTCATCGCCAAAATAAATAGCGGTTTTCCCGGTAAACACGCAAGGGCCGTCGGCCGGCATCGGATCTTTTATTGCACATACTTCAACGCTTTCAATGTAGATAAGCTGATCTGTGTTGTAATGCTTCGGATCCAGAATTCGGTAAGGACGTTTTGCACGAATTTCAATTGTCCCGAAACCTACATCAGTAATCATTTTTATGTATTCGTTGAGGGGAAGTGCGCCGCTCAGACAAAGTGCGCGTAAACGTTCGTCGTTTTTAAGCGCGTCGGGCATTGCGGTTTCGCAGGTCGGATCAGAAAGAACAAGACGGCCATGCGGTTTCAATACGCGGTACATTTCGCGAAGCGCTTTCTTTAAATCTTCTGTATCAAAAATATTGAAGAGGCAGTTTTGCGCTGCAACATCTATTGAGTTGTCTTCAACCGGTAAAGCTAAAGCATCGCCTTTTCGCAGATCAACAAAATCGTTTTTAAACCATTCATTCGTGCGCTCTGCCTCTTTCAAATTTTCGCGGCAGGCATCCATCATTTCATCCACCACATCAACACCAATAACACCACCGGCACGGCGACTGAAATACGAAAACTGAAACACCTCCATTCCGCCGCCAACACCAACATAAAGTATTGAAGGATTGTTAACCAGATCACGCGGATTAACCGTGCTTCCGCAGCCGTAATTCATTTCCAGCATTTTCTTGGGCATGTTCAGATCGGGCAACTGCCATACTGGTGTTGTTGTGCAGCACAAACCAACATCAGGTTTAAGTGCAGCATCACGATAAACATTTTTAGTGGTTTCGAGATAAGTTTTGGTTGACGACATTTTCAGAGCTATTGATGAATTACCAGTTTAGAGAGTTTTTATAGGTATCACGAATTACACGCGGATCAACACCACGCTTAAACTGATACACGGCGCGGGCATTGGCAAGTTGCACACGCACCCAGCTGTTTTTATTGTATTTGCGGGCAGAAGTAACAGTTGCACACGGCAGCAGCGCAAAATTATAGTGCTTACGTGCGCGACGCATCAAATCATATTCTTCCATGATCACATACTTTTCATCAAACCCGCCAAGCTGCTGAAATACTTTTGCGGAGATAAACAATGTTTGATCGCCGCCGCGCATAAAGGGAAGGTTAAAACGTGTGAACCATGCATTAATTCGAAGCATGAAATTTTTGCTTTCGAATTTTTGTCTGCAGCCTCCTATTTCAAAGCCTTTCCGCAATGCGGATTCAATTGAGTCAAGATAACTTGCCGGCGGAATTACATCAGCATGTACGAAGTAAAGTACATCACCTGTTGCTGCTGCTGCGCCTGCATTCTGCTGCGCCGCCCGACTTTGCACTGGCAGACAGATAACTTTTGCTCCTGCCTGTTCTGCTATATTGGCTGTTCCATCGCTGCTGCCTCCGTCGGCAACAATAATTTCCTGCAAACGTTCATCTGCATTATTCTGAAGATGAGTAATGAGGCGGGCTATATGCGTCGCTTCATTCAATGCAGGTATGACTACGCTCAGCTTCATGCGTTGCTGATGAGATGTGCGTGTGCATTCCAATCTTCTTCAGTATCCACATCGCTGAGTACAGAAAGCTGGTAGCTCATCAGGCCGAGTAGTTTTGCATCGTGCAGCGTATCTGCAAGAACAGTTTCTGTGCTCCAGTTTTTGTTGGTGAACAATGCGGCATACAATCGTTTCATGCCCAGCAAATAATAACCGCCGTCGGCAGCAGGACCGGCAACAACATCGTACAATTCAAGTGCTGCGTATGCTTCGCGAAGGATTTCCGGATGGAGTCCGGGGCAGTCTGTACCAATAATCACAGCCTGTTCGGCACCTGCTGCAAAAACATCGGCAAATGCATTGCACATACGCTGACCGAGATCATCGCCGCGCTGCACACGAATTTCGTAACTGCGGTTATTTTCGAAATCAGGCTCGTAACGGTCGCTGTAAAACAACCATTTCTGAGCAGTTGATGCAGAAGCTGCTTTGTGAGTTTGAGCCGTAAGTAATTTATAAATCCGTAATGCCTCATCGGGTCCGGCAGTTTTTGCCAGACGTGTTTTCACTTTGCCGAAGTCGGCATTTTTCTGAAAAATAATGAGTGCCTGTTTGGGCTGCATACTTCTTATTTCTTGAGCTCAGGGCGAATATAGTCAGATCAGGCCACAGTACCGCCGCAACTTGAACCGGCACCGGCTGTGCAGCCAAAACAATGCTGATTGACTACAATGCTGCGTGCGGCAAGTTGTTCTGAATTCCATTCTGAAACATGCTGCGAGCCGGGCGCTTCTACTTTCAGTTCCAGCATCTGATTGAAATCGCAATCGTACAGATAACCGTCCCAGCTTACAGAAACCGTATTGCGGCACATTACATTGCTCGCCGCCGACGGATTGTAGGCTGCAATAAGCTTATCCATATATGATTCGTAGTTCCCGCTTTCGATCAGATAATCGAGAAAGCGGCTAACGGGAAGGTTAGTGATTGCAAATAAGCTATTGAATTCTATTTCCCAGCCCTTACGAAGTTTGAGCTTAAACTCATGTTCTAATCCGGCCTGATCGGCTGGGAGAAATGCGCCGGAAGGATTGTACACAAGATTAAGTGTGAGTCCTGTCTCCGGCATTCCGTATCCAACAGCATTGAGCATACTGAGTGCGCGAATTGAACGCTCAAAAACACCTTCACCGCGTTGCGAATCGGTGCGCACAGCTGAGAAATAAGGAAGTGATGAAACCACTTCTACATTGTGCGCTTTGAAAAACTCCGGCAAATCGTTGTACTTGGGATTGGCAACAATGATAGTGAGGTTGCAGCGCACAATTACTTTTTTGCCGAGTGCAGAAAGCTGTTCAACAAACCACCGGAAATCAGGATTCATTTCAGGAGCACCGCCTGTTAAATCAACCGTATGTGCACCGCTCAGTTTCACCGCATCCAAACATTGCTGCATGGTTTCGCGGGTCATTATTTCTTTGCGGTCGGGGCCGGCATCAACGTGGCAATGCTTGCAAACCTGATTGCACATTTTACCCACATTCACCTGAAAAATTTCGATGGGTGTGGGTTTGAGCGGAAACAAATTGCTTTCACGCAACTTTGTAGTAAAAGCATGCGGCTCGTTACCGAACGGAATGCTTTCACTGAGCACCTGTATTTGCCGCTGCGTATTGGAAAGATCGCTGTGGCGGGCAAGCAATGATTTTGTCATAGGCTTTAACGGGAAATCCGTTACATCGAAAGTTCTTTGTACTTGTTCATCATTTGTACACCATGCACCAACGATGCGCCTCCGCGAATAGCAGCTGTAACATGAACGGCTTCCATCATCTGGGCTTCATCACATCCTTTTTCGAGTGCATCTGATGTATAAGCATCAATACAATACGGACATTGAACAGCATGTGCAACAGCAAGTGCAATGAGCGATTTTTCGCGGGCAGTAAGAGCTCCTTCTTTAAATACTTCTCCGTAATAATCAAAGAATTTCTTAGCCAGATTGGGCTCAAAATCAGCAATATTGCCAAACTTTTTCAGGTCTTCCGGGTTGTAGTAGGTTTTCATATCGATCTGTTTATATGATTTGAAATATACGCAAATCTGTAAAATCCGGATTTGATGAAAACCATAATCATTTTTAGATCGTAAGTACTAAGCTGAACACATCAACAATTTTGCTATGCTTTTCAATAAAGCTCTAATTATCATATCACTAACCTTATTAAGTGCGTTAAAAATTAGTGCCGGAAATACGGATTCATTATCTGTTGACACGACTAAAAAAGTAAAACGTAATCGTTTTTATGGGTTTCCGGTTTTGTTTTATTTACCTGAAACTCGTTTCGGAGTTGGCGGAGCTGGTATATATTCTTTTCGCTTTAAAAGTGACAGTACACAAGCCCGGCCATCTCGCGTAAATATTGGTTTTGCTGTTACGCAAAACAAACAACTGCTGTTGTATTTACCTTTTCAGCTTTTCCCCAAAAACGGACTGTATAACATGTATGGCGAAATTGGCTGGTACAGATATAACTTTTTCTTTTTTGGAGTTGGTAATGAACAGGCTCCCGACTATCAGGAACGTTATGCAGTTGATTTTCCCCGTGTGCGCCTTAGCGCTTTACGAAGAGTTAGCCCCGGATTATATGCAGGTGTGCGTTGGTGGTTTGAAGACTGGAAACTCACTGAATTGGAGCAAGGCAAACAACTTATTTCAAACACTGTATCTGGCAGTAATGGCGGTCGTGTTACCGGTCCCGGATTAGTCATAAATTACGACACCAGGAACAGTGTGTTTTTTCCCACCAAAGGTGTATTGATTGAATCCTCTTTTCAAACATTCAGCAAAACAACTGGCAGCGAGTATTCATTTAATCGATTGCTAGTTGATGCTGCATATTACACAAAAGCGCTGCCATCATCGGTTGTAGCTGTTAATGCAATTGCAGATTTTAACCAGGGACAACCTCCGTTTAACCTGATGGCCTTAATGGGCGGCACCAAACGAATGCGGGGATTTTACGAAGGCCGGTTCCGCGATAATAATCTGGTGCTCCTGCAAACCGAATGGCGGCAGCAAATCTGGAAACGCTTTGGGGCTGTGGCTTTCGGAGGCGCGGGCATTGTAGCTGATAAGGTTGAACACCTCGCGCTGAATAACACACGCTTCACATACGGACTTGGTTTGCGCTTTACGCTCGACAAAAAAGAGCATATCAATGTTAGGCTCGATTATGGCCGGGGAACGTACAACAGTTCCGGGTTTTATCTCACCATCGGTGAAGCATTTTAAATAAAAACGGCTGCTTCAGTTTTGAAACAGCCGTCTGTAATTTTGCAATATATTTTCTTAGCGCAGATAAATTTTTGTTGTTGAAACTTCTGTGCCATTTTCAACACGAACGAAATAACATCCTGTAGATAGTCCGTTCATGTCAATACGTGTTGATGCATCGTTTATTTCCTGCATAATTACTTGCTGACCGGTTGCATTATAAACCGAAATTCTAGCTTCTTGCGGGGTTTGTGTAAAAGCCACAAACAATGCTCCGTCATACGTATGCACACTTACCGGTGAAACAGGAGTGCCTTCATTAACGCCAACTGTAAGCCCGGCTCCAATGCCGAGATTCGGGTTTTGGTTGTAAGCAAGATCTTTAACAATAATAGTATCAGCACCGGCACTTACACTGAGGCGCACCCAGCCATAATGAATCTGACTGTTGATGACGAAGCGTGCGCCCATGTATTTGTCGGATGCGCCAAGCCACTCGCCAAAGGCACCAAGACTGGCAGCATAAGCCCCCAGCACATGCGCTCCGTTGTTTGCATACTGCGGATTCCAGGTAGAGCCAACATCAATCATATCACCCATTGCCAGTGTATCTGCAAACGGATAGGCTTGATATACAAAACCTGCAATCCCCGAAGCCGGCGGAAGTTCGCAATTCGCCAGCGCAAGCTGTGCAGGAAGCGAATAAGCAGTTATTGTTGAATCAAGTGTCTGAAATGTAAAATCAATGGTTCCGTTGAGATCCATATCCAGCCGATACTGCGCCGTATCTGTTACAATAAAATCAGGCGTAATATCGCGATAAACGATTTGTGCATTCAGGCCGCCTGCTGTTGCTGTTAAAGCTCCGGCTACTGCTGAATAGGCTTTGAGTTTGTCTTTACGTGTAGAAGTGCTCATGTAATGGGTTTTGTATGATAAAAGTAAACAATTCCCCGATCATTAAAAGCTTAATCAGTTTCATCAGAACCAACAGCACAAAAAAAGCACCTGCTTTTTTCAAAACAGATGCTCTTTTGAATGAAGTAAAAAGACTACAGGTAAATCTTACGGGTTACTGTTGTTCCATCGTTTTGGATGTACTGAACCAGATAAACACCGGTTGAAAGATCACCAAGGCTAAAGCGCATTGAAGGCTCTGTAACTGCTTCTGTGCGTACAACCTTGCCGGTAATATCAGAAATCTGAACTGTACCGCCAACAACATTTTGTGCTGTGAGGCTAACAAACAATGTCCGGTCGTAAACGTGTATTTGCGAAATAGCCGAAGTGTTTTCAGCTACACCTACTGAATTGGTTTGACCGGCTGTAAGTCCAACACCGGGAGTTGCATTGTAAGCATAATCTTTAATCGTAATTATACTTCCGTCGGCACTCACCGAACAACGAATCCAGCCATAGTGTGTTTGTGAGGCGGCGGTGAAACGCACACCTAAGTACTTATCATTTTGCCCACCCCAGCTACCGTATGAAGGACCAGTAGAAGCAACAGCAGCCATGTACTGAAGACCACCATTAACGCTTCCTGCCTGCCAATCGGTTGCTGTAGGACTAATGCTGTCGCCGGCATTGAGCGCCGAACATAACGGTACGGTACTCATAAACAACTGCCCAAGTATTCCATTGGTAGTGGGCAAATTAATTAATGAGTATCCATAAATGCCTAACGAGTCCTGATAAAGCAAACCATTGAAATCAAAATCACTGGTAGCATCACCATTCATATCTAATGCAAATGGTGTGTTGTTGGCTACTGTTTGATCAGGGCTAATATCAGTATAATTAATCTGAGCATTGGCCGCGGCTGCCAAAGTCAGTGTACCAGCTGTAAGCGAATAACTTTTAAGTTTCTTTTGTAAGGCTTTATCCATGGGATTCTTTTTTTTCAAAAATAGGAAACTTACCTGTTACTTACTAACCCGAACTCATGAAAATCCGAAAATTCTCAGAGATAAATCTTCCGTGTTACCGTGCTTCCGTCGGGTTGTGTAAGCTGAACGAGGTAAACACCGGAAGCCAGATCGCCTGCACTGATGCGCATAGCTGAATCTGAAATGCTCTCGGTTTTTACCAATTGCCCGGTTGAATTATATACCTGAAGGGTTCCGCCCAACGCACTTTCAGCCGGGAGATTTACAAACAACGTATGATCGAAAACATGAATGCTGGGAACGCTTGTCGTTGTTTCGCTCACACCTACAAGTGTTGTTTGTCCGGCTGTGAGACCGATACCCGGCGCAGTGCGGTATGCAAAATCCTTAACAATAATCTGATTAGCAGTTGCCCCAACCGTGAGGCGAATCCAGCCGTAATGCGGTTGATTGTTAATATTGAAACGGATACCCACATACTTGTCTGTTACACCAAGCCAGTTGCCGAATGTGTTTGTCTGACTGCCGTAAGTAGATACTACAGCAAGGTATTGGTAACCATTTAAAATTGATGTATCCCGCCAGTCGGGTGCCGCCGGACGAATACTGTCGCCACTGTTCAGCGCTGTGGGAAACGGAATCATATTCTGATACAGATTTCCAAGTGTTGCAGTACTGTTAAATATAACCTGATAGTTGAGTGTTGTACTGCTGAAAGAATCTGCATAAGTATAAAATATAAACTGCAACTCGGGCTGGCCATTATTATCCATATCGAGGTTGTAGTTCGAAGGTCCGCTCAGATTTACATCCGGAGAAATATCAGTGTAAATAATTTGACCTTGCACAGCAGCGGCAGTTAGCGAACCTGCGGCGAGCGAGTACGCTTTGAGTTTTTTGCGTAAACTTGAATTCATCTCTTTAAGTTTGTAATTATTAATATGATTTTAATTCTGTTAAAATTTGAAATCCCGGCGGTTTTCTGTTTTCACATAGTTGCCGGTAACTATACTTCCAATTTGTTCCGGTAAAGATCTGCATTCACCGCAGCTGCCATAGCCTCTGTATCCAGCGGCTGACCAATAAATGAAGCAATGCGATAAGCAGTATCCTGCGGATCTTCGATGATATGACGGTAATGCAGCTCAAGGGTTGCCACATTGGGCTGTGCTTTCATCCACGACTGTGCTTTTTCGGCTTGCTTTGAAACACCGTCGGCCAATCCGGCAGGGAACGTTTTGCCTTCTCCGCCGCGTCCCAGCATTTTCAGTTGCGACTGAAGTATTTCGCCCAGATCGCGGTGCATATAGATGATTTTGTAGCTGAATCCCTGCGGTAAAAATTGCAGCAGGGGCGCTACAACTTTAATCACTTTTCCTTCGGCATCTTTGAGCCAGGTATTATCGAGATGCAAACGTTTTACGCGGTCATCTTCGAGATAGCCTTGCGGATTATGCTCATCGCTCAACCGTTTATCATCAGTAACCGTTTCGACACCGCCTGCGCGAAGCATTTGCATCAGCATAGATGTACCTGAGCGCGGCAAACCGGAAACAATGTAAATCGTTCGGCTGATGTGATCGCGGATAAAGTTGCGGTGATATTCGGCTTTCCCGGGATTGCTGAGGTGGTTTTCATACAACTGCACCAACCACTGATGTGCCCTGCTGTTTCCGGGTTGCAAATGCACAGTAAGACTGAAAGCATCCACGGCACGTTCGTAAATACCGGCTTTCATAAGTGCTTCGCCTAAGTTATAGTGTGCGGCAGGGAAATGGTGCAGCAGCCCTACAGCATTGAGCGCCTCATCAATAGCCTGTTCAATTTTGTCCTGCCGGAGCAGCGCAACAGCCAGTCCGTGGTGAGCAACTGCATTGTCGGGATCAAGAGCAAGTGCGCGGATAAATGCTCTTTCCGCATCACGCCAGTTGCGCACGGCAAGGTAGGACTGCCCGATGAGTTGCTGCAAACCGGGCGTTTGTGCTTGACTGAGTTCAGCCCGCTGCAATACCGTGAGGGCTTTGTGCGGCCGGCCTTCGGCAAACAGAAGATTACCTTCCAGAATATCGAGCGTTGCCAGAGCATGTTCGTGATTCTTGATTCCTTTGCGCAGCTCATCAATAATGCGTCGTGCATCATTACTGCGTGAAAGCTGCAGATAGCAGTTCACAAGGCGCAGCGCATAGCGTGGAATGAATGGCGCAACATTGTAGAGCTCTTCGAGAATCGGAAGCGCCAGTTGCGCACGCTGCGTGGTGAGGTAAACCCGGGCTAAGTAGAACTGGCTTTCGAGACGAACAGCTTCGTTTGTTTTAGCAGCATCTTCGCCCGGAGCTTCTATGTAACCAAGCTCGGCAAGCTGTTTCAATGCTTCCTGCGCCGCCCAGGGATCTTCCCGGAATTCGCCGGGATGCTGGCCGGTGTTGCCTTCAACTTTTTCCCAGCTTGGAATGCGTGCCGGAATTTCGGGCGATTCAAAAGCCTGTGTAAGCACGCGGCCATCCATATCTTCGCCGGCCGGTAAACCAAAAAGAGTAAGCACGGTAGGAGCAATATCCAGCAGGGTTGCTCCGTAGATGCGGTCGTCTTTGCGAATGCCCGGCCCGCTGATGCAGAGAACACCGTAGGGCGCGTGTTCGTGCGCCGGCGCAGCCGGATCTTTGGGCAACTCACGCGGACGAAGATGATCAGAATGAAAGCCGTGGTCGGAAAGCAGCACAAACACCGTGTCTTCACCGGCAAGTTCCATTAACCGTTCCAGCATCATATCATGGAAACGGTAAATGCTGTTCATCACACCTTTATACAGTTCAAATTCTGCACTGTCGGTTTCAGGAAGCTGCGGCGGATGATATTTCATGAAGAGATGACTGAACTGGTCAATCTCATTCATATACAGCCCAAGAAACTCCCATTCCTGATTTTCGAGAATCCAGGTTGCCGCTGCGTTATACGATGAACTTTGTGCAAGCAGCACGGCAATGGAAGCCAGCTTGTTGTCTTTTTCCTGATCTATTTTCTGAAGTTCGGGAACAAAAGGCGCAAGATGTGCCCAGGTAATTTCGGAAGGATGAACGCGGCATTGTGCAAGGGCTTCGCCGGCTTCGGGCGGATGCACGGTGTTTTCGCCCAGCGGCCATTCGGTATACGAATTGCCCTGCGGGCGTGCAAAATTGTTGGAAACGGTAATGCCGTCAAGCGGTTCTGCCGGGTGACTTGGCCACCAGCCTACGGTGTGCGACTTAATGCCGTTTTGCTGAAGGATATTCCAGAGTGCTTTTACTTTGCGGGAAGTAACCGTTGACGGTCTGATGTTTCCGGTATTCGGGTCAGGCTCTACAAAGCCAAGAATTCCGTGCTTATCGGCCGTCATGCCGGTTGCAATAGAAGTCCACAGCATTGGCGAAAGGGGGGGATCAAGAGTAGCAATATTGCCCATGACCCCGTTTTCGATAAGCTTCTGGAGTGCGGGGAGCTGTCCTGCATCCAGCAGAGGATTTATAAGCTTCCAATCGGCAGCATCCCAGCCGAGCAGAATTACACGCTTAGCCTTTCTGCTCATCGTTCGCTTTATTTTGAAGTTGAATTGAAGCAGCACGAGCGGCTCTCCACTGTGTTAACCCGCGCCAGCCCAAAGCCAGCAAGCCCAAAGAGCCTTCGGGGGGAACTATATATTTCCGGGGAACTCCTTTCGGAGCAGTATTATTTTCGTTTTTGTTGTCCATACTTTTAATGTGACGGAAAATCTGCCGCAAAGTTGGTTATTCTCCTGAAAATTTGGAGAATTATATAGATTACGTAAATTAGACCTAATTCAATAAATTCAAAATCATTATCCATACCTCCAAATGAACACAGGAGAAATCAAATTCTTTAATGCCACAAAAGGCTACGGTTTTATTAAAGATGATCAAACCGGAAAGGAAATTTTCTTGCACATCACCGGACTGATTGACCAACCGATCAACCAGGGTGACAAAGTTTCTTATGATATTCAGGATGGCCGGAAAGGCGTAAATGCTGTTAACGTTAAGAAAATCTGACACACTCTCTCCCGAAAAAATGTCCCTCCGCACAACTGCGTAGGGACATTTTTTATGTTGATCTTTGTGCTAACCCTGTTCTGCTTTTTTATTGGTTAAACTGAACAGGTTTCGGTTTTGCTTGTTTCATTGGCTAACTATGCTTGATTTTGTCCGTAAACATTTCCGCTTACTGAGCATTGCAGCTTTGGCATTTGTGGTATTAACCACCGTGTTTTCAGGATTTGCACTGCGTAAAATTTCGTTTGATTACGATTTCGAGAGCTTTTTTCCTACTGATGATCCTGATCTTGATGTTTACCTCAAATTCAGAGAAACATTTGAGTACGACAATGAGTACGTTTTACTCGCACTCGAAAATAAATCAGGTGTTTTTGATTCGGTATTCTTAGACAAAGTCAGCGATTTTTCTGATTCGCTGCGTGAACTGCCGGATATTACGCGAATTACCTCGCCGGTAAATATTGAGAATACAATTATCTCTGATCTGGGCGCAATGCGGGTTCCGTATCTGCACATTGACGAACCCTCACGTTACAGCGAAGACTCGTTGATTATTTACAAATCGGAAGAACTCCGCAGCACTTTTTTTGCCGATGATGCGCGTTCGCTTTGCATCTACATTAAAACTACCGAAGGCATCTCGAAAGAAAAATCAGATGTGCTGCTTCTGCGAATGAATGCACTGCTTGATCAGTTCAAGTTTGATAAATTTCACATGGCCGGAAAAATGAACGGTCAGAAAGTTTACCTCGAAAAACTGCAAAACGAGTTCATTGTTTTTTTCGCCGCATCATTTTTTCTGGTTGTCCTGTTTTTAGTAATCTCCTTCCGCTCGTTTTGGGGTGTTTGGGTTCCGGTGCTTATTGTGGTACTGGCTATAGTTTGGACGCTTGCGCTGATGACCATTACCGGAAAAGCGCTCGATATTATGACCGTACTTCTGCCCACAATGATGTTTGTTGTGGGTATGTCGGATGTAGTACACATTGTAACCAAATACCTGGAAGAACTTCGCGAAACCCGCTTGCAGCGCGGAACACCGAACCGGTTTGAAGCATTACTAAAGACAATAAAAGAAGCTGGTTTTGCCACATTTATAACATTGCTTACTACGGCGCTTGGCTTTCTTTCGCTGCTTAATTCGCACATCAAACCCATTCGCGATTTTGGCATTTATACTTCCGTAGGTGTTTTTGTGGCCTTTGTTCTCGCCTACACCATTATGCCGGTTGTACTTAATGTACTGCCCGAACCCAAACTAAAACTCGACAGCGGCACTTCACTTTTTTGGGATAAACGCCTGCACACTTTGTTGCGATGGATTCTGAGAAACAGCAAAGCCATTGCAGCCGGAACGCTTATTTTAATTATGCTTTGCATCATCGGTATATTTAAAATTGAGCGAAACAATTACCTCATTGAAGGATTAACCAGAAACGATGAACTGCGCAAAGATTTTGATTTCTTTGAAAAACAATACTCCGGTGTTCGTCCGTTTGAATTGCAGATTGATGCAGCAACACCCAACAGCACTCTTCTTGGAGTTAATGAACTCCGGGCTATTGACACGCTTGAACATTTCCTGAAAACCAAATACGGCGTTGGCTTTCTGCTTTCGCCGGCAACTGTTGTAAAGGCTGTAAACAAAGCCCGTAACAACGGCAATCCCGATTACTTTAAACTTCCGGCCGACAGCACAACAATACAAGAAGCCGTTGAACTTGCCGAGCCATTCCGCAAACGCAAAGAGTATAAAATCCTGCTTACACCCGATGGCCGTACCGGGCGCATTACCGGCAAAATGCACGACATCGGCAGCAAGGAAGTATTTAAACTAAATGATAGTTTGAATGCATTTCTGAATGCCACCGCCGCAGTAAAACCAATTAAGGTTACAATTACCGGCGGAGCTACAATGCTTGATAAAAACAATGAATACTTAGTTGTAAATACAATGCAGGGATTAGGCATTTCCATTCTGGTTGTAGCCTTAATCATTGCCCTTATTCACCGCTCGTGGCGCATGGTAATTATTGCTGTAATTCCGAATTTGCTGCCCATTGTATTTATCGGTGGATTGATGGGATGGTGCGGCATTGAACTAAAGTCTTCGACCTCAATTATCTTCTCCATCGCATTCGGAATTGCAACCGATGATACGATTCACTTTTTGGCAAGGCTCAAATTGGAACGGATGAAAGGAAAGTCTTTCCCATTGGCTGTAAAACGTACATTCCTATCAACCGGGAAAGCAGTTATAGTTACATCACTCATACTCTGCGCCGGATTTTTCACCCTTATTGGTTCGAGTTTTGAGAGTACGTTTTACTTTGGTTTGTTGGTAAGTATTACGCTTTTCGTAGCTGTGTTTACCGATCTGCTGCTGTTTCCGCTTTTAGTTATTTGGCTCACTCCAAAATCGAAACCTTCGGTTAATGAATCTGCATCTTAACGGCCAAGAAACCGTCCAAAAAAAGCAGAGCATAATCCATACTTTTTACGAATCCGCTCGGCAAGCCAGATTCCGATAGCAGCACCTGCAACCAAAAGGCCTACTGCTGTTGGAACAGCCCAACTTTCTGTAGAAGAATTGAAAATAATCACAGCAGGAATTGTAGCCCAAAAGAGGGGAAACAGAAACAACTGCATCCAAAACACGGCTTCAATAAAAAAGGCGAACACTCGTTGCATTTTACAAAGAAATTGAAGTTATAAAACTCACCCACCGCTGATCGGCACGGAGCGAAGTCAGATCAGCTTCTGATTCGGCGCGGACTTTATCTTTAAAACCCAGTTTTACCGATTTATTCAATGCTTCAAAAGCCAGATCAGGCATTCCCAAACGGGCATCCAGACAAGCGCGAAGATAAGCCCATTCTGCATTTTCGGGATCAACAATTGAATAAGTGGTAATGAGTTTGTCGGTTCCGTTTGGGTTATTGCTTTTCATTGCCCGTGTGGTGTATGAATAGCAGAGCAAGCTTGCATAACCACGCACACGTTTGCGCATCATTTCCTCGCCGCTGCCCGGTTTTGCTTCAAACAAACGCGAAGCATTCTCCTGCCACCAGACCGGATCTTTCGAAAAAATTGTTTGCTGTATTTCGGTCTGCAAAGTTTTTTCGATTTCCTCTGTTGCACTTCGTTTTGCGGAATGCTGTTTCACACAAGGCGCACCGGTTATCGCGCTGCGTTTCGCATTCATCAATGCTTTCTGCTGTGCCGGAAACTTACTCAGACAACCCGAAACAGCAGTGAAAAGCTGCGCCGCCAGATCACAGTCATTTGCAGATAGCGAGTCTATACGTTTGCCGGCAGCATCGGAATAGGCTGCGGCAATTGTTTCGCTGGCATTTCCGGTGCTGATTAGTATTGCTTCCAGGGCAAGCGACAAGGCAGCAGACGGCGGCCAGGTATGTTCGCCGGCAAAAAGATACAGTCCGGCCGATTGGTTGGACTCAAACCACTTCCGCATTTCGAGGTAATTCATGTCACCGGTTCCGGCCACACCGGCCACCTTGAGCGATTCCGATACAGCATCGCCCGGAGCTGCCGAGCAAAGCACCACACCCGATGCACCGTTCTGCGCAGCCAGTGCAGCAGCAGCCCGCGCACCACCCGAAAAACCGCAGAGGTAATAATTGCCGCTCTGTAGTTTAAGCCGTTGATTTAATGTTGTTTTTACTGCATCAAGATGCGCCGATATAGTTTGCATGGAAACACCGTTACCTGATACATCGGATCCTGCAAATACCAGATGCAGAGAATCGGCAATGTGTTTGTAATAGTTAAGCGGCAAGCGCCCGTCGGCATGCGGATCGAGAAACACAACAACACCTGCGGGAGCTGATGTATCAAGCCCGGCCGGGACATACAACTGAAAACGGCTGCCGTCTGAAGCATTGATAGCCTGCACGATGCCGGGTGTTAACGGCGCAACTTCAGGAGCAGTTTGCTGTATTGTATCTGCGGTTATTTCTTTTACGGATGAAGAACCGCAGCCGTTTACAAACGGATAAATCAGCAGGAGCAGACAAATTCGAATCATGGTTCAAAGTTCAGAAATTCTCTGTGCCCTGCAACTAACCCGAACCGATTGATTAATTTCGGAGCTTAGATGGCTGAAATTGTAAATGACCCCGTACTGCTGCTGATCCGATCATTGACGACCGGAGAAAAAAATCATTTTCAGCGATCTGTAACCAAAGGCGGCGATAATAAATACCTCACGCTCTTCAATATTATAGAGACAATGCCGGAGGCCGGCGAAAAAGAAATTCAGACAGCCTACAAACGCAAAGCGGGTAACATCGGCCAGTATGCGCGTATTAAAGCCTATCTCTATCAGCGTCTGATCGAATCGCTTGCCGATTATCATACACGCCATGTTCCCCGTGTAGAAATTCACGAATTACTCAAGCAGGCTGAAGTACTTTTGCTCAAACAATTGCGCGGCCCGCTGCGCGATGTATTAAAAAGGGCGCGGCTGCTGATTGAAGATTCGGGAGCAATGGAAATGATGCCCGAATTAATCTGGCGCGAAAAAACAAGCATTCCAATTGATCTCTCTCCCGATGAAACCCGGCAGCAGATCACTAAACTCAACATACAGCTTAATGAGAGCTTAAATACCATCCATGAATTGCATGATGTTGGGGATCTTTCGTTTATGCTGGCTATGGAAGCCAATAACGAATTCCGATTTTCACCCGACGAATATCGTGAGCGGTTAAAAGCTCTCACCTCTCATCCGGTTTTTAATAAAGAATTAAGTGAGTTTACGAACGAACGGGTTCGTATTTCGGCACTGTCGATGCGTGCATTTTACTGCCTCGCCGTTTCCGATTTTGAAGGCTATATAGTTGAAGTAGAAAAAATGTTTCAGATTTTGCGCAGCTCCGAAAAGGCAAGTACAGAGCATTATCTGCGGTACGCAAACAATCTGAGCAATATTATACTTGCATTTCCGCTGCTCAACCGTGCAGAAGAAGCACTGCCTTATCTCGAAGAATACGAGAACCTGCTGCAGCTTTTAGGCAGTATGGGATTCCGCGAAAAATACAATCCGCTCTATCTCATCTATCTCGTATCGAAAGCAAGAATAATGTTTGCACTTGATCGTTTCCCGCAGGTAATAGAACTCCAGTCGCAGTTCTTTGCCATAGAAAGTGCAATCAGCTGGTCATCGGTCAACAACTGGAGAAGGCATCAATTTCTCATGCTGCTTGCCGGTGCTTATCTGATAGACGGGCAAACCAAAATAGCCACACGCATTCTGGCGCGAATGATTAACGATGAAGCAGCCCGTAAATACCCGTTTGCTGAAGAACTCAGGCAATTCGAATTTGCGATCTGTTATGAAACAGGCGATGAAGACCGGATGGAAAGTTTGCTGGCCAGCATGAAACGCAAACAAAATAAAACGGAACATAAATCAATTCCTGCGGCACAATTAGCGTATGATGCAAAATGCCTTTCGGGGTGGACAGAAGTTTTGCAGCATAGAGGTAATGAAGCAGCCATAAAACAAAGCTTTAAACGAATGCGAAAAGCGCTGCTCGAAGTTCATGGCGAAAAACCGGATCATAACGAACGATCCCGGTTTGTGTTTGAACGATGGCTGATAAAGATGGAAGCCTGAGCGGATACCTCTAAATAACAAACCGAACTGTGGATGCGGAGAGAGCAACGGGGTGAAGTTCCTTCAAACTGCACCCTGATCCCCTGCGTAATTCTCTCTGCCGCATCCACAGTCCGGTCTGATTTTCCGCCCGATTCTGTAAACGATAAAAACCGGTTCCGTTTTTAGAATACAGTCGATTTAGCTGTGAAATCGGGCACAAGTGTATGAGGTTTGTTTTTTTTGCTCAAAACTTAATTAACAAAAAACTACGCCAAACACAAGCATTTAACATTCACAATACACTATAAAGCAATTATTTACAAATAAACACACATACGAAGTGACATGGTTTTCTGTGAGTTTTTTTCTTCAAAAAACAATTTTGCGGGAAAAACTAATCATCATAGTTACTTTTTACTAATTATATACCAGGATAAATAAAAATTCAAGTTTCTATTTATCCAATAGCAGAAAAGAACCGCAATTCCCTTTTCACGAAAGGTTAGCAAAGCTAAGACTTGCTTTATCGTTTTAGCAATGCTCAAAAACTTTCATAAATTCGGCAGAATGTTGCATCGGAAAAAATTAATTTGGTTCGGAACAACTGCTCTGATGCTATCTCAGCTGATCAGCTGGGAAAATATCAGTCGGCAGACCACAAAACCTGTTTTTAACTGGAGTTATTCAGCGCCAGTACAAAAAACAGCCTATCACAAATTTGCCAATCCCATTATCGGCACTGATGCGCACGGCCATACTTTTCCGGGGGCAACAGTGCCGTTCGGGATGGTGCAGTTAAGTCCTGATACCCGGCTCGACGGCTGGGACGGCTGTTCGGGCTATCATTATTCAGATTCATTTATTTACGGATTTTCGCATACACACCTGAGCGGCACAGGCTGCAGCGACTACGGCGATATTCTTACAGTTCCTTCTGCTGTTCGTCCGCTGCTGAACAACGGAGCCAATGGTAAGCCCGGTTATCGTTTTTCATTCAACCATAAAAACGAATATGCAGAGGCCGGTTATTATAAAGTAAAGGCCGATAACGGAATTCTTTGTGAACTCACCGCATCACCGCGCACCGGAGTTCACCGTTACAGTTTTCCGAAAAATGCAGAAGCCTGGTTGCTCATTGATCTTGTTCACCGTGATGCTGTAACCGGTTCCGGATTTGTCGTTGAAAATGACTCAACCATAAGCGGATGGCGTTATTCCGAAGCCTGGGCCAAAGATCAGCGGGTTTGGTTTTCGGCCACATTCTCAGCGCCATTTACAGCCGAACTATACAGCTACGACACTTTAACACGCGAAAAAAAGCTGGATTCAAAATCGGCAAAAGCTATTCTTAAGTTCGGAAAATTGAGCAGGCCGCTGGAAGTAAAACTTGCGATTTCGCCGGTAAGCTCAGCCAATGCTGCTCAAAACCGAATTACTGAAACAGCAGGAATGAATTTCGATCAGGTGCGCAAAAAAGCAAACGGTCACTGGAACTCGGTTCTCGGAAAAATTGAAGTCAAAGGCGGTACAAAAGAAAACCATCGGAAATTTTACACCGCTCTTTACCATTCCTGCATCGCACCCAATCTGTACAGCGATGTAAACGGCGATTACCGCGGTCCTGACGGAAATGTGCATACAGATACAAAGCGCGAACACTACACCGTTTTTTCGCTCTGGGATACTTACAGAACACTGCACCCGCTTTTCACCATTCTTGAACCGAAACGCACTTCCGACTTTATAAACACGTTTATCGACTTTCATGCACAAAGCGGCCGGCTTCCGATGTGGGAACTCTCCGCCAACGAAACCAATTGCATGATTGGCTATCACGGAGTTTCTGTTATTGCTGATGCCTGGGCAAAAGGTATCTGCGATTACGATACACTGGCTGCACTCAAAGCCATGACCGAAACAGGAAACGGTAATTACCGCGTTCAGCCGGTTTATCGTGAAAACGGATTTGTTCCGGGCGACGAAGCCGAATCTGTTTCGCAAACGCTTGAATATGCTTACGATGACTGGTGCATAGCTGCAATGGCTAAACGGGCAGGTAACAACAATGCTGCAACTGAATTCGGGAAACGCTGTCAGTTCTGGAAAAACCTGTTTGATCCGAAAAGCAAATTCTTCCGCGCCCGCCGCAATAATATGTTTACCGAACCATTTGCTGCTGATGAAGTAAACATACATTACACCGAAGCCAATGCCTGGCATTACAGTTTGTACGTTCCGCAAGATATCCGCACACTAACCACTATGCATGGCGGAAATGAAGCATTAGTGAGCCATCTCGATAAAATGTTTACCTCTAGCCCCGCAACATCCGGACGCGAACAGGCTGATATTACCGGATGCATCGGACAATATGCACATGGCAACGAGCCCAGCCACCATGCCGCTTACTTGTATGCGTATGCAGGACAACACTGGAAAACTCAGCAACGGGTGCGCGAAATATGCACCACACTCTACACTGATAAACCCGACGGACTTTGCGGCAATGATGATTGCGGACAATTATCGGCATGGTTAGTAATGAGCATGGCCGGATTTTATCCCGTTATTCCGGGCACAACACAATATGTAATCGGAGTTCCGCAGTTTGATGAAGTCATAATTCATCAGGAAAACGGAAGATCATTTTTTATCTCAGCAACCGGCGCTGCAAAGAGCACTTACATTAACGCATGCACGCTTAACGGTGCAACTTATAACAAAACATGGATTGAGCATTCGACAATTACCAAGGGAGGAAAACTAACATTTAAAATGAATGCTTTACCCAACAAAAATTGGGGTAATGCAACAGAATCATTACCGCCTTCGCCCGAATCTTTTTCTGCTCCGATAACGCTTTCGCCCCGTGTTTCGGCCATGAAAGAAGTATTCGGAATAAGTCTGGGGCTTGAATTATACACCCCGCAAGCCGATGCTGAAATTTTCTGGAAAAAGAAAAATGATTCCGGCAACTGGAAAAAATACACAACACCGCTTAACGAAGGATATGGCGAATATCTTGTATTTGCTTCGCGCAGCGGTTTTGCAAACAGCGATACAATTCTGATGCGCTACAGACAACCTCCGCCGTGGGCAGGTATAACCATAAAGCAAAAATATGCGCAGCAATATTCGGCATCCGGCGAACGGGCGCTAATTGATGGTATAACCGGAACACGCGATTTCAGAACAGGCGATTGGCAAGGGTTTGCTAAGAATGAAATCGAGATGGTTGTTGATCTCGGCAAAGAAATTACTGTCGATAAAATTGAAATCAATTTCCTTCACGATCAACGTTCGTGGATCTTTCTTCCGCGAAGTGTAGAATTTTTTGTTTCAGCAGATGGGACTCAGTTTACATCTCTCGGAATTGAAAATTCAAATTTTGATGATCACCAGACGGAGCCTGAAATAAAAACGTTCGGCATTTCAGCCAATCAGAAATGCCATTATGTGAAAATAATCGCAAAAGGCTTGAATGCTTGTCCCGAATGGCATTTAGGCAATGGCAACAAAGCCTGGTTATTTTCGGATGAAATAAAAATCACTCAGAAAAATTAATTGCTGCAGTACATGAACCGACGGAAATTTCTGAACAGTGCTGCACTTGCAGCTTTATTTGCCGGAATCAGTTTACCGGCAAATGCCGCGGGTAAAAAACGCAAAAAGAAAGTTAATGCAGAAAGTCGCACTGGCGGACCTATGACCATTGCAACGTGGAAACACGGCATGGAAGCTACCGCCGAAGCGATGCGCATATTACAGAGCGGAGGCTCGGCGCTTGATGCTGCCGAAAAAGGTGTGCGCGTAACAGAATCTGATCTTACCAATACCAGCGTAGGACTCGGGGGCTTCCCCGACCGCGAAGGCATTGTAACGCTTGATGCCTGTATTATGGATGGCACAGGCCGTGCCGGTTCCGTAAGCTTTGTGCAGGGCATTGATCATCCTGTTACACTTGCGCGCAAAGTAATGGAAGATACACCGCACGTAATGCTCTCGGGCAAAGGTGCAGAGATGTTTGCCGAAAGCCTCGGAATGGTTAAACATCCGAACACACTCACCGATGTTTCGCGCAAGGCTTGGGAAGAATGGCTGAAAGAGAAAAAATACAAACCCATCATCAACATCGAAAATCACGATACAATCGGACTGCTTGCACTTGACAATGCAGGTAAAGTTGCAGGAAGCTGCACAACAAGCGGGTTAGCATTTAAGATGCACGGACGCATCGGCGATTCTCCCATTATTGGTGCCGGACTTTTCTGCGATGATGAAGTTGGTGCTGCAACCTGCACCGGACTTGGCGAAACCGTACTGCGCACACTTGCATCACACACTGCTGTAGAACTTATGCGCAGCGGAGCAACACCTCAGGAGGCCGCCGAAGAAGCTATTCACCGCATTGTGAAAAAGCACAGCAACTTCAAAGACTTTCAGGTTGGCATTCTGGTCATTACCAAAACCGGAGAACACGGTGCTTTCGGTCTGCACAAAGGATTTAACTACGCACTGTTTCAGAACGGAACACAACGCCTGATAGATGCAAACTTCCACAGCTAACGGGCAAAAAAATTCATCCTACATCCTCGCATTTGCGGTGATGACGGTACTCTTTTTCCTCTGGGGATTTGTGACCGTAATGAATGATATTCTGATGCCGAAACTGAAAGATGCTTTCTCATTGAGCAATGCCCAATCGGCCTTGGTTCAGTTTGCGTTTTTCATCGCTTACGGATTCGTATCTCTGACCTATTACATTTGGTCAGTAACAAAAGGTGATCCGATTTCAAAAATTGGTTATCGGAAAGGAATGATAATCGCACTTATTGTTTGCAGTTTGGGGTGTCTTTCTTTTTATGCTGCGGCCGAGCTTGAACAATACGGATGGTTTCTGGCAGCGCTTTTTGTGCTTGCATCAGGTATTACATTATTACAGATTACGGCCAATCCGTATGTTTCGCTTCTTGGCAAACCGGAAGGCGCATCAGGCCGATTAAATCTTTCGCAGGGGTTCAATTCATTAGGCACGGCATTAGCACCTATTGTTGGGGGCGCAATTATTTTCAAAGGAAGTGATGTTTCTGTTGATGTGCTCAAGATGCCCTATGTGTCTTTAGCATTAATTTTCCTTCTTGCAGCAGTTGTGCTGCGGTTCATACGATTACCGGAAGTCCAGGGCGAGGAAATGAGCAGCGGTGCATGGAAATTCCCGCACCTGCGCCTCGGCATGATTGCTATTTTCGTTTACGTTGGAGCTGAAGTTACGCTGGGCAGTTACGCAATAAGATTTATGGCATTGCCCGAAGTTGCCGGCTTATCAAAAGAAATGGCGGATGCTTTTCTGGTGTATTATTGGGGCGGTGCAATGACCGGACGTTTTCTGGGCACAATAGCACTCACCGAATTTTCATCGCTCAGCAAACGTATTATTTACATGATTGGAGCAGCCGTATTGCTCACGGCATTCATATTACTCATTACAGAAAAAAACATCACAGAAGCTGTTCCTTACTTTGGTATTCTAGCTGTTAACATCATTGGTTTTATCATTGGTCGCGGCAATGCACCGCGCCTGCTAATGATGTTTTCACTTGCAGCAGCTATACTGATTGCAGCAGCTTCTTTCGGAACTGGCAGTATTGCTCTTTGGGCTTTGCTTGCTGTTGGCTTGTTTAATTCTGTGATGTGGTCAAATATTTTCACACTCAGCATCAACAAACTCGGCCCTTCTACAAGTCAGGGTAGTTCGTTGCTGGTGATGATGATTATTGGCGGAGCATTTCTGCCCTTGCTTGCGGGATATGCAGCCGATGCGGTGTCAATTGGTTTGCAGCGCAGCCTGCTCGTTACTATTCCCTGCTACCTCTATCTGGCTTACTATGGCTGGAAAGGCTGGCGTGCAGGATTTTCTGATGCCGGGAGTAATACTATTAAACGTGTTAACAGTAATATAAATCATTGATGAAACAACAGGTTTGTGCCGGCATCGATATTGGCGGAACCAATTGCCATATCGGGATTTGCAACCGCAACGGCGATGTGCTTTTTTCTACCGTGATGCCTACGTTGCAATTTCCGGATGTAAGTTCATTTGCCATAAAAGCATCAGAATGGCTCCGGCAAACGGCAACTGAAAATCAGCTTGACATTGTGGCGGCCGGAATTGGTGCACCTAACGGTAATTATTACACCGGAAATATTGAATATGCTCCAAATCTGGCATGGAAAGGCATTGTACCGCTTGCCGCTGAGTTTAAAAAAGCATTGAACATTGATGAAATTGTAATCACCAATGATGCCAATGCCGCTGCACTTGGCGAACAATATTTCGGCGGTGCTAAAGGGCTGAACAACTTTGCTGTAATTACTCTCGGCACTGGAATCGGCGGCGGATTTGTGGTAAACGGAAAAATGCTTTATGGTGCCGATGGAATGGCGGGTGAATTTGGGCATTTAACTGTTGTGCGTGAGGGACGACTTTGCGGTTGCGGAAGATATGGCTGTGTTGAGGCGTATGCTTCGGCAGGTGGTTTGTTGCGAACAGCACACGAACTTCTCGAAAAATCTGCTGCACATTCACCGCTTCATCGCAGATTCAGCTCCGGTGAACTTAGCTGTCCTGATATAGTTGAAGCTGCCCGGCAGGGTGATATTACAGCCTGCAAAGCTCTTGACGAAACCACTCAATATCTGGCGCAGGCGCTTGCCGGTATGGCCGCAATGCTGAGTCCCTCACATATTTTTCTGTATGGAGGATTAGCGCTTGCCGGCGATGTTTTGCTGAACCCGCTGCATATACATTTTGAACAGCAGCTACTGATTCATCATCGCAACCGCATCAAACTTCTCGTTTCATCGCTGCCCGAAAACGCAGCAATAATGGGCGCTGCAGCGCTCGGCTGGTCTGAATTGGGAAAACGGGAATTAGTTTCTTAAAACTTAAAGCGCACCTGCACTTTAATTTCTGTGCGCGTATTACCTCTGATTTCATTCAAAGAACCTTCGCTGATGATGCGGCGATTGTTGTAAAAAGTTTGTGCTGCACGAACCCAAATCTCAAAATGGCGGGTTACGTCCCAGTTAATTAGTGCATAAACTCGTGAACCGCGGTCGAAAAAAGCAGGAATAGAAAACGCATACAACATATCTGATTCATAACCGTAAACACGCGAGTTATAACTATCGGTCTGAAAAAGTGCATAACGTGCGGTGAACGAAACACGTTTACCTAATTGCTTATAGGTAATGTCTTGCCAAATAATAAATCCGTTTTCAATTTCACCGCTGTTTACCTGATAGCGCAAAAACTCAATGCGGTTTCTGAGTTTAAATGAATTTCCGGCCGGATACTGAATATTAAACCGGTAGTTTTCCTGCATTAATGCGCCGGTGTAATCAATCACCGCATCTTCATCGGTAATATTTATTGAACGATCACGACGGCGATAACGGAAATACATATCCGTTTTTTTATCGGGTGTAAAATTGATCTGCACAAAAAAATCGCTGCCCGATGAAGGCGCATCAACACGAAAACGCAGCCAGGGATAACGGAAACGATCAATATATGTACTTAATGAAACACGGCGCGAGGGTTTGTACTGAACACCAATAAATACGCCGCGTTCATTGGCTATTGTGGTTCCTTCGGCAAAAACATTACCATAAAGATTTTGGAATTTTTGTCCGAACCAGCGGGTATGAACACTCACCGCAAGTTTTGGATCAAGACTGGCTGTAAAACCATTTATAAAAGCCCAGGAACCATTCTGACTTCGTGCTGCTTCTCCGAAGAAATGGAAATTGCGGAACAGAAAATCATAATCGGCACCGGTTACGAAATTTGTTTTCGAGGCAAACTCAAATTGATTGTACAGGTTGAGATTACGATTAAGTGGTGCACTGTAGCGACTGGCAATACCGGTTAACCCGACTCTGAATTTCTTGCTGCGCCAGGTAAAATTACCGCCACCAATATCTTCGCGGAGTGCATCTTTATCAGCTACTTCAGAAGGTGTGCTGTGTAAGCCGAAAGTTTGCAGACTGCTTACTTCAATAATATCAATATCGGTTCCTACAGTATCTGTTTGTGTGACATTTGCATCTCTGCGTTTTACGGAACCAAAAGCGGTTGCTTCAAATTTTCCGAATTGCAGTGTAGTTGCAGCACCGCGCAGAAAACGATTTTCATCTGATGAAATGTAAGGACGGATGCCCATTCCTGAGCGGCGGGTGTTAAGCGCATCAGGTGTTTTACCAAATGCAAAACCTGTCCATGCTGTTAAACCCTGACCAAAACTGATCTGATAATCGCCAAGCACAGCTGTTTTAATGATGCCGATATTTCTGATGCAGATATGACCTGCATAAAAATCGAAACCTTGCTGCTGTGTTCCTCTGAAAAATTCTTCGCCGGCATCTTTCTCAGCAATTAATCCGACACTCACAAACCGCGAATAGGTGAACCGATAGCGTGAAAATACACGGTAAGGAGAACCGAGGTAACGCGCATTCGGATTTTCGGCCAATGCAGCGCTGTCGATTTCTGAATACCCTTTCTGTTCTTCAACAATACCTTGTCCGCGCACAACTATTTCGTGTCGGCCTTCACGCATCATTTCTCTGAAATCGAAATGACCGGCATCAAAGCGTTCATCAACTTTTACATAAGGCAGTATTTTGTAGATCGTAGCCAGATCAAAGCCATTAACCGCCTGCAATTCGTAAATGGAGATGAGATTCCCGAATCGTGCAATATGTGTAAGCAGATTTGAAATCTGAATATCAGTCAGCAAACCAAAATCTTCAAGCTCTTCTCGCGAAGCTGTATTGAGATTTATCGGATGCCCGATATAGTAAGCAAGGTTATCAATAAGATTGGTCAGATCGGCATCTTCCGATTCAAGTGTTTCGGAAAGATTTTCGATTTGCTGATTGAGCTGATCTGCTCCCGACGAATCAATCTGCGCATAAACTTGCGGGCTGCAAAAAAGCAGCAACACGAGCAGAATATTCAAGCGCAGAAATTTCATCACAGTGTGTATTGCAAACCAACGGAGGGTGAAAATCCCAGCTGCGGATGAAATGTAGTAGCCAGATCAAGACGCAGTTTTTGCATATTGAGTCCGAACCCGAATGCTGTTAGTCCGGGATTGGAAGCTGCCCCGGCGCGCAGATAAAGCACATCAGCAGGGCGGTATTCGATTCCGCCTCTGATTACGGGTTTATGATCGATATCCTTTTCAGCTTCGAGCGTAACAATAAGCTGCTCTGAGAATTTATAAGCTCCGCCGGCGCGCATAACGGTTGGCAGATTTTCGTCGCTGTCGCCGCCAAGTTTGCTGCGTGTAAGGTTGAAGATGTGAATTCCGAAACTCAGGTTTTTGACCGGTTCGGCCATAATACCAAACTCGGCAACTGCGGCAGAAGCATTTCCGTAGTTGTTTCCGAAACGGGTATAAACCCAATTGAGCTGCACAGCCGCCGAAAGCTTGGGCCCAAATGTTTTAGCGAAACTCAACCCAACTTTATTGGCCATGTAGAGGTTTTGCAAACTCAACGAACTGATGCCGAGTCCAAACACGCCGGGCTTTGTTGGCAATGCAGCAGCAACAGCACTCTGCCCCAGGCCGGGAACAAGAAAGCGGCTTTCGTAAAAAGCACCGGCCTGAAATTTCTGCACAAAACCAAGTGCAGCGGGATTGTTTTGCACACCCCAGAGATCGCCCTGAAGCGCTACTCCGCAACCGGCAAGCCCCAGCGAACGCGCACCCAGCGGCGCATTATCGCCGGCATGCAGCATTGTTGCACTGGACAGTAAAACAGCAATTAAAAGAATTCGGATCATGAAGGGTTCCGGTTTGCGGCAATGATTTATCGCAGGGAGTTTAAATGTAACCGGAACGCTCCGTTTGTGCAAGCGGAAACGCTAAAAAGAAAGATAAGTATAATGATTGCGATACGTCGGCTTTACAATGCGCCGGCATCGCTGCGTTTTACCTGAAAACTGAAATCGGTAGTTTCCGTTTGTGCAAGCGTACTCAGCACCTTGTTTTTCAAGCCTTCTTTGAAACCGGCAATACGCTCAAGCAAAGCAGGATCAGCAGCAGCTATAATTTGTGCGGCGAGAATGCCGGCATTTTGTGCTGCATTGAGAGCAACTGTAGCCACCGGAACACCATTGGGCATTTGCAAAATAGAAAGGATAGAATCCCAGCCATCAATAGAGTTCGACGACTTTACCGGAACACCAACCACCGGCAGCGGAGTAAGTGAAGCCACCATGCCTGGAAGATGCGCCGCACCACCGGCACCGGCAATAATAACTTTGAGTCCGCGCCCGGCTGCCGATTTTGCATAATCAACCATGCGTTCGGGCGTGCGGTGTGCCGACACAACTGTTATTTCAAAAGGAACCTGTAATTGTTCGAGAATTGCTGCGGCTTCTTTCATCACATTGAGATCAGAAGCGCTGCCCATAATAATTCCGGCGAGTGGCTGCATGGCACAAAAGTATAATGTTTGTTTGAATAGAAGGTATTTCCTTGAATTCAAACGAACAAAACACGCCGGGAGCAGATATTACAACCTGCGGACGAAATTAATTGTAGATCGGAGCAGTACTTGAATCCAGCACTTCGATCTGAATTACAGAATGCATAGAAATCTCGCGACCGTCGGATGTTTCTGCGTCAATAAATTCGTTGATCCGTTGCTGAAGTGCTTTGAGCGCCTGAATGCGGCTTTTCGATTGCTGAATTTCTTCAGCATTCGAGGATGTAATGATGCGCTCGGTGTGATACCGGAGTTTGCCATCGGTAAGCAGATGCAAAACCTTTTTAGCTTCGGTTGCCGAAAAACGGCCTTCAATTAACGAGAAATCTGAGATAAGTGCTGCCATGATGTGAAAGTAACAACCGGCAGCCCGAACAGTTTCGTTAATCGGGCGCTTTAATAACTATTTAACCTCCATCAGGCTTTCACTTTCAATGTATCCTTCACAAAATGGGCACGGCGGCGTGCTTCATCCAGTGTTGGTGCACAAATGGTAACGTGTCCCATTTTGCGGAACGGCTTTGTAATGAGCTTTCCGTAAAGATGAACATACACGCCCGGTTCGCGCAGCACGGTTTCTAAGCCTTCGTAAACAGCTGTTCCTTCAAAGCCTTTTTCGCCGAGCAGGTTAACCATTACGCTGGGCTGTAGAATTGCCGTATCGCCAAGCGGCAAGCCAAATATGGCCCGGAGATGCTGTTCGTATTGCGATGTAATATTGCCTTCAATGGTTTGATGCCCGCTGTTGTGCGGACGCGGTGCAATTTCGTTTACCAGCACCTGACCATCGCGTGTAAGAAAAAGTTCAACAGCAAGCAAACCTACAATGCCTAATTTCTCAGCAATTTCGCAGGCAATGCGCTGTGCTTCGGCTTCAACAGTTGCCGAAATTTGTGCCGGAGCAAAAAGGAATTCAACAAGATTGGCCTCCGGGTTAAATTCCATATCCACAACCGGGAAACTTTTTATTTCGCCTTTTGTGCTGCGGGCTACAATTACGGCCAGTTCTTTCTCAAAATCAACAAATTTTTCGAGCACGCTGGGCGCATCAAATGCCGTGCTCAGTTTAGCCGGATCGGTAAGCGGAGTTACACCTTTTCCGTCGTAACCTCCTTTACGCAGCTTCTGCATAAACGGGAAAGATGCTGCATGTTGTTCAATTTCAGCTTTGTTGTTTACAATCTCAAATGGTGCCGTTGGAATATTGTTGGCGCGGTAAAATTCCTTTTGCAAGCCTTTATCCTGAATAATACGAAGCACAGCAGGTTGCGGATAAACAGGAATGCCTTCTGCTTCCAGCTTTTCAAGCGCATCCACATTTACGTGCTCAATTTCGATGGTCAGCACATCAGCTTTTTTCCCAAATGCATAAACCGTATCGAAATCCTGAAGGCTTCCGTGCGTAAACGAGTGGCTGATGGCTTTGCAAGGTGCATCAGCATCAGGGTCGAGTGTATGCACAGGAATGTTCAGACTGATGGCATCCTGAATAAGCATTCGGCCAAGCTGACCTCCGCCAAGAATTCCGAGATTAAGATTTGGAAACATGGGGGCAAAGATAATGCGGATGTTATTATTTCGGGCAAGGTGTTTTTTTTGGGGGGGGGCTTATTCGCAAGCCTCAATTTCTGCGTAAGCCCTTATCCTCTTTTTAAGCTACAGCATAGCGTAGCAATTGCTTTTAATTGAAAAATGTCTTAGTTATTGCCTATGCACTCAACAAGATTTGCAGTAAAATAATTATTACTTTTTTACTTTTAAAACCTGTCCTAAGTTTGGGGAGGCTACAAATAGAATAAAATGGTGCTATCACGTGAATTTTTGTTGTTTTTTCTCGCTTTTGGTGCGATTATTAACTTATGTCATTGTGATTTCAATGATTGTAATTCTTTAACTAATCAATCATTGAATTCTAAGTCCTCGAATAATTTTATGCATGTCAATTGTGATAGTATAAAAATAAACTCCCCCTTCTTAGTTAGTTTTAAATCTGTTATTACAGATTGGTCAGAAGCTGAGAGTAAAAATCCTTCATTAAGACAGAGGAAAAAAATCGAAATATCCAGTATAGAAGATATTAACGATACTATTGTTCAAATTAATGCATTTATGGTAAATAACATGTATAGATTTTACGGAAATGCAGAGCTTAAAGGGGATACAGTGGAACTTTATTGGTGGTTTGATAAAGACCATCCTATTCCAATGGCACTCGCAAAGGTTACACTTCAATTTCGTGTCAAATTAGAGAATAGTAAGCGGTTTAAATACAATCTCAAATTTGTTAATTGTGAATAACTGATAGTCGTGCGTCGCGCGGGAGTCGTGCGTCAAATTAGGGTCATGTTCAAAATAGTTCCTCGCGATCAACAAGACCTGCAGTAAAACATTTATTATTTTTTTACTTTTAAAACCTGTACTAAGTTTGGGAAGGTTATAGCGTCTTTCTGGCTCGATTCTCTTCGAACTCCAAAGTAATTTTACAAAAAAGTTAATATATTGAATTCATGATTTAGAAATACTAACAATGAAACTTTCGCTATATTATTCAATTATCCCTCTTGTATTCTTTTTTTCAGGTGAAGGACTCTCCACCGAAAAATCAGTTAAACGTGTAACATTATATATTAGTTATAAACCAATTAAAAACAATATATTTTACATCTATAATAATGATACTATTGTTTACAAAAGCAAATCGGATAAAAATACACCCATTTACGACAGCTTAGCAGTAAATTCGGCTACATTTAATGATGATGATATTTATTTGCCTTTTACTGCTGTATCAAGGAAAGGAAAAGAAATATCTTCTTTGAAATTTCACATACAAAATATCCCCGGATATAATTATATATACATAGATCATATAGAAGCAATTCGTAGCCAGTATTATTTTAGAATTTACTACTTTAAGTCTCCTATTTCACAACCTTATAGGTTTGGTAATAATTTTAAAATTAAATAGTATGTTCAGGCTAATAATTTTAATTTTCATTCTATTGTTTTCAACTTGCAAGCCATTCACAAGCAGGTATTATTTAAAAAGAGATAACGTAATATCATCTCATCTGAAAGTAGCATTAAAATCAATTGATTCTCTTTATTTCATTTATGGAGTACCCGACTCAGCAAAGCAAAAAGATAACATGATTCAGCATCTATTTTATTCGAATAAAGAAATTATAGATACATCGGCTCTTTTTGACAAAGTCATTTTTATTTATTCTACTGTAAATGAAAGATTCATTCAGATTAGAGCATATTATAAAGCTGATTCTTTTGCAAACATTGATAGATTCCTAAGAAATAAATCACGGAGAAAAATAATAACCAACAAAGACAATGAAAAATATTACATTTATTCAAATGGAAAAACCAGGATTAGAAATATAAAAGCGGAATCAAATTTTGCGACTCTAATAATTGATTGGTAGTTTGAAGCCTTCCCTAAAAACCGCTACATTCAAAAACTACTATCTTTTGAAGCCTTCACAGATAACAGCTTATAATCAACGTTTGGAAAATTGTTTTAAACCCAGTGTCGTAGAGAAACATCCCAAGCTCATCTTTTGATTTTGTTATGGCTGCTTTTTGCCCGCTAACTACTTCTTACCATTCATCACCTCAAGCGCATTATACACACACCTGTGCAAAATTGTAGCATGCGTTTCTTTGGGCAAGTGATCAAAATAAACTTTTGAGAACGGCAGTTTTTTCTTCAGTAACCGGTACAAGCCTTTCGCATCACGAAACATAACACGGCCTTCCTTACCTACTCCAACATATATCTTTTTATTCAGATTTGGATGAGCAGCCAGCAACTGACCGGCCTGTTTCAGCAGCGATTCATTATCCCACCACAAACTCGGGCTTACAATAATATAACTGTCAAACAAATCGGGTTTGCGGAGTAATACTTCTGTAGCCAGCAAGCCGCCAAGCGATTGTCCGATAATGGTTTCATCGCCAGATGTTCTTAAAGTCTTATTGATGTAGGGTATCAATTCAGTTTCTATAAAGGCAATGAATTTTGCAGAACCTCCAGTGGTGGGAAAATCTTTTTTGTCTTTTTCAATTGTGGTAGGAAAAGTAAAATCGCGCTTGCGGTCAACATTGGCAATACCAACA
This sequence comes from Bacteroidota bacterium, assembly GCA_046335555.1. Classification (GTDB taxonomy): domain Bacteria; phylum Bacteroidota; class Bacteroidia; order Palsa-965; family Palsa-965. The sequence continues at coordinate 32,891 of JBKDHA010000006.1, forward strand.
ATAATAGCCGGATTCATTAACTCATACATACTCATAAACTGCGTAAGTCCGGCAATGTGCGGGTAATCTTCGTTGGCGGAACCATCGAGCAAATAAATCACCGGAAACTTGCGTAACGAATCGGTGTAATATTCTTCGGGCAGGTAAATGTTTAATCCGCGAATTTCATTCAGTTGTGCAGAAAACAGTTGATGAATAACCCCAAATACAAAAGGTTTTGGCAGATCGGGAATTGATGTTTTTTGAGCCGAAACAATTTTACAAAGGATCAAAAAAAGAAGAAGTGCAGATTTTTTCACGGCATTGATCTTTACAGATAAAATCGCTCAAAGAATACTTTTACTCAACAGTTCTTTTGTGTGCGCTTGTGCAGCTTCCTTTACCTTGTTGTAATGCATGCCGCAGATTTCGCGTGAAATTAAAAACAGAAGTTTTGATTTTCCGTCGAACACCATAAACACACCATCTTCATCATGCGAATAAACACATTCCTTCCATGTGAATTTGGTTGTTTCTTTACCTGTTTTCCAACTTATGCCTTCTTCGGTTAGCTGATAAGATAGTTTCTGTTCTTCAAACTTTTCTTCCTCCAGCCATTTTTCGATTCCGAATTTTGCTTTTCGAGCTCTGCGATAACTCAAGCGCATAAAAATGGCGAAAAGCGGAAATGCCAGCAGAATAAGCCAGACAAAAATCACGCTTCGGGTAACCATAAAAAACAAGGCATTCAGTACGAGTATCGCAATAAGTCTCCACAACATTTTGCGAATATCATGCCTTGTAGCTTTAATGCGGAATTCCGCATAAGCTTTCCACATCTTGCGGTGCGCGGCTTCCGTTACTGCTGCATCAAAAGAAAATCCGGTACTCATACATTTATTCCTTTCAGAACACGAACTGTTGCATCCAGCATTTCGTCGGTAAAATCAAGATGTGTTACAAAACGAATAGTTTGCGGACCAAACTGTACGGCTTTAATGTTCTGCTCTGCCAGTTTTAGCAAAAACACATCAGCAGGCATTTCTGCTGCGAGAGTAAAAATCACAATATTGGTTTCGGTTGGCAATTGACTGATAACAAAAGGAAGCTGCCCGATTGTTTCTGCCAGAACCGCTGCGCGGCGGTGATCATCGGCCAGCCGCTGCACATGATGATCGAGCGCATAAATTCCGGCAGCGGCAAGGTAGCCCGCCTGACGCATTCCGCCTCCAAAAACTTTCCGAACCCGGCGAGCCTCCGTAACAAAGCTCCTGCTACCCAGCAATACCGAGCCGGCAGGTGCGCCGAGACCTTTCGACAAACACACTGAAACCGAATCAAACAACACACCTGTTTCCTGCGGTGTGCTGCCTTCTGCAATAAGCGCATTAAAAATTCGTGCGCCGTCGAGGTGTAAAGCCAGTTTGTGCTTCTGCGCAACTTCACGAATTTCACGCAGTGCATCAAGCGCATAGTAGCTACCGCCTGCACGGTTGGCAGTATTTTCGATAGCTACAAGCTTTGTGCGCGCCAGCCAGTCGAATGTGGGATTTACAGCCGCTTCTACTTGTGCGGCAGTCATTTTTCCGCGTTCACCGGGAATTAAACGAGCCTGTGCGCCCGAATTTCGGCTGATTCCGCCGCCTTCGTAATGATAAATATGTGCATTGTGATCGCAAATAACTTCATCGCCGGGACGAGTATGTACGTTAATAGCAATCTGATTCGTCATTGTTCCCGAAGGGCAGAACAAACCTGCTTCATGTCCGAAAAGCGCGGCGGTTTTGGCTTCCAGCGCATTAACAGTAGGGTCTTCACCAAAAACATCATCGCCAACACTGGCGGCAAACATGGCCTCAAGCATCTGGCTTGTAGGTCGGGTAACGGTATCGCTGCGGAGATCAATTAACATGAATGCGAAAGTACAATTTCGGCTCGACGGTTCGGCATCTGCAAAGCGGTTCGCGGAAATTTGCATATTTGTACAGAGCACACCCATTTCAACCTCAGCGGTTAGGCTCCGACCTTGTATTATGCGAAAATCAGTTTTTCTGTTCCTGCTTTGGTTATTGCCGTTTGCCGCTCCGGCACAGCAGTCGTGGTGGGTTTACTTCACCGATAAAAACGGCAGTACGTTTGATCCGGAAACCTATTTTGCCCCGGAAGCATTGCAACGCCGGGCTGCACAAGGTTTGCCGATCTGCGACTCTACCGATTTTCCGGTTGCTGCGGCTTATATCAATGCTGTAGCGCAAATTGCCGACAGTACCGGATACTCATCGCGCTGGCTGAATGCAATTGGCATAACTGCAAGCGAAGAGCAGGCAAACCGTTTGCGCCGACTGCCTTTTGTACGTAGCGTTGAACCGCAAAATACATGGAACTGGCTGCCGGCATCACAACCCGATACATTATCCGAATGGCCTTTTGAAGGCAAAGCAATGCCCGACGATCATTTGCGGCCGCTGCAAGCCAAACTGTTTGCCGACAGCGGCTGTAAAGCCAAAGGAATTGTAATTGCCGTGCTGGATGTTGGTTTCAGAGGCACCGACAAACATGACGCGTTCCGCAAACTGTATTTCAACAACAGGGTTCGTGCAACATTTGATTTTGTTGACAACGACTGGAATGTTTACGAAAACCGCGAAGATCACGGAACAATGGTGTTAAGCTGTTTGGCCGGATATTTCAACGATCAGCCGCTGGGCATGGCTACAGAGGCAACCTATTTGCTGGCGCGGATTTCGCGGAATTACGGCAATCAATACAAAGGCGAAGAGCGCTGGGTTGCAGCATTGGAATGGGCCGATCAGCAGGGAGCAAACATCATCAATTCATCCGGCGGGCCGAATGAAGAATCGTATTTCCGCGAGCAGATCGACGGAAAGACATCGGTAATTACGCGGGCATCAAACCTTGCAGCACGCAAAGGCATTCTGGTGGTTGCGGCAGCAGGCAATAACGGTGAATTTGAAAAAGGATTTCTGCTGCCGCCTTCCGATGCCGACAGTGCGCTGTCTGTTGGTGCAGTTGGCCGAAATGGTTTACATGAATCCTACAGCGCATCAGGCCCAACCTGGGATTTCCGCCGCAAGCCCGATCTCTGCGCCCCCGGCGAAGCTCCGGTTGCCAACGGCCGCGGAAAATATACATTAGCCGACGGAACATCGTTTGCCTGCCCCATTGTAGCCGGAATGGCCGCCTGTCTCATGCAGCGTTATCCTTCCATTACAGTTACAGGTGTAGCTGATTCGCTGCGACGCTCCTGCAACCGATATCCGTACTATGATTATATGCACGGTTACGGTATTCCGCAGGCCGGTTATTTCTTCGGAAAAGCTCCGCAGCCCAAAGCGCCCTGCCTCGATTTTGTTAAGGCCGGCGACTCACTGTTGGTGCAACTCAAACCCGACTTTGTGCCCGCATTCGGAGCAACAGCACCTACAATGTTTTACAGCCTCGAAGATGCACGCGGTATAATTTACGAATACCACGTTATTCAGCCGCGAAGTGCTTCTCCCGTTATTCTAACTGCCGAACAGCGCGCTGCAGGCGGACGTATTCATGTTTATTACGAAGGATATTATGCGAGCTATGCGTTTTAAACTGTCTGCACTTTTTCTGCTCATTGTTTCGGCTGTTGCTGCTCAGGATATTCATGTAAAAGTGGATACAACGCAGCAGATACCAACCATCGGCCCGAACCGCAGATTCTATTTAGACTACAACATTGGTGCTGGTTTTATTACCGGACCCGAACAACGGGGAGCGGCTATTAACTGGTGGTCGAGTTCGCTCTCTTATTCTATTCGCGGAAAATTGAAACTCTGGTCGTGGGATGCACTAGTTGGCGACATTAGTTATCGTTACGACAGGTACAGTATTGATCAGAAACAACCCAAACGTTTACCAATTGATCCGCTGGTGCATCAGCGCGAACGAATTTCGGTGAGCAATCTTTCCTTCTCTTTGTGCAACAGAATCAGCCTCGGCAAACATGGCAATGTTCTGGGGCGCTATATTGATGCCGGTGTTTATGCCGACTGGGCGTTCAGAGCTACAAATGTGTATCTCGATCAATATTATGATTCGAATTCTCCGGCAGGACGTGCGCGCATTAAATCAAAACTCTCGCGGCTGAACTATATTGAACCGTTGAACTACGGCATTGTAGTTCGGGCAGGAAGCAATAATACAGCGCTGTTTGGAATGTGGAGAATGAATGAATTGATAAAAAACAGTGTTGACAGAAATTATCCTGATCTCCCGCAACTCATTATCGGTATTCAGGTTTCCGGACTCATATCTGGTCATTAGTAGTAGCGATAAAGGAATTTTCTTTCAGGAAGTACGCTGAATAATAATACTTCGTTGTATATTAACGTAATCAAAACAAGCTTCCCCTGCGGCGAGGCTAAGAAATCTGAATTATGGAAGTAACGCGTGTTTTCGACCTTTTTGATCGTTATCAGTCGCTTGTGAGCGACAAGCCTGATGCGCTTGCCGGAAAAGTAAATGGCGAGTGGAAAAAGTACAGTCTCAAAGACTTTATTCGTTTATCGTATGAATTGGGTGCTGGGCTTATTGAAGCAGGTATAAAACCCGGCGACAGAATAGGTCTTATTTCCAATAATCGTCCGGAATGGAATATTACAGACTTTGCAAGCCAGTTTGCCGGTGCGGTGTTGGTTCCTGTATATCCGACTATTTCAGATCATGATCTGAAATTTATATGCAATGACTCTGAACTTTCGATGCTCTTTATTTCCTCTGCCGATTTAAAAGAGAAGGTTCTTGACTCTGTTTCCGGACTTCAGAATTTCAAAGGAGTTTTCAGTTTTGAAAACATAGATGGTATAAAAAACTGGTCAGAACTTATTGATTCGGGCAAGCTCAATCCGCATTTCGCAGAAATTGAGCTTAACAAAAAGAATGCACAGCCAGACGACCTGCTTACAATTTTATATACGTCAGGAACCACAGGAACGCCTAAAGGTGTAATGCTTACGCACGGCAATCTGGTCAGCAATTTCACATCGCTTTGTGATCTTCCTCCGGTTGATGAAACCTGCACAGCACTCAGTTTTTTACCGCTGAACCATTCGTATGAACGCATTATCGTTTATATATATATGTTCAGAGGTGTTTCAATCTATTATGCCGAAAGTCTTGAAACAATTGGAGACAATATGCGCGAAATTAAACCGCATATTTTCTCTTGTGTTCCTCGATTACTCGAAAAAGTATATGACCGCATTGTAAACAAAGGAGCTGAATTAACCGGCATCAAACGTAAATTGTTTTTCTGGGCAATAAGTCTTGGCGAACAATATGATAACCGTCCCGAAAAAACAAGCTGGCTTTACAAACGTAAATTAGGGCTGGCATCAAAACTCATTTTTAGTAAATGGCGCGAAGCATTGGGCGGCAATGTTCGCGGAGCTATTTCGGGAGGTGCGGCACTCAATCCGCGGCTGGCACGTATTTTCTGGGCGGCCGGCATCCCGGTTCTTGAAGGCTACGGACTTACAGAAACTTCGCCGGTAATTGCAGTAAATAACTTCGACCCGAACAGCGTTAGGTTTGGAACAGTTGGCCCGGTAATTAAAGGCGTGCAGGTAAAAATTGCAGAAGACGGAGAAATTCTCTGCAAAGGCCCGAACGTAATGAAAGGCTATTACAAACGGCCTGATGCAACCGCCGAAGTCATTGACAGCGAAGGCTGGTTCCATACCGGCGATATTGGTATTTTTGAAGAAAACCGCTTCCTGAAAATTACCGACCGCAAAAAAGAAATCTTCAAAACATCGGGCGGAAAATATATTGCGCCGCAAGCCATCGAAAACAAACTCAAAACATCGCGATTCATCGAACAGTCGATGGTGATTGGTGAAAACCAAAAGTATGCAGCGGCACTTGTAGTTCCCGCATTTACATTCATCCGCGATTGGGCTGCGCGCAAAAACATTAAACTGCCCGACGAAAATGCGGCATTGATTGCTATGCCCGAAGTTCGCAAACGCATTAACGAAGAAATTGAAATTGTAAACAAAGAGCTTGCTCAATACGAAACAATCAAAAAAATAATCCTGCTGCCTGCCGAATGGAGCGTGGCCGGAGGCGAACTAACACCAAAGCTTAGTTTGCGCCGCAAAATCATCATGAAACAAAACGAAGCTGAAATCGAAAAGCTTTATATCAACGATTAAAACAGCGAAGGCTGTTCTTCTTCCAAAAACTTACACGGCTGAAGCTGAATACCAGAAATGGTGTTCAGCTTTTCTGCTGCATAACGCACCAGTTTGGGCATCAGCGCATGCGATGGACTGTGCACAAAAAAGTAAATTGTTTCAAGTCCGCCGTTCAGCCATTTTTGAAGTTGAGCCGTCCACGCATCAGTTCGCGGAAAATCAGTCGGATGCAAATCGTTTGCGGTAAAACGAATAAAAGCTGATGTGGTTGTAAGCCGCTGGTGCAGCACATCGCGGCGGCCGGCAGTGTCTGTAATCACTGCAGTAATGTTCAGTTCTTCGAGCAGCATTACAGCTTCTTTCAGCGCATTACCGCGAAACCAGTTTTCTTCGCGAAACTCAACAGCAAGCGGAATTTCGGCCGGAAAGTTTTCGAGGTAATTGCGTAAAGCACCAAATTTCTGCGGACCAAAATGCGGAGGCAATTGCAAGAATGTTGTTCCTAATTTTTGCCCAAAATGCTGAACCGCAATGCAAAATGCTTCTGTCAAAGCTTCGCTGCCGAGCAATTGCCGGGTGTGACTTATTTCCTGCGGCAGCTTGGGACAAAACCTGAAATTATCGGGAACTGCGGCAGCCCAGTTCTCAACAGTTTGCGGAGTTGGAATGCGGTAGTAAGTCGTATTTAATTCAATGCTGTTGAATTGCCGGCCATAATATTTCAGGAAATCTTTTTCGCGGGCATCTTTCGGATAAATTAATCCCGCCCAGGCTTTTTCGCCCCAGATCGGACAGCCGAGCCAAACCTGCGGAGCTTTGCCGGTACTGCGAGTGTTGAGCAAAGCAGCATTCCGCTCAGGATCTGGCGGAAGTGTAAAATCTACTGAAGAAACATATGAAAGCCGACCGAAATCCATAGTTATAGCTGCGAATATAACAGCCGAAAAGAGGTTTTGTGCATCAACCGAAAAAGTTGATTTACTTTTACAACCTCAACACACTCTTTTATGAAAAAACTCTTTGCTGTTTCGGCACTAATCCTGTTGCTGGCTTCCTGCTCATCAACACCTGCAAAAACTGTTTACGCTTGTCCGATGGATTGCGAAAACGGCAAAACCTACGAAAAAGCAGGTCAATGCCCGGTTTGTGAAATGGATTTGGAAAAGGTGACGAAATAAACAGTCAGCCGGAATCAACATCCTCTGAAAACAGAAAACCGTCTCCGCAGCAATGCAGGGACGGTTTCTTTTTTGCTCAGTATGGCAGCAAAACTGAGGAAGCAGTACCGCAACGTTCATAAACAGAAGGTGCGGCCACTTCGGGGCAAAAAACTATTTATTTCTTAGGTGCGGCTACTGTAGCCTTGCGGGCGGACAAAGCAGGTTTTGCTTTTACCATACGTACAGCGCCGGCTTTTGTTTTAAAAGTAGCGGGAGCATTTGCAGCCTGTTTGGGCTGAGCGCCATCGCGATAAACCGGCTGCGGGCGGGCTTTGGGATCCTGCGGTTTTTGTTTCGGGGGATCCTGTGCAAACAATACTGCTGAAAACAGCAATGCAAATCCGAGGAGAAGGCCTGTCTTTTTCATGTTCTGTGTTTTTTTACTGACCTTGGTATTCCAATTCCGATGCCAAACTTTCAGGCAACATACAATTAGCTCATTTTTTATGCGCAACTGGCTCACCAAAACGGTACTCATTCTCTCGCTCGTTAGTTTACTGAACGATGCCGCGAGCGAGTTGCTGTTTCCGGTACTTCCGCTTTGGATGAAGCAAGCCGGATATGGTTTGCTGTGGATTGGCATTGCAGAGGGCATTGCAGAAGCAGTTGCCGGGTTAACAAAGGGCTGGTTCGGACAATGGTCGGATCGTCGCGGCGAGCGATTGCCGTTTGTGCGTTTGGGTTATTTGCTGGGCGCATTGGCAAAACCCCTGCTTCCGCTCATTGCCGCAGCCCCGTGGGCGGTTTTTATGCGCAGTACCGACAGGCTCGGAAAAGGCATGCGCTCGGGTGCCCGCGATGCGATGCTGGCCGCAGAAGCAGCACCTGAGCAGCGCGGCCGTGTATTCGGGTTTCACCGGTCGATGGATACGCTGGGAGCAGTAATCGGCCCGCTGCTGGCATTGCTTTGGCTTTGGCATCATCCGGGCGGCGAATACACGCAGCTTTTTGCTCTTGCACTGATTCCCGGCTTGCTGAGTGTATTGCTGCTGCTTACGCTTCGCGAGAAAAAAACACCTTCGGTAAACCGCAAGCCGCCGCCGTTTTGGGGAGCTTTCGGCTACTGGAAACGCGCCGGCAGCGATTACAAAAAACTAACCGGCTGGCTGCTGCTGTTTGCATTGTTCAACAGTTCAGATATGTTTCTGCTCCTGCTTGCGCACGAAATTTTACCGGCACAACTGAGCATTGCAGGACAAATCTTCAGTGCCGATTTTTGTGTTGTAGGACTTTATATTTTCTACAATCTCATTTATGCACTTATGGCTTATCCGGCAGGATGGTTAAGTGATAAATTTCATCCGCGCATCATGCTGAGTATTGGGCTTATTGCATTTGCAGCAACGTATGCGGGCATGGGCTGGATGTGCCTGCACAGCGATGCTCCGATGATGATGCTGCCGGTATTTTTTCTGGTTTACGGTTTTTACACGGCCTGCACCGATGGTGTAAGCAAAGCCTGGCTGAGCACTCTTTGTGCTAAAACCGACAAAGGCACAGCAATGGGTTTGCAATCAGGACTTACCAGTATTGCAGCACTTGTAGCCAGTTCGGCAGCAGGAATTATTTGGAGTGCTGCCGGATCCGAATTTGTTTTCTGGCCGGCAGCAACGGCAGCAGTTCTCTGCGTTGCAGGATTATGGCTGGCAGGACCAAAACAAAAAAGCATTGAACAAAACATATAAACAATATGAACTTTTTTCGCTGCTTCCTCCCTGCTCTGCTGCTTATTGCTGCCTGCGGATCTGACCCGGAAATTAAACAAGAATCAAAAAAGCAGACTGTTGAAACTGTTTCCGATTCGCTTCAGTTTGCTGCATTTTACAAATCATTTGATGCCGATATTCGCAATGAAGTTGGCTTAGATGAATTAAAGAAATATGTAAATACGGAACAAGGACTTTGGATTATTGATGCCAACGGAGCAATGCCGCGATTTACGCATTACACGTTACTCAATATGGCTGCATTGAGTAACGGAATTAAAATTGTTCAGATAAACAACACACCCTGCAAATTACTGTTTGATACACTTCCTGTGGTTGATTGCGACAAACCTGCACTGTATTCAAAAGACGGTTGCTTTGCGGAAAAGATCAACATATTTGCACAACAAAAAATCTGGCTTGCTGCCGAATTGAAAACCGAAGAACAAACAGCTATCGAAAAGTTGGCGAATACTATTGACTACACAGTAATTCAGACATCTGGTTTTCGCTATTACTTTTCAAAAAATGGCAATAATTGGTTCATCAGTTTTATAGATATACGCAGACCTTGCGAAGCATAAAAAAGGCTGTTACGAATTACCGCAACAGCCTTTTCATAAATATTCAAATTATTGAATTATCAGTAATTCTGTTTTTGTTTTTATTGATGTTTGAAGAGTAACGGTGTATAAGCCTTTGGCAAGTAAACCATCAAAATCAATCCGAATTGTTTGTTCTGTTTCTGAAGATGAAATCTGATGCGAGAGAACTTCTCTGCCTGAAATATCAGTGATTATTAATTTCGCATTTTCATCTAATTTATCAATGTTAACAGCAATCTGATTTGAAGCCGGATTAGGAAATATGCTGAATACAGAATTGTTGTTTTCTGCAATCATATCATCAGCTTCAACTGCAACATCGGCAAGACGAACTGCACTGTAGCAAACCGGATACGGTACAAACCAATCTACCGGCCATGATGATGCGTTTTGTTTTACGGCATCATCTTTATCCGAATACATTGCTGTAGTTTTTACATAATCGGCTTTACCGGCGCTGCAATTATCGGTGAGATAAGAGCACGGAACTGCAAGTGAACTATTGGTATGCGCAATCCAGCCATGAATATCGGTACCGATTTGTGAATTACCGGCCATTGCCATTGTAGTTGTGCTTCCTGCAGCATGCGTAGCCGAAGCAAAAACTTCATCCCATGCACCTCCGTAGTTATTCCATGCTGAGGCTGCCGGATTACCATTCAAGTCAACCTTAATCACATGCCCGTTCCAGCTACCGGCAACAGTTGTATTGTTGCCGCAAAGTGCAAAATAATTGTTCCCCGATACATCTGTAAGTTGGGCTGAGGCGCGGTTAATTTCATACATAGAAGATGAAGATGCGGGAACATAGTAATTCGTCCACAACACATTACTGATGCTGTTATCAGTAAGCATAGCCCAAGCCTCGCTTTGTATTCCTGAATTACGAATAAATGCTCCGGTAAACAAAACGCCAACACCAAAAGAAGCATCAGTAACTGCCTGAATATGCTCTACACGAAACATATTATCAGCCAAAGCATCATACAATACCGGAGCAGCATGCAATGAACCATCAGCCGGATTCATGCGCTGTGCAAAAATCCGCGCTACCTGCCCGCGCACAGGATCATTGAAATACGATTTACCGGCAACTACAAGCTCAACATTACCAGTAGGACCATGAGGCAGTTCGCAAATACCTACTGCTTCATCATTGTCTGTTGGCGAATTTCCGCCAATATCATACATCTTACTCCACAAAAGATTACCCCAAGGATCAATATTCATTACCGAAACTCGTGATGAATTATGAAATGGATCATAGGATTGTCCGCATACATACAGATTACCTCCATAAGCAGATTGTATCACCTTTACTGCTTGTCCGCGAAACGTATATTTATAGAAAGTAGTTCCGGCAACACTGCCGTCGGCATTCAGTAACTGCCAGTATATGCCTTCAATATTTCCTCCGCTCAGATCATAGTAATTACCAACAACAACTGTTTGTCCGTCAATCATGGGGAAAGCACCAACAGCATAGCCCTGACGGTATGTTCCTGTCAAATCAAATAATATATACAGCCGTTTAAAATTTACCGGCTGTGTCAGCAAACCATTTTTATCGGTACGGATTACACAAGGGTAACGATACATCGGCCCGGAAGAAGTCCGGGTTTCTCCGGCAGAGATGTAGCCCAATGGTGTAGCAGGTATATTCTCTACCGGCGCAATCGAATAGAAATAATTGCTGTAACCGGAAAAACCGGAAGGATAAACCGTGTGATAACTCTGCGCATTGAGGCTTGCACTGCTCAAAGCAGCAAGCAGCAGAAAAGCGGATATTTTTTTCATAAGGTTAAGATTGTTTTCTGCGAAAGTAGAACGACACCAGAACCGGTTGCAAAGTCGTTTAAAATCAATGTGAGGTAAAAAAAACGGCATCAATACTTTGCCCGAAAATGGAGAATGCCTGAAAATACGGGCATTCAGCGGCATTATTTTTAAGGTGTTGTGTAAAAAAACAGTTACCGAAAAACGAAAAAGTACATACTAAAACTATTTCCCGATGATGATATATTCGATTGCGAACCAACTGAGAAACTGTTTACTGCGCATTGTAATTGCACGATAAGCAATCATGCTAAATAACAAAACCCGATGCACTTGCATCGGGTTTTGTTTATCTGGTTAAAGCAAATATCATTTATTCGCCGTCGAGTTCCGGATCTTCGTCAGACTCGGCACCTTCAGTTGTTCCGGTAGTGGTAGTTGTTGCTTTACCCTTGCCTTTACCTTTGGCTTTTCCTTTGCCCTTGGCTTTCATTTGTTCGGCTTTCTTCTTCTGCATTTCAAGCCATTTAGCATACTGCTCAGGATTGAGGGTTGATTTCATGCCATTGTGAAATTCATCACGCACTTTTTTGCGCTCTTCTTTCCACAATTTCTTGTCCTGATCTTTATACTTCTCACGCAACTCTTTCATTTTGGTTGCACGGGCAAGAGCCAAGTCGTGAACTTTGGTTTTCTGCTCGGCATTGAGACCGAGGTCTTTCTCCATTTTGTTGGCATAAGCCGTAGCACGTTCTTCAGGTGTTTTCTTCGGCTTGTCGCCACCCTTTTTCTCGGGCGACTGAGCAATTGCAGAAGCTGCAAAGCCTACAAGCAGGAGCGTAATTGCGAGGATGCGTTTCATTGTTGTATTTTAGGTTTGGTTAAGTTTGCTAAAGGTAAACAAAGCCTGTGCCAATTTCCTGCTCCCAATTAATAAGGCACAATTCTTGCTCACTTGCAGACGCTTATGAATTTCAAACTTTTACTTTTTCTACTTTATATCCTCATTTCTGGTTTTGCCGGAGCACAAACCAATCTTGTACGAAACCCTTCGTTCGAGTTCGACACTATTGCTCCGCCAATTGATCAACTCAACTGGCATCGTTATAATTATTGGATGTCAGACCGTGCCAGTGATGCTGCTGATCCGTCGAAAGTGCTCACACAACATTGGTATCAGCCAACCAAAGGAACTTCCGATTATTTCAATTCATATCAATCGAGCCACATTGGTTTTGCCACTAAAAATGCGCGAACCGGAAAAGGCCGCATGGCTATAATTGCCGGGGTTTGCCACAACAGTCTTGCTTCCTGGCTGATCTATCAGAATGGTTATTCAGAATACATTGCAACACGCTTGTCGCAGCCACTGGTTGGTGGCAAAACGTATTGCGTGCGCTACTATGTTGCGCTTGACAGGAAATCGCATTTTGCAGCTTCGCGGCTGGGTGCGTTGCTCACGCGCGACAGTTTACTGATGCCCGAATACAGCGAACAAATCTGGCAGCAACAGCCTCAAGTGGTAAACGACAGCAACCGCTACATTACTGCTGATATGGGCTGGGTAATGATTTGCGATACGTTTATTGCTGCAGGAGGCGAAGAATTTCTCACTATCGGCAATTTCGATTTTTACCGCCCGAAACATATTCATAAAGTAAATAAGAAACTACACGGCGGCATCCGCTGGAGCCCGGTTGATAAGTTCGCCTACTATTATATTGATGATGTAAGTGTAACCGAAATTTCCGAAGATGCCGTTCCATGCACGATTGAACGAGATACAATTTCCAGAAATAATTTATTGTTAATTGTGGATATTGCAAAAGGGGAATCCAATATTACTGCTGTTCAAATCGCTGTTCATCAGTTGGCACAAAGCATTAACCATAATGATCTTATTTCAATTGTAGTTAAAACGGGAAATGGCGGTAATGTTATTCTTGAAAACTGTCCGGCTGATTCGTTGGCTAAAATAAGTGCTGCAATAAGTCAGATCACTTTCAGTGATTTCGGAAAGAAGGATTACACTGCTGTATGGGGTTATGATGCATTTCTTAAAAAGTATTTGATTGATGGGAATAATCATGCGATATTGATTACCGACAGTAAAGTGTATTACGACAAGCCCAATTCCCGCCAAATTGAAAATGCATCCTACTATAAAGGCGTGAAATTTTCAGTGATACAACTTGGCGAGTTAACGACTTCTGATAAAATGAAAAAACTTGCTGTTGATACAAAAGGAGATGTATCAAGAGCTGATTCGCAAAATCTTTCGGAGAAGTTGATTCAAAAAGCTCCGCTGGAACAGCAAGACACGAAGTATTCGGGACGCAAAAACTACACTGTTGCAAGCTGGATTTTTCTTTCGAAAATTCTTCCGGTTTTGTTGGTGATTATTTTGGCTACTTCGCGATAGTGTTCTAATTAGCTTCGCTAATTATTTCTAAACCTGTTTTGCAAAAGCTATCTCTACAAGTTATAAACTTGTCTGACAATTGCGGAAAGTTTTTCAGCTTCGCTGAAGTAAACTTTCCGCGGCGCAGCTTTGCTGCGCTGTGCACGACGCGGCATTACTGCGCTGTGCAGATCAGCTTACAAGTTCCGGCACTTCAATCATTGGCTTCAGTACAATGAGTGCATCGGCAACAGAACCTACATTCTCGAATGTTAAGGTGAGTTTGTTGTTCGCTTCTTTCATTTTTGCTGCACGCGGATTGCTTTGTACGAATCGCAGCACTGCTGTAAATGAATCAGATGAATAGTATGGCGATTGCTGATTGCTTACAAAGTAGCAGATCATTTTGTTGTTTTTCAGCAGCACTTTTTCAATGCCAATGTCCATTGCTAACCAGCGCAAACGAACTGCATCAATCAACTCAGTTACCGATTCCGGCAGCGGGCCGAAACGGTCGCGGAGCATGCTTTCAAAGCGCATCAGATCGGTATCGGTTTGGCTGTCGTCGAGCTGGCGGTAGAGCGCCAAACGTTCGGTAATGGTTTGCACATAGCCGTCGGGAATGTGAATGCCGAGGTCGGTATCAATCTGCGTGTCTTTCACATACACACCAATGTGACGTGCATTCGGATCATCGCGGCGACGAGTTTTGCGCTGCTGTTCTTCGTCGCGGAAAAGGTCTTTGAATTCGGTTTCTTTGAGTTCCTGAATTGCTTCGTCGAGAATTTTCTGATACATATCAAAACCAATATCAGAAATGAAACCGCTTTGTTCGCCGCCAAGCAAATTTCCTGCTCCGCGAATATCCAGATCGCGCAACGCAATATGAAAACCGCTGCCGAGATCAGAAAACTCTTCGATAGCTTTTAAGCGGCGCTGTGCCTCGCCGGTGAGCATAAACGGCGGCGGCGTTATCAAATAACAAAACGCTTTGCGGTTCGAACGCCCAACGCGGCCGCGCATCTGGTGCAAATCGCTGAGACCGAAAATATGCGCATCAGTAATAATGATGGTGTTGGCATTGCTCACATCAAGACCAGATTCAATGATTGTAGTAGCTACAAGCACATCATATTCGCCTTCAATAAAATCGAGCATGGCTTGTTCCAGCTTTCCGGCTTCAAGCTGTCCGTGTGCCATCACTACCCGCGCATCAGGGCAAAGTCGCGAAATCATTCCGGCAACCTCCGGCAGCGATGAAACACGGTTGTGAACGACAAACACCTGCCCGCCGCGCTGCAACTCATACGAGACAGCATCACGAATTACTTCTTCGTTAAACGTATGCAGTTCGGTTTGTACCGGAAAACGGTTGGGCGGCGGTGTGTTGATTACGCTGAGATCACGCGCACTCATTAGCGAAAATTGCAGTGTGCGCGGAATCGGTGTGGCTGTAAGCGTGAGCGTATCTACGTTTGTTTTGAGTGTTTTCAGTTTGTCTTTTACAGCAACACCAAATTTTTGCTCTTCATCAATGACCAACAAACCGAGGTCTTTGAACTTTACATCTTTACTCGTAAGCGTATGCGTGCCGATGAGAATATCAATTTTTCCTTCGGCAAGTTGTGCGAGTACTTCTTTCTTTTCTTTTGCTGTACGAAAGCGGTTGAGGTAATCAACTTTTGCCGGAAAATCTTTCAGGCGGTCGCGAAATGTTTTGTAATGCTGCAATGCAAGAATGGTGGTTGGCACTAATACTGCAACTTGCTTGCTGTCGCACACCGCCTTGAATGCAGCGCGTACAGCAACTTCTGTTTTTCCAAAACCTACATCGCCGCAAATCAAGCGATCCATTGGTGTATCGCTTTCCATATCCCGCTTTACATCTTGCGTGGCTTTAAACTGATCGGGCGTATCTTCATAAATGAACGATGCTTCCAGCTCAGTTTGCATATAATTGTCTTGCTGAAAAGCGTGACCAATTTGTGCTTTGCGCGATGCATAGAGTTTAATCAAATCGAAGGCAATTTCTTTGACCTTCGTTTTGGTTTTCTGCTTCAGGTTTTGCCACGATGCAGAACCAATTTTATCAATGCGCGGCACTTCGCCTTCTTTGCCGGCATATTTTGCAATGCGGTGCAGTGAGTGAATGCTCACATACAGCACATCATTATCACGATACATGAGGCGAATGGCTTCCTGAATTTTTCCGTTCACCTCCATTTTTTCTAACCCGGCAAAACGTCCCACACCGTGGTCGATGTGCGTCACGTAATCGCCCGGATTGAGGCCTTTCAGCTCTTTCAGCGTCATGGCTTCTTTCTTGCGCTGATAACCATCGCGCAAACGGAAGCGGTGATAACGTTCAAAAATCTGGTGATCGGTGTAGCATGCAATTTTGAGTTTGTGATCTACAAAGCCTTCGTGTATCGAAGCTACAAGCGGCGTGTAGTCGATGCGGCGGCCAATATCATCGAAGATTGAGCGGATGCGTTCGGCCTGTTTGGCATTGTCGGCAAAAATTAAATTGTGGTAGCCGCTTGATGTATTTTTCGAAAGCGCCTGAGTAAGCAGTTCAAAGTTTTTGTTGAATGCAGGTTGCGGAACAACGGTAAACGTAAGGTTGTGTGTTGCTTTCAGCGCAAACCGGTTGCCGAATTCAACCACCGAAAGATTACCGAGCGAACGTCTGAAATCATCGGCACCAATGTATTGCTCTTCTGGCGAAAGGCGGCGAATGGTACTGCCTTCGACTTCAGTGCTGAAAATCTTTTGCGCCTGTTCAAGTTCTTTTTGCACCATGCCTTCGGCTTGTTCGAGATCAGTAATCCAAACGGCTTGTCTGAATTTTCCATTTCCAGACGAAGTGAAGTAGTCGAAAAAAGATTCACGGCTTTCGGTGAGCAGTTTTCCCTGCACGTTCGGAATAATTGTAAGCCGGTCGAGGTTTTTCAGTGAAAGCTGAGTAAGCGGATCAAACGTGCGGATGGAGTCAACTTCATCGCCAAAAAACTCGATGCGGTACGGATGTTCATTGGCAAACGAAAACACATCTGCAATACCGCCGCGCACTGCATATTGTCCGGCTTCATATACATAGTCAACGTGCTCAAAGCCGTATTCAAAGAGCAAATCGGTAATGAAAGAGATTGAAACCTTTTCTGTGCGCTTGAGTTCGAGTGTATTTTTAGCGAGAAGTTGCCGTGTTACCACTTTCTCCGAAAGGGCTTGCGGGTAAGTAACTACAGCAGCCCGGCCATCACGGCGAATGCGATCGAGTACTTCGGCACGAAGCAGCACGTTGGCATTGTCAGTTTCCTCAATCTGATACGGCCGCCGGTACGATGCCGGAAAAAACACGAGCGGAATTTCGGTTTTCTCTTCACCGGCTTCGTTGGTAACGGTGAGCAGCGTTTCCAGATCGTTCAGGAAATATGCGGCCGTTTCTTTATCGGGAAGTACAAACAAATGCGAAAGCGGTGTTTCACGCATCACAGCAGCAGCCATAACAGCAGGCAGCGAACCCGCCATGCCGCGCAAATGGATACGCGATGCTGTTTCTTCTCCAAATGCAGCAGCCAGTTCGCGAAGCTGACTATCGTTTGCGTAGGCTTGTTGTAATTCCTGTAAGGTCACCGTTTCAGAATTTATGCAGTAAGGCAAATGCAGTACGGCCGAAAATACATTTGCCCCGTTTCGGAATGAAACGGGTATTTGTGTATTCTCGGCATTCTTAAAATTTCAATGGCAAAGGTAAGGGTTTGCTCACGGCGAAAGGTATTCTGCGCAGAATCACAAAGATTAAATTACACTGAAAGCTCTTTTGATTAAAGAAACAATCCAAACTCTTTCTTTTTAGCGGCTGAAATAGTTTTGGCCGTTTTAATTTTATGTCTCAGTAATAAATAATCTTCCTGAGTAATTGAGCCCAGTATTCGTAATGGATCTTTTTCAATAATAGTGCTTATCATTTGCTTATTTCTTACAAAAATCTTTGAGCAATCAACATACGAATCGTGCCTGAGATAATTACGATTCTTTGCTTCGAGCAAAACATTCAAATCTTTTAACTCCTGTGTACGAAATACATTAACATTTATTTCTGAGTTAATAAAAACAGTTGCCAGCAAGAGTTTATCAAAACTTTCGCCAATTACTATTAATCTCTTCTCTTTAGGTGGTTTGGTTTCCGTGAGGAAAACTTTAATTACTGTGCCAATTTCCATCCCAAACGTTCATTTCAAAAAAACATTAAAATGCTAATGCAAATCTGAATTTTCGTTCTCAGAATTCATTAATATATATTTAAGCATTTCGGTGTCTGCGCCTGCGGCTTTTGCAATTTCGATGTATGCCATTTCTGTATCAATGAGCATAGATGCGGCTTCCCAGGCCTCATCATGAGATTTTTCGACTAACTGAGAGAAAGTTAGGTTTTTGTTCTCGTTAATTGAAGCCTCCAATGCTTCAATATCAGATTCAGAAAGTTCTTCTAAATCAGGAGGCATTAGAGCAGTAACGTATGGAGCATTGCCATATCTGGTTATCGTGAAAAAATGCTGGTATTTTTTGGCATCAATAAAAGGACCACGGCCTCTTTCGACGGTTTTGAATATATCATAAATGTATGACGGAACAGGGCCAAACTTCATTGCCTGATATTCATCTGAAGTAACAGGACGACCATAAAGCAACAAATGTTTTTGCTCTGCGAAATATAAAATTTTGAAGATTTTATGATAATCAGCCTCTCCTATTTTACTTAGGATATACAAAATAGAATGAATAGCTTTTTGAGGCTCAAAATTGAAATATTTCATCCGTTTATTTACTAAAATTTACTGCTTAAATCTAACCATCAAAGAACCACAAATATAGTCTATATTAATAAAAAAGTCAAGCCCATTCGGCTTACCCTAACAACTATTCATATCCTGATATTAAGCCAACTAGCCCCGAAATGCTGTACACATTAAAACCTAACACCCATCACCAAAATATCATCCACCTGCTCATTCGCACCCATCCAGCTTTTCAGTTCTTCACCCATCTTCGCATTCTGAATATTCATTGGTTGCGAATGTATAGTAGTGAGTAAAGTTTTGAAGCGTGAATACAAATACTTCTTGCCTTTTTCGCCGCCGAACTGATCGGGGTAGCCATCGGTAAACAGATAAATTACATCGCCAGCGGTAATGTCTATTTCGGCTTCGGTGAACGGATGCAGTACATCGCCGTAAGCGCCTATCGGCTGCGGATTGGTTTTGAATTCGCGAAGTTCGCCTTTGCTGAAGAGGTAAAGCGGATTATTGGCTCCGCTGAACGTAAGTTTTCCTGTACTGCGTTCCCAGCAGCAAAGCACCATGTCCATGCCGTCGCGACTTTCAGAATCGACACCGCGCTGGCGGAGGGCGGCCATGAGTTTATCGCGGAGCTGGTTGAGGATATGCGCGGGCGATGGATTTTCTTCTTCGTTCAGAATTTCGTGCAGCAGCGAATTGCCGATGATACTCATGAATGCGCCCGGAACACCGTGTCCGGTGCAGTCGATAGCCGCAAAATATACGCGGTCGCCTTTAGGGTAATGCCAGTAGAAATCGCCGCTCACTACATCGCGCGGACGGAAGAAAACGAAATGCTCGGGGAATGTTTTGCTGAGCTCCGAAGCCTCGGGCAGCATAGCCGACTGAATGCGGCGCGCATAGTTAATGCTGTCTTTGATGTCTTTGTAAGCCACCGAAAGCTGATCGTTGGCTACGCTGAGTTCGGCGGTGCGTTCCTGCACACGTTCTTCAAGCACTTTTTTCTCGCGCTGCAATCGTGCGGTGCGTGTGCGGATGAATGCAAAAATTCCGGCCACTGTAAGCAAAACCATGAGCGATATAAACCACCAGGTTTTCCAGAACGGCGGGCGAATGGAGAACGGATAGTCGAAAACAATTTTACTCCACACGCCATCGCGGTTCTGCGCTTTTACCATAAACCGGTAATCGCGGCCGGAGGGAATATTGGTGTAAACAGCTTCATTACCCGAAATCAGCGGCGACCAGTTATCGTCAAGCCCTTCGAGTTTAAACTGATACTGCACATTGTCGGTGCTGAGTGCCTGAAAATCGAACGTGAGGTGATTATCGCGGTAACTGAAAACCGGATTGAGCGGGTATCCTTTAAGCGGATCCGGCGTGAGCCCGAGCTTCGCCCAGTCGGCCGGCTGGTAAAACAAGCGAATGCCGTTGAGCACAACTGCGGGCGGATTACTGTTCGGGTAATCATAAAGCGGATTCCAGCAAGCAAGTCCTTCGCCGGTGCCAAACCAAATCAGTCCGGCCTGATCTTCAAACAGTGCATTCTGGCTTACTTCCGGGCTTCGCATGCCATCTGAAGTGCCAATAAATTTGAGTTTGTTTATTGCAAACGCATTTCCGAAGGTGATTACATTGAGGCCTTTGTCGGTTCCTGCCCATAGCTTTCCGCTGCGGTCAACCATAAGTGCGTAAACAAGATCAGAGCAAAGACCTTGTGCCGAACTGATGACTGTAAATTTGCTGCCGTTCCAGCAGGAAATTCCGTTGTCGCTTGTGCCGAAATAAACGCTTCCGTCGGCACCGGCAGCGGCCGACCAGATTGTGTTATCGGCAACGGCACAAACAGTATAACCGTTGATTACAATAACCTCTCGGCCTCCGGAACTGTAAGTGTAGCCGGTGTAAACAGTTGCGGAAGCGGCAATACATCTTCGTTTGCTGTTACCATTAATCCGCTGCCGGGTGCGGCAGGTGCAATTTTGGGCACCGATACTGTTTGTCAGGGCGATTTCAGTGTGAGCTATTTTGTGAGCACAATTGCCAATGCTTCAACATACGTATGGACACTTCCCGCAGGTGCAAGCATTGCCAGCGGATCAGGTACAGAATCAATTACCGTTGACTTCGGAGTTTCATCTGTTTCAGGCCCGATAACTGTTTATGCTCAAAACGGTTGCGGTTCAGGAACTGTATCCGCACCGATTAACGTTACTGTAAATCCGCTGCCAGCTACTCCCGGAACAATTGCCGGAAGTGCTGTGGTTTGTCAGGCTCAAACAGGTGTTACCTACTCTATTCCGGCACTAGCGAATGCCACAGGTTACAACTGGATTTTGCCTCCCGGAGCAACCATTATCAGCGGCAACAATACAAACAGCATTACGGTAGATTTTTCTGCGAGTGCCGTTTCAGGAATTGTACTGGTTAATGGAACGAATGCTTGCGGAGATGGTATGTATTCAGACACACTTACGCTCACCGTAAATCCGCTGCCCGATGCTGCCGGAGCAATTACAGGAACAGCACTTGTAAATATCTGCCCAACAGCAACAGGTATAACATACAGCGTTCCGGCAATTACCAATGCAACCACTTATGTATGGGATGTTCCTTCGGGAGCTACAATAACTAGCGGTGCCGGTACAAACACCATTACAGTTGATTATGCTGCCAATGCGCAAGCTGGTGCGGTTTCGGTGTTCGGACAAAATGCCTGCGGCAATGGTGATACTACATTCCTCAGCATCAGCTATTCGCAGGTTACGCCTTCGGATATTTGTCTTGTAACGGTTGATTCGGTATCACAATACAACCGTGTAGTTTGGGAAAAGCCGGTGGCTACCGATATTGATTCGTTCCGCATTTATCGTGAAGTAACGACCAATGTTTATGTTCCGGTTGGTGCTGTGTCGTATGATTCGCTGAGTTTGTTTATCGATTCGGCTTACACACCACTGGCGAATCCGAATACAACCTATTACCGCTACAAAATTGCATCGGTTGACTCATGCGGAAACGAAAGCGGAATGGGTCCACACCACCGCACACTGTTCCTGCAAACCAACGTAGGTGTTGGCGGTGTTGTTAACCTTAGCTGGAGTTTATATGAAGGTGCAACGGTTAGCTTCTACCGAATCATGCGCGACAGTACTAACCTTGGACAGTGGGAAGTAATTGACTCTGTTCCGGGCAACAATACATTATACACCGATATTAATCCGCCAACATCAATTGCGGTAAATAACATTCGTTATAAACTTCAAACGATTTGGTTAGTAAGCTGCAACCCGACACGTAACATTGTTACATCAGAATCGAATCTCGGTGATGTTCCGCGCATTCTGTTCTCCGTTGCTGAAACCGGTTTTGGCGGTCAGGTGTATGTTTATCCGAACCCGTCTGAAGGTAATTTCTCAGTAATGTGTCCGTATTCGGAAACCGGCTACAACATTGCAGTTTTTGATGCTCCGGGACGATTGGTTTACAAGCAGGATGTTGAAAGCCGTAACCTCAGTCGCGGAGAAAACCGCATAGACTTACCGCTTGCCGGCTTGGCTTCCGGCACTTATTTCCTGGTGATGCAGGATGCCGAAGGCCGCACTGCACGACTGAAATTAGTGATTCAGAACTAGAGATTAATAATCAAAAAGCGGAGAGCAAAGCAAAATGTTCTCCGCTTTTTGGTTTACAGAAAACTACAATTACCGTGTGCTACAAAGTTTCCAATAAAGCCGATAAATCGAAGCTTGAAGAAGAGTTTGACGCAGTACTGGAAGAATCACAGGATGAAAGCTGGGAGCCGCAGAACGAACTGAGCGGGTTTGCACATCCGCTATTGTCGGTGTTTACACAAACCGAGACGCGCAAACTGGAGTTAATGCGCTGGGGGCTGATTCCGCATTGGGCATCCAACAACGAACAGGCCGCAGAACTGGCAAAGCAAACCCTGAATGCCCGTGCCGAGACGATGTTTGAAAAACCATCATTCCGTGATTCAGCAGCTTTGCGCAGGTGTGTGATTCCGGTAACCGGCTTTTACGAATGGCAAACCCGCGGCAAAACGAAAATCTCATATTTCATAACACCTGCGGCAGGAAGTTTCTTCCTGCTTGGCGGCTTATACAGTTCATGGGCAAACCGCGAAACCGGAGAAATCAGCAACACATTCAGCATTGTAACGGTTGCTGCCAACCCGCTGATGGCCGAGATACACAACACCAAACAACGGATGCCGCTGATCTTACCGCCCGAATCGGTTAACCTGTGGACCAATCAGCAGCTTGCACAATCAGAAGTAATGCAACTCGCACGCCCTTTTGCCGAAACCTCAATGAAAGCTGAAAATCAGGATAATTCGGCACAACAATTCCTTTTTTAACCGACACATACTTGTAGCGGCACGGTATTCGTTGTACATTAGCTATGATGCGAGTTTATTCACTGATTATTATTTGCCTTTCCGTACTCGGTTTTTCCGGTTGCCAGAAAGATGTTCCGCCAAAACTTACGCTGAAAGCAGAAGGCACTTATGTTTATTCTGATCTGACAGTAACACCCGGAAGCAGTTTTACGGTTGGCTGTATAGCTGATAAAGCGAAAGATGATCTCAGTCTTTTTTATGTTGAGGTGGCTTATGACGGCTCAAGTGCCAGCCAGCTTACCGACCGCTTTTTTATCGGCCCCGACTTTCGGACACGTTATGAAAAAGATTACGTTGTAAATGTTCGCAACATCTCTGGCCGCGAACGCTGGATCTTTAATGTAAATGATGAAGAAGGCCGTATTTCACGACGGGAAATACGTGTTACGGTTCAGCCTTAAAGTACTTGCTAAAACAATTCATTTCAATATATAAAAACGGCTGCCGGAAATAACTCTGGCAGCCGTTTGATTTTATGCAGAAATTTTACAGCGGAATATTACCGTGCTTTTTAGGAGGCAATTTATCGGCTTTATTCTCGAGCATTGAAAAGGCACGGATCAGTTTTTCGCGGGTTTGTGCTGGCTCAATTACTTCATCCACATAACCACGTTCGGCCGCACGGTAGGGGTTTGCGAACATTTCCATGTATTCGGCTTCTTTCTCTTTCCATTTAGCAGCTGAATCTTCGGCGGCAGCAATTTCGTTTTTGAAAATAATTTCTGCGGCACCTTTTGCGCCCATCACGGCAATTTCGGCTGTGGGCCAAGCGTAGTTCATATCAGCACCGATGTGCTTTGAGTTCATTACATCGTAAGCACCGCCATAAGCTTTGCGGGTAATTACGGTTATGCGCGGAACTGTTGCTTCGCAAAAAGCATAGAGCAATTTTGCGCCGTTGGTAATAATAGCATTCCACTCCTGATCGGTTCCCGGCAGGAAGCCCGGCACATCTTCAAACACCAGCAGCGGAATGTTGAACGAATCGCAGAAACGCACAAACCGCGCTGCTTTAGTTGACGCATGATTATCGAGCACACCCGCCAAAACCGCAGGCTGATTAGCTACAATGCCAATACTGCGGCCGGCCAAACGGGCGAAGCCCACTACAATGTTTTCGGCAAAGTGTTTATGCACTTCGAGGAAACTATCGGTGTCAATGACTTCGGCAATTACTTCGCGAATGTCGTAAGGCTGGTTAGGATTGGCGGGGATAATTGTATTAAGAGCAATACGCTTTTCGTCACCACCTTCGTAAGCTACAAACGGCGGTTCTTCTTCGCAATTCTGCGGCATATAGCTGAGCAGGGCACGAATATTCTGAATGCAGGCAATTTCGTTTTCGCAGGCAAAATGTGTAACTCCCGATTTTGAAGCATGTGTCATTGCACCGCCCAATTCTTCGGACGTAACTTCTTCGTGCGTTACGGTTTTTACAACGTTGGGGCCGGTCACAAACATGTACGAGGTATTCTCAACCATGAGAATAAAATCGGTAATGGCCGGCGAATAAACCGCACCGCCTGCACAAGGCCCCATAATGGCTGAAAGCTGCGGAATAACGCCTGAAGCAATTGTATTGCGGTAGAAAATATCTGCATAACCGCCAAGTGATACAACGCCTTCCTGTATGCGCGCTCCGCCCGAATCGTTGAGTCCGATAACCGGCGCGCCATTTTTCATGGCGAGATCCATAATGCGGCAAATTTTCTCAGCATGTGTTTCGGAAAGTGAGCCGCCGAACACGGTAAAATCTTGCGAGAACACATAGACCAAACGTCCGTTTACTTTGCCGTAGCCGGTAACAACGCCATCGCCAAGGTATTTTTCTTTTTCAAGGCCAAACTCGGTTGAGCGGTGCGTTACCAGCATCCCGATTTCTTCAAACGAGCCTTCATCGAGCAAAAAATGTAAGCGCTCGCGGGCTGTGAGCTTACCTTTTTTATGTTGAGCATCAATACGTTTCTGGCCACCGCCGAGCAGGGCTTGTTCCGTTTTTTCGCTGAGTGTGTTGAGTTTATCGGTCATTGCGGGTTTGCGAATAGAATGTAATCGGGGGCTAAAAGTACGAAATCGGCGGCAAGTCGATGTTAAAAACCGGGTAAAGTGGATGCCCGCGAAGCGCATTCGTATGTGCGTGAGCGATTGCAGCGGTTACCCCGCTTGAGCAGGATGTTTTTAGGGTTGTATGGCGGAGTAATAGCGGAAAGCGCGGTGACCGCTTTTTTGCGGGCACACGCCCTGTTTGTTTTTATTGTTTTTTGCGAATTTCTTAGAGCCTGTTAGCTTTAGTTGTGGGGGTGTTTGCTTTGTAGCTGTTCAAGTCTGGAGACTTGATACAATTTTGCAGGAAGTTATATTGTCTGCGACAATTAAACTTCCCGCAGCTTTGGAGCGACAATTAAACTTCCCGCAGCTTTGTCACGTCTCACCCACATTTGCTGTGGGTGCTCGACCTGACAAGAGCTGATACTTCTGGCTTTGAGGCACTCATCAATTTACACTTCTGAGCGGTAGTCGAAGAAACACTTTACACTTTACACTCATCATTCAACACTCCGGCGAAGCCGGAAATCACAGGAGCACGATGCGGTTGCTGATGGCATACAGCACAAGTCCAACGCGGCTGCGGACTTCGAGTTTTTGAAACAGTGTTTCGCGATGTCCGTCAACTGTACGAATGCTGAGACTCATGCGGTCGGCAATTTCTTTGTAGGTAAGTTCGGAGCAGGCGAGTTGCAGGAATTCGAGTTCGCGCGGTGTTAATCCTTTTTCGCGGGCAAAGGCTTCGGGAGTTCTGTGGTGAGTTATGGCGTTTACGAGATGTCCGGTAACCATTTCTGAATAGTAAACACCTTTTTCGCAGAGCGTGTCGAGTGCTGTGCGGAGTTCATCAGCCGAAGCATCTTTAAGCACATAGCCTC
>JBKDHA010000007.1:0-20623 GCA_046335555.1 Bacteroidota bacterium
CGAAAACACTTTGACCGAAAAAGTGAATACTTTTACTCATAGTAGTTAGGTTGTTGCAAACTCAAACTACTAAAAAAAAGAGTCCAATCTCTTATAGAGAAAGGACTCTTCTTTAAAATTTATCTCGGACAGTAGTGATTCAGAATACACTTTATTTCTATGTGTTGCAAATGAAAAAATTAATTGCGAGTAAACTTCTTTTCTTCCTTCTCACTAAATTATTTGCACAGACACATTTGTCTCCCGCTGATTATAAGTATGAGTTTCCTGTAGGGAATTTCAGATCGATAATTGAGGCGATGGAGTTAAACAAACCAGCTAATGACAGTTCATTTATTCCTGGGGTTGTGATAAATGATCAAAACGGTAAATATGTGTACGACATAAATGGCAGAGTGGTTAGCCGTATTACTTATGATCCCAATAAACTATATTACAAAGACAGTCTGACATACTCAGTACATGGAATATTAATTAAAGCAACATGTATCATGGATGATTATCTTCCGGACACATTGTTTAAACCTATCTATTTGAATGCAGCTTACCTTCAGGAATATCAGTATTATTATTCTGTAGTTTGTGATACGGCATACTTACCTGATATTTTCTGTTATACATTCGATATTCTCAATCAATGTATCCGTACACAAATAGGTAACTCTACAGATACGATTGTTTTTGAAAATGTTACTGATACAGGCTGGGTCTGTAAATACCTCTATCGTAATTCAGATACATCGGCATTTCATACCGGACAGATAGATACCATTGTGCGTGGAAGAAGAATGGTATCATTGATTTATTATCGAGATTCGATTGGGAAAAGATTACATAGTTATTTGCAATATACCTACACGAAGGACGGCCTTTTTGAGTCTGTAACCGATAAACAGGCTGTGATCAACAAGCCGAAAAAAACGCAGCTTTCAAAACAACCGAAATAAAGAAACTTGTTTACCACAAATGCTCCACATCACCCAGTCCCTGACGGATCACTTCAAAATCACCATCCGTACAATCGACAACGGTTGAGGCTTGTATATTGCTGTAACCGCCGTTGATGACAATATCAACTTTATCGCGATAGTTCTCCGCTAATTTATCAGGATCGGCATAGTAGTCGAGCATTTCATCGCTCAAATCATGCACCGAGGTTGATACAATCGGATTGCCCAAAGCCTTTACAATTTCCTGAACAATAGGATTGGCGGGAACGCGAATACCAACCGATTTTCGTTTGTTCTGAAACAGCTTGGGGACTTTTGTATTGGCTTCGAGAATAAAGGTATAAGGGCCGGGAAGTGCTTTTTTCAGCACCCGAAAAATAGATGTTGAAATTGGCTTTGTAAAATCAGCAAGGTGGCTAAGATCGTGACAAATAATAGAGAGGTTGGCCTTTTCCGGCGCAAGGCCTTTGATTCTGCAAAGTTTCTCAATGGCTTTTGGCTGGTAAATATCGCAGCCCAAACCATAAACTGTGTCTGTCGGATAAATAATAATGCCTCCTGCGCGCAGCACATCTGCTACTTTGTGAATATCGTTGGAGTCGGGTTTCTCCGGATTGATGCGCATGACCATATTGGTAAGGTAAGAAAGTTTGATAGAATCAAACAACAATAGATTGTTGTTGATGAAAAATAAAACTGATTACAAGAATAGTTGACTTTCTTGAGTGTTCAATTTTACTCAAGCCGCAGTAATTTATTCCGAAACATATCCTAAAAGTTCAGAAACATAAATCACATGAAATGTTGATGACAAAAGCAATAATTACTCGCATCAATACTTCAGGTTAGAGGTACCTCAGGAAAACTTGTAATAGAGGGAATCAACAGTATTTAATCATTTGATTCCTCATCACTCGAATCAGACATATCATTTGCAACCTCTTCAATTTCAGACGACCATATTTCAAAAAGCTTTGATTTGTCAGATTTTTTTGGCTCTAACCCAAACAGAGTTCTGCCGGCTTCCTGACCACCATATTTGGAACCACCGCCTTTTGCCCGTGCCACTACAAATAAACCATTTTTCCGGTTAAACACTTCCCTAAATGTAAGCTCACCCTCACTAATTTTTTTCAGAAATGAGCGGGCAAGTTTATCAACACCGGGGATGCGTGTATCGTGATTCTCAATAAATTGTGTTAACTGTATCAATAAGGCGGCATTCGCTTTTATGGTTGAGTTTAATTTTTTGGGAAGCTCAACTCCTTCATAAATTTTATCTAAAATGATTTGAGCTAGTTTGGCATCGTCTTCATACTTTTCAAGACCGGAAATAATATCATCGTAATTGGTTTTGGGCTTTACTTTGAGTTTATAATCATCCTTATCTATTCTTAAATACGGCTGATTAACAAATGGACCTTTATAAAAATCACCTTTTACATCTCCATATTCAATTAACTTATTATCGTAGCCATAGCTATGAAGTTCTTGGTATTCAAAAACATCACGGTCGTTTTGGGGCGTTGCTTTTTGTTTGCGATTTCGCAAATTGGTTCTGCGCAAGCGATCTTCACCTGGAAGGTTTAGTCGGCGTCTTTTTTTTGGCCGATCTTCTATTTCTTTGTCTTTTCCAAAAGCTTGTGAGTGCGATCTTTTGCCAAATTGTATAGGAGCACTATGCTGATTTGTAATAGCCTGATAGTTCTTCATTTGTATGCTTTGAGAACTATGCTGAACAAGCGTATGAAGTGCGTTTTGAGTAGCGGTTTCAGGACGATTATCAGAAAAAGAAGGAGTAATTGTGTTGTTCTTTTGTTGTGTGTCAGCACTTGCCCTTGAAGTAGTTTGTGCCGCAGTTAGCTTAGAAGAGTAGCTATTCATCACTTTATTTTAATGGTTAATTTAAAGGTAATGGACTATTGACCAGTAAATCAAGCAAAGTTGTGTTATTGTTGATTATTTGTGCATAAGTGAAACAAAATGCATGTATTAACTTGCTTGAAATAATAGTCCCTGCTGATGAATAGAAAAAACAAAGCAGCCGAACGATTGCTCATCCGGCTGCTTGACATAAAGTATTCGTTATGCGAATTTCTGAGCATCGGCAAGGAACTGAGCCAGGCCGTTGTCAGTAAGCGGATGCTTGAGTAATGCGGTAATTGCACTGAGCGGGCAGGTTGCAACATCAGCTCCAATTTTAGCGCAGTTGATAATGTGCATCGGATGGCGAACAGATGCGGCCAGAATTTGTGTTTCGTAGCCGTAGTTATCGTAAATGGTGCGGATTTCTTCGATCAGCACAAGGCCATCGGTAGAAACATCATCAAGACGACCAATGAACGGCGAAACATAAGTGGCACCGGCTTTTGCAGCCAGCAATGCCTGTCCGGCCGAAAAAATAAGGGTGCAGTTGGTACGGATGCCTTTTTCAGTAAAATACTTGATGGCACGCACCCCGTCTTTGATCATCGGCACTTTCACTACAATTTGCGGATGCAAAGCAGCAAGGTGTTCTCCTTCGCGGATAATGCCTTCGTAATCGGTGCTGATAACTTCTGCGCTCACATCGCCTGTAACAATGTTGCAGATGTCGATATAATGCTGTTCAACGGCTGCCGCGCCCTTGATGCCCACTTTAGCCATGAGCGAGGGGTTGGTAGTTACACCGTCGAGAACGCCAAGTTCCTGCGCTTCGCGGATCTGAGCGAGATCGGCTGTGTCAATAAAGAATTTCATCTGATGTTTTTTTGCTGAGCAAAAGTAAGAAATGCAGAATGCTCAACCCTCTATGCTGGCCGATTAGTTTTCACCAATTTATTGGCTATCGTTGAAAAGTGGTTTTGAATGGCTTGGAAGGTGGCGTTTCTTGGCATTCTAGTTTGCCCGTAGTTCGGAATGTTTTGGGTAATGCTCATTATAAAAGAGCCACAGGTGTAAACTCATTTTTTATTCTCGTTTGGCAGTCCCGCACCTCACCGATTGACGAACTCCTTATGTTGGTATAAACACATACCGCTTGGCAGAGGAACGGATTTCTAAGATCGGTTCGATGCGGTACGTGAGTTGCTTATTGTTTTTGAATCGTGCCTCCAAAAGCTTTCAGCAAAGCATTTCTTGGCATTCTGGTTCGGGCTTTCTTTACATTCTAGCTTGCGCTTGTCATCTCGAGCCCCCGCAGAAAATGCGGAGGAGTGATAACATGTGCATTTTGAATTTTAGTTCGGACTTTGCTTGCATTCTAGCTTGCGCTTGTCTGGTCTCGACTCCGCTCGACCTGACAAGGGCATTTTTAAACATTTTAGTTCGTACTTTCCTTGCATTCTAGTTTGCGCTTGTCATCTCGAGCGGAGTCGAGAGGTGACAAGAGCATTTTTTTTACATAATCATTTTACACTCAACACTCATCACTTTACACTCCCGAAGGGAAATCACTTTACACTCCCGAAGGGAAATCACTTTACACTCCCGAAGGGCAGCTAGTTTTGCGCCATTCCGTCTTTAATCATCTTTTCGAGCGATGATTTTTCGAGAAGTCCGGTTTGCCGCCAGATTTGTTTTCCGTTTTTGTAGAAAACGAGTGTAGGCAGTGCTGTAATTTTCAATGAATCGCAGATTTCTACATCGCGGTCGGCATCTACTTTGCAGAGGGTGAAACCGTTATTCATTTCTTTTTGTACCTGATCAATGCGCGGTGCAAGAATACGGCAGGGACCACACCAGCCAGCGGCAAAGTCAACCAATGTATAGCGATCTTTGCGAACCTCCTGAAGATAAACAGCTTTTGAGAATGGTTTATCAATAACGGTTTCATTTCCGTTTGCATCTTTTGGAATGGCCGGAGCAGTATAGTTGCTGGTTGATACCGGGAAGTTTGAACCATTCCAAGCATCAAAACCACCTTTGAGTTCAGTAACATTTTTAAAACCCATAGAGCGCAAACTGGCTGCAGCCTGAGCACTGCGGCCTCCAACTTTGCAGTAAATAAAAACAGGTTTGTCTTTGTCAAGCTGTCCGGCCATGCTGGCAAATGCTTCACCGTACCAGTCGATATTCATTGCACCTTCGATATGTCCGGCTGCATATTCCTGCGGTGTGCGCACATCTATTAACTGTTCATTATCGAGTTTGGCAAGTTGCTGAGAAAACTCGGGTGCAGGCAGTGTGTTTTGCGGGTTCTGACACTGGATAAGCAGAAACGCTATTGCTGCTGCGGCAATGATGATACTGAATTTTTTCATGCTGTAAATATAAGGCGATTATAAGAATCACTAAGAAATCTAACTGTGCGAACGGATTAACTGTTCGAGTTCGGCTGCACTGGCTACACCGCTGTGCCGCCAAACAATTTCGCCGTTCCGGAAAAGGATGAGCGTGGGCACAGCCCGCACGCCGTAAACCGAAGCTGCCTGCGGATTACGGTCAACATCAACTTTCAGAATGTGTGCCGTTTCACCCACCTTTTCCGAAACCTGTTCGAGAATAGGAGCCTGCGCCTTGCACGGCCCGCACCAGGTGGCATAAAAGTCAACCAGAACAGGCTTCCCTGAGTTTATAAGCTCCTGAAATTTCGACATAGTTTGGCGAATTATTTATTAAGTGTTGAAGCGAGCGACGACCAGCCGCCTCCGTTGTAAACATTCGTAAAGCCTTTGCCGGTAAGCATGCGGTGTGCACTTCCGCTGCGCATACCCGAAGCACAGCAAAGCACAATTGGTTCTTTGCCTTTGAGTTTGCTGATGTTTTTATCAAGCTGATCCAGCGGAATGTTGATCGAGCCTTTGATGTGTCCGCCGCGATACTCGCCCGCTGTGCGAACATCAACAATAGTAAGTTTCGGATTCGAAATTACTTCTTCCGGCAAACCGCTGCCTGAACCAAACAGATTTTTGAAAATACTGAGCATAGTTGTTGTATTTGTTACCGCAAAGTTGCTGAAGAGTTTTAGTTGTTTCAGTAACTCAGGTTACATTGCCGAAAAACAATGTTAATT
The DNA here is from genome assembly GCA_046335555.1 of Bacteroidota bacterium. Taxonomy (GTDB): domain Bacteria; phylum Bacteroidota; class Bacteroidia; order Palsa-965; family Palsa-965. The sequence continues at coordinate 5,944 of JBKDHA010000007.1, forward strand.
TTTTCCGGTAAGCCGAATGCGGTTGCGTCCTAGCTCAACAACACCGACATGTTCAAGCTGCTTTAAGGTGCGCGAAACAACCTCGCGTGCTGTACCGATTTCATCGGCCAGCTGCTGGTGTGTTATTTGTATCTGATCCGAATTTGCAGCTTGCTGATGCCGCTGAAGCAGATTAAACAAGCGCACGGTCATTGGTTGTGTGCCCTGTTCCTGCAACTGCTGCAGCAAATCTTCAAACCGTTTGTGATACAGCATGAAAATAAAATCGGTGAACTGCGGAAACTGATGCGCAAGTTCGCGGGCCTTTTCAATAGGCACCAGCAACACTTCCGATTCTTCTTCTGATGTTGTGGTAACCATGCTCATTGCGCCCAAACCGCCCGAGAACATAGACACGCAGCTTTCGCCGGGCATGATGTGATACAGCAAACGGTCGCGCCCTTCTTCATCGCGCTGCGAAACTTTTATGCGTCCGCTCAGCACAATCGGAATGCTGCGGATATAAGTTCCTGTATCGGTAAGCATTTCGCCCGCAGCAAATTTTCGCGTGATACCGAGTTTACGCAACTCAGCCGCCAGCGCGTTGTCAGGCTCAAACAGGGGATAGGCTTGTGCGTTTATCATAGGTGTTAAAGTTGCTGAACTTTTCGCCAAACTGCAAATGCAATAAACTTGAACACGCGGCCGGTATCGGTTGCGCCCTGCGGACTGAAAAGCTGATCGTATTCTTTGAGCAATAATTCTTTATTGAAAATTCCGTTGAAATCCTGCTCAAAATATGGCCGTAGTTCGTGGCGTAGTTCAGTTATCCATTTATTGTTGGGCGTAACATAGCCCATTTTATCGCGACGATTTTTTATGCTTTCGGGCAGCCAGGGCGCGGCGGCTTCGCGAAGCAATGCTTTGGTGTAGCCGTTACGGATTTTCATGCTGCCCGGAATTGCAAACACCGTTTCTATCAGCAAATGATCGTCGGCAAAGGGTGTGCGCGATTCAACCGAATGCCACATCGAAGCACGGTCTTCGCATTTCAGATAGCCTTTCAGTCGGGTATTTACAAATTCGCCCCGCAGCATTTCGTTCAGCCCTTTTGCATGAACCGGCTGACGGCGCTGCACATAGCTGGCAATTAAATCGGTGTTGAGGTAACGCAGTTCGGAATACCAGCGCTGCATGAGTTTTTGCCGGATGCCCGCCGGAAGCGCAGGAATACTGCGCTGTTTGAGGTGTTCACGCATCCAGAAACGCAGGGCTGGACCGTCAAATGCGTTCATTTCACTGTGCAGGGTTTTCCAGTTTCCGTTTCCCCAAAGCTCGCTCCAGAACGGGCGGAAATACGGATGATAACCGGCAAACAATTCATCGCCGCCTTGTCCGTCGAGCAAAACCCGGATGCCGTTTTGTGCCGCTAATTTCATTACCCGATGCTGTGCATACGTACTCGTGCTCCAGATCGGTACATCCTGACTGTAAATCAGTTCTTCGAGATCGGTCAGCAGTTCCTGCGGTTGTGGTTGTACCGTATGCCATTCAGCACCGGTGCGCTGCACTACTTCCTGCGCCCAGCGGCGTTCGTCAATTGTTTTATCGTCGAACACCGCAGTAAACAGTTTGAGGCGACTGCCAATGTTTACGCCGGGTTCGTGTTTCACCACATCATCAATAATTCCTGCTATCGCCGAGCTGTCGATACCGCCGCTCAGGCAAGCACCCACAGGCACATCCGAGCGCATACGTATGCGTACCGCTTCGTGCAGGCGTTCGCGCACCAATTGTGTGTGTGCATCAAAACGCTGCTGTGTGGGTTCTGCAAAACTGGTATTGATATTCAGACTGTACCAGGTCCATTCGCTGAGTTCATTGTTTTGCAAATCGAACCGCAGCGCACAGCCCGGGAAAAGTTCTTTAATATTTGCAAAGAAACTTTCGGGACCATATTCAATTTCACTGCCGGCAAAGTAGTCCGAAACGGCTTCCATGCGGAGCGCTGTTTTCACTAATTTATTTTTCCGCAATGCTTTTTGTTCCGAAGCAAAGCAAAACACATCAGCATCGCGGTACCAGTAAAACGGCTTTACGCCAAACCTGTCGCGTGCTGCAAAAAGCTGCTGTTTGGCACGATCCCAAATCACAAAAGCAAACATTCCGTTGAAGCGCTGCAAACAGCCTTCGCCCCAGGTGCGGTAGGCTTCCAGCACCACTTCGGTATCGGTATGCGTATGAAACCGGATGCCCGAAACTTCAAGCTCGGTACGCAGTTCGCGGTAATTGTACAGCTCGCCGTTGTAGGTAATCCAAAGCTGTTCGTCGGCTGTACAAAGCGGCTGATGTCCGGCAGCACTTGTGTCTATAATAGCCAGCCGCCGGTGCCCGAACATAAAGCGCGCCGAAGCGGTGTAATCGTTCAGCGCAGATTTGGGGCTGTAAACGTGTGCAAGATTCCGAAGTTGCTGTGGTGTATCTTGTCCGTACAAGGCTTCCGCTTTTCCTTCTGCAGTAGCAGCCATAAAGCCCTCGCCATCGGGCCCGCGGTGGGCAATGGCGGAATTCATGGTACGCACCGCCTCGCGCAGATCAACTGCCCGTCCACTGAGGTTCACAATACCGGTAATTCCGCACATAGGTGTGTGCGTAAAGGTAGGGAATTAGATTTTGGGAGCACCCCAAACGAAATCATTAGTACAAAAATTACCTAACAGTTTCAAAGGAACTTGTTGAATATCTAAAAAGTAAAAAGAGAGAACGTCTAATTGTTTTAGGACGATATAATAATTGTAAATCCGGATGCTGAAAATAGATTTGCAGCAAATCACTGAAGACGAGGTAGTGATTAGATTACAAACATAAATAAGTTTGATTATTTAAATGGGACATTGGAGGAATCATATATATTCAAAAAGTTTTGCTAAGTTTAATAATCATCAAAAAGTATATCGCTGAAATTGTCGGGTAATGGAGAACGGACTTCAAAAAACGTGCTGAGAAGTATGGATTTATTAGATCCTCACATTCTCCAGATTTGCACAATCCCCCCAATCCCACTATTTTCGACATCGGAAAAGTTATTCTGGCACGAAACTTGAAAAAACACCACATACATCACAATTACAACTCCTATGAAAAAGCATTTACTTCGTTTACTGCTGCCCGCTGTAATTATCGTTTCAATATTTACAATTCCCGCAGCAGTATCATCCTGCAAAGTTTCTCAGACACAGATGCAGGTGCTGAAACCGGCTGATATTATGCTGCCGGCACATTTCCAGAAATTTGTACTTGCCGACCGCACACGCCCTGGAAAAGGCAACGGACAGCAGGCGCTCAATATTCTTGAAGGTTTGCTTACCGGTGAAGGACTTTTTCAAGACAAATGGGCTTCAGAAGACTGCCTCGAAGGTCTCCGTCAGGTTTTAACACAAACACCGCGTTACACTGTAACCATTGCCGCACTTGATACAGCGATCAAAGGAACCGGCCGCCAGCAGGTGTTGCCGCCGCTCGATTGGAAAACCGTAGCGCGCATTATTGGCACCGATACCACAACAGCACTTGTAGTGCTTGAAGCATTCGACTCGAACACAGATATTGCTTACGATCTTGTGCCTACACAGCAGCGCCAGTCAGACGGAACCACCATTACTGTAAACCAGCACCGCGCCCGCGGCCGTGTAAACGTAATTACCACCTGGCGCATTTACGATATTAAAAACAAAACCATCTCTGATCAATTCACACAAACCAGCAATCAGGTGTTTGAAGGTCAGGGACAAACCCAGCAGGATGCACTTGGTCGTTTGCCGGCACGTTATGAAATGTCGCGCCGTGCGGGCATTGTAGCTGGCAGCCAGTATGGTCACCGCATTTCGCCGCAGTTTGTTTGGGTAGCACGCGAGTTCTACCGCAAAGCAAAAGGAACTCCCGAAATGAAAGCAGCCGGTCGTTTGGCTCGTTTCCAAAACTGGCAGGGTGCTTCCGACATCTGGAACAAATTAGCTTCAAATCCTGATCCCAAAGTAGCCCGCCGTGCATCATTTAATATGGCACTTATTGCCGAGCAATCTGGAGATCTGGATCTGGCACTGCAGTGGGCTAACCGTTCAGCTCAAATGGGCGACCGCCGCGCACCGCGATATGTGCAAACACTTCAGCAGCGCAAATGGGAACAGCAGCGCCTCGAAGAGCAGATGAAAAGCAAGAAATAAGTTTATTTGAATATTTAAACAGAAAGCCGTCCCTGCAATTATGCGAGGACGGCTTCTGTTTTTGGGTAACATGTGTTTGCCAGTCAAATTACCCTCAGGGGTTAAGCGAAAGGTTCAGCTAACCTAATCTTCGGGAGCTCCCGGCTTTCGGCTGTTCCCGGGGTGAACAGCCGAAAGCATTTTACAGGAGCCATTCGTTTCCGCCCGGATATTTCTTGATGTTTTTGATGAGTAATGTAGTTTCAGGCATATTGCGCGCAGTTTCGAAGCTTTTGTTTCTGCGAAAACCGAGCAGAAGTGTTTCAGATGTTTCGGTATTTCCGGCTTGCCAGTGGCAGGCCATGCGGAGCAAACTTGCAAAAGCATAAAGCCGCGGCCAGTGTGTGTTTATGGTACTGCTGTCGCAAACGGTTTGCAGAATGCGCACTGCTTCTCTGAACTTACCGTTGTGATATGCGGCCAAAGCTGCGAAGTAGCGGATAAAACCATCGCGGGCGGTATCTGTTCCGGCTTCGGTTTCGTTCAGTATTTGCATGGCGCGCGGAATGGCTTCGGCAGCATCTTCTATTTTTCCGCAGCAAATATGTCCGCGCAGTTCCAGTTCAATCATATTGCGCTGAATGCGGCTGCGCAGGTGAACGGGAGCATTAAGCCAAAACTGCTGAAGACGCAACACCGCTTGTTTCATTTCAGGAGCTGTTTGACTGCGGTAAGCCAGCAATCCGCTGTTGAATACCATTGTAATATATTGTTCCTGCCGCACAGCCATTACCGCCGGATGCTGTTCAAAAAGCTGTAAAGCACGTTCATGATGCTTCAGCATTTCCGACACGTTTTTGCGTTCTGCGCCAATGTGAGCAAGAAGATGCGTGCGCTGTATTTCCTCAGGCACACTCAACGGTTTGCGGCTCAGTAAATCGGAGCTGAGTATGTTATCAATGACTTTTGACTTGTCGCCATCAGCTTTACTGAGTTTGAGCAGGAGCAAATCGGTTTCGTGCATCCGACCGAGAGCAGCCATGAGTTCACCGCGGCGCACTATAATTTTTTCTGCCGTGTTAATTTGTCCCATGCCATTCACCAAACGCAGCGAAAGTGAAGTGACTTCAAGTGCAAACTCAAACAAGCCTGCCGCCGTAGCACTTTCACTTAACTTTTCGAGAAGGCGGTGTGCCCGCTTTTCAAGTCCGCGCTGATAGAGGAGATGTGCTGCCGACAACTGCTCACGCAATGCACTCTCGGGCGAATTGCGGTGCTGCTGCTGAACAAGCGAATCGGTGAGGAGCTGAAATAAGTACTCCTGATCAGTTGCGTTGATTTCGGGAAGTGGAGCATCTTGCTCCAGGTTGAGCAATTGCTCATACACCTGAAGATAACTCTTCGGTGATCCGTCAGCTGATTTGTATCTTGAGCTGTCAAGCCGGAAAGCACGTTTCTCAGCTTTACTCATAGAACGTATCAGCTGCAGAAGGTCTGCAGGAATACTTTTCTTTTTCATATAATTTGCCGCTAGCAATCTAAGTCAGTTTTGAATTTCAGGAAAGTATTTAGCAAATGATTTAGTATTAATTAATACTCACAAACTCAATCTAAATGCATTTTCTGGTTTAGTAGTAGTATTTAGTATTAATTGCTTGATTTAGTTTGGTTTATTTCATTAACTTGCTGAGTTAATGTTTCAAATTACGGCCATGAAAAAGATCTTTACCCTCGCAGCTTTACTGGTCCCCCTGTTCATTTTAGCTCAAGCTGATGGTACGCCGCAATCGTTAACACCGCAGCAGCGCAATGCAGCGCAGCAGCAGTTACTCAACGGTAACGACACACTTAACCGCGTGTATGTAAACACAGCCTGCGGTCTGAACTATGTGAAAGTTACTGAACGTCTCGGACAGCGTTTTCTGCCCACAGGTGTTCCGCAGCCAGCAGCACTTGCGGTTACCGGAATGCCGGTTTGTTCAGCTGTTGATACTGCTTTTGTGTGGTTTGAACTTCTCGGCACTGCGCCACCGGCACCCATAATCACGCTTACCAATCCGCAGGGACAATCGCTTGTTGTGCAGTCGCAACTTATAGGAAGTTCTATCGATGTTTGCTGGTCGATGAACGGCACACACGTTTACAGAGCAGATGTAACCAGCATTATTTCAACAAACGGTGTTTACACCATTTCAGGCATTCCGGTTGATTCAACCGCACCTGCAGCAAATACCGTTGACTCCGAAGGGGCAACATTGCTTATCGTTTATCGCGATCCAACAGTTTCATACACCGGAACATTACTTATTGATGACGGCGCAGCAACAGTTGCAGGCGGAGCACTTAACCATACCATGACCGGAATAAGTTCCTGCTCCAGCTCAAGCTATGGTAATGCATTTATGCTTGCCGGCGATTTTCAGTTTGACGACATTATGAATTTCAACGGCAACGGTGTACCGTTTACGTTTAACTGGTGGAATGATATTACAGATACAACAGTTCAGATTACCTCGCCTCAAACCACATTTAGTTATGATATGAATTCAGCTGGCGACTGCTACACATTTGCAGTGGCCGGTTTGTATTTTCAAACCAGCTGCATGAGTTGTGTTGCTGTAAGCAATCCGATTAACTTCAATTCTGTAGTTGTTCCGGCTACTTGCAACAGCAATGGCTCAATTGCACTCAGCAATATTACAGGAGGTACAGGGCCTTATTCGTTTACGTGGAGCACGAATCCGGTACAAACCACATCAACAGTAAGTAATCTTGCTCCCGGAAACTATTATGTGCAGATAAACGGCGTAAGCGGCTGCGGCGGCGGTATGATTACTGTTCCTTATGCCGGAGTTACAGCAACACTTGCAGCAAGTCCTGCTTCGTGTGGTAATTATATGATTACACCATCGGTTACCGGCGGCACACCTCCATACACCTACCTGTGGATGCCGGGCAACCAAACAACAGCAACATTAAACAACATCAATGTTACCGGAGCTTATTTGCTTATTGTTACAGATGCAAACGGATGTACTTATACAACTTCACCGTTAGCCCTGTATATTGGTATGCTGCTTAACGGAAACATAAATACAACACCTTCCTATTGCCCGAATCAGGGAGATGCAACAATTTATCCTTACGGTGGCTCACCGCCTTACAGCTACCTCTGGAGCACAAATGCAACAACACAGGCTGTTCAAAATCTCTCGCCAGGAACGTATTCGGTAACAATAACAGATGCCTCGGGCTGCACAGCTACTGTAAGCGACTCAGTTGGCGGCAGTGCCGGATTGCAGTGGAGTTATGTCTCTTCACCCAATCTCAATGTTTCTTGTCATTCGGCTACTCTTCTTGGCGTTTTGGCCAATGATTATTCAGCTACCATGCTTTGGATGCCATCGGGCAATACACTTACAAGTGAAAGCTATTCGCCAACTGCAATTGGTAACGATACCATTGTGGTAATGGCAATGAATGCTTGTGATACAATTTCTCATTCTTTTTACTTTACGGTAAATAATAATCCTCCTCAGGCTCCTGAGCTTTGCGGTGTTTCAGTTGACCCGTCAAGCAATCATTATCTTGTTGCCTGGGATAATTCGCTCAGTGCTGCAACCGATTATTTCGACATTTACAAAGAAGTACCTTATAACAGCAACAACTTTACTTTGCTGACTACACAGCAAGCCAGTGTGGTGTCATTCTTTATTGATACGGCATCTGATGCTTCAGTTTCGCCTGAACGTTACCGTGTAGTACAAACCGATGTTTGCGGTGGTGTTTCGCCAGCGTCTAACGCACATGCAGGCATTTCACTGTCCATTACTCCGGCCAGCCCGCAAGGCTCACTGCTTACATGGACAGCTTATCAGGGAGCACCGCTTTGGTTTCAATATGTTTACCGTGGCACTTCATTGTCAAATATGACTTTGTTGGCTCAACTAACTGCAACAGATACATTTTATTTAGACACAACAGCCGGAAGCTGGATTTATTATGTTGAGGCTTATCCTTCAACCGGCCCTTGCTATGTACAGCGTCTTGCAGCAGCACAGCAAACTGCTTCTGCCGGCCCGATCCGCTCAAACATTGTTCCTGATCAATTTGTAGGTATTACCGAGGCTCCGGCTTTTGCAATAGGCATTTCGCCCAACCCGGCCGACGGACAGTTTACGGTAAACTTTACTGCATCAGGCGTTTCTCAGCTCCGCGTATTCGATGTAACTGGCCGCGAAGTACACCGCGAACAACTGAATACCGGTTCGGGTAATGTGAATACTGTGCTTGATCTTCGCAACTTAACGCCGGGTATCTATATGCTTCAGATCAGCAGCGGTTCAACCGTTTCAACGGCCAAACTGGTGATTCGTCGTTAGACTTTGCATGTAAAACATTGTTTGAGAAAAGCTGTCTGATTTCAGGCAGCTTTTTTCGTGCTTGTTTGGTAACTTTGCAGCCGTATGTACAAAACGCTGCTTAAGCCATTTTTCTTTCTCTTTGATCCGGAGAAGATTCACCACTTTGTTTTTGCATCAATCCGTTTTCTGCAAAGCATTCCGGGCATTCCGGTGCTTACACGCAGGATGTACACGGTTTGTGATCCGCATCTCGAAACTACCGTGTTCGGCATTACGTTTCCGAATCCGGTAGGGCTTGCAGCAGGATTTGATAAAGACGCAAAGCTGTTTGATGAACTGGGTGCATACGGATTCGGCTTTGTGGAAGTAGGTACATTAACGCCCAAACCGCAAGACGGAAACCCCAAGCCGCGTATGTTTCGTTTACCCGCCGACAGCGGCCTCATCAACCGGATGGGTTTTAACAACGGCGGAGCGGCTGCGGCTGCCGAACGTTTGCGCCGCCGCAAAACCAGCGTAATTATTGGCGGAAATATTGGCAAAAACAAAGTAACGCCCAACGAACAGGCAGGCGATGATTACGAATCTTGCTATCATACGCTTTACCCCGTGGTCGATTATTTTGTGGTGAATGTAAGTTCGCCCAATACGCCCAATCTCCGCGATTTGCAGGAGAAAGAGCCGTTAACGGCATTACTGCTGCGTCTGAAAACAATAAACAACGCACAGCAAAAGCCCAAACCTATTTTGCTCAAAATTGCGCCCGATCTTACCAACGGACAGCTCGACGATATAATCAGCATTGTGCAGGATACAAAGATTGACGGTGTAATAGCTACAAACACCACCATCAGCCGGGCCAACCTGCAAACAGCCGAAAGCCGGATTACAGAAATAGGGGCAGGCGGATTAAGCGGAAAACCGTTAACCAAACGATCAACAGAAGTTATTAGATACCTGAGCGAAAAATCAGGAAGGGCTTTTCCGATTATAGGCGTTGGCGGTATTCACACAGCCGAAGATGCCATCGAAAAACTGGAAGCAGGAGCAAGCCTTGTGCAGGTTTATACCGGATTTATTTACGAAGGCCCTGCTATTGCCCGAAACATTAACCGCGCCATTGCCGCCAAACGCTCACGCTCATGAACAACAACACACTGCAGCTTGTAGAATGTCCGCGCGATGCAATGCAGGGGCTTCACGAATTTATACCCACCGAACTCAAAGCCGAATACATTAACCTGTTGCTCTGCTGCGGATTTGATACCATTGATTTCGGGAGCTTTGTTTCTCCGAAAGCTATTCCGCAACTCCGTGATACTGCCGAAGTACTGAATCTGCTCGATCTGAGTAACACCAACTCAAAGCTTCTGGCTATTGTAGCCAATCTCCGCGGAGCCGAAGATGCGGTGAAGTTTGAAGAAATTAATTACCTCGGCTATCCGTTTTCAATTTCTGAAACATTTCAGTTGCGCAATACGAATGCAACCATTTCCGAATCGCTGAAGCGGGTAGAGGAGATGCAATCGCTTTGCATCAACCACAAGAAAGAAATGGTGGTTTATATTTCAATGGCATTCGGCAATCCTTATGGCGATGTGTGGAATGCAGATATAGCCATGAAATGGACAAAACGCCTTGCTGATCTTGGCATCCGAACAATTGCGCTTGCCGATACAACCGGCGTTTCAAATCCCGAAAACATTACATATCTGTTTTCGCAGCTTATTCCCGAATTTCAGGATGTACGTATTGGCGCACATTTGCACACTACACCCGATACCTGGTTAGAAAAAGTTGAAGCTGCGTGGAATGCAGGATGCCGCCGTTTCGATCATGCTGTTAAAGGTTTTGGTGGTTGCCCCATGGCTGCCGATCAGCTTACCGGAAACATGGCTTCCGAAAATGTGATCAGTTTTTTAAATCAGCATAATATCGCAACAGGTATCAACACCGAACAATTTGCTGAGGCAATGAGAAAAGCAACAGCTGTTTTTCCTCATTAGCAGCATCATGAAATTATTACTGAAAACAAGAAAGTCTGCCCTTTACGAGCAGACTTTCTGATTTACTACAGAGATTAGGGCAATGGTTCAGCTCTGATTGTTGTTATTGTTGAGATCTTCGAATGTTACTTCGTTAGCCGTAACCGGAGATTGGGTTGAATAAGCATTATTTCCACCATAATTATTTTCGTTATTGTGGAAATGGTTCTCAAAATGCTGCGGCGGCTGATAGTCGCTGCGAGAGCGAATAAAGTTGATGATTTCCTCAAGACCTTCGGCAAATTTATCGAAGTCTTCTTTGTAGAGAAAAAGCTTGTGCTTTTCATAACTGAAATTACCGGAGTCGTCAAAACGTTTTTTGCTCTCGGTAATGGTCAGGTAATAATCATTTCCGCGGGTTGATTTCACGTCGAAAAAATACGTGCGTTTACCGGCTTTAACTGCCTTGGAATAAATTTCACCTGAATCATGATTGCCATTGTGGCGATCGTCGTGCATCATATTTTCGATGTTTGTGACGTGAGTTGCTTGGTTAACAAATCTATAAAAAATACCATCACTTTTACTGCGAAACTGCCTTTAAATACGTAATTCGCCGATTATTAATGTGATACAAAACTGTTTATCTAAATCTCTAAATTGTTAAACAAATTTTCATTTTGAGTTTAATTTGCTAATGAAAAATAATCACGATAAATGCTAATTTACTCTGTAATTTATTGTAAGTCAAGATGATATGGTAGTGCTGCTTTTGTAGTTTATTTTATATAGATTATAATGAAATTAGTACAATACAATAGTAAGCAAAGAACAGGAACCTTTTTAATATCGGGATGCATTTGTTGTTTTACAATCGCTTAACGTTGCAATTCCTGCACCTGCTTGTTGTAAAGATCAGCGTAATGTTTACCGGCATCAAGAAGCTCCTGATGAGTGCCCTGTTCAATAATTTTTCCTTCGTCGAGAATAAAAATCTGATCTGCATTCCGCACTGCAGAAACTCGGTGACTGATAATTATAGTTGTTTTTCCGTGCATGATGCGGCGCAAATTCCCCAGTATTTCATCTTCCGTTTCGGTATCTACAGCCGACAAACAATCGTCGAAAATGAGGAGTTTCGGATGTTTCAGAATTGCGCGGGCAATTGAAATGCGTTGTTGTTGTCCGCCCGAAAGTGTTACGCCGCGTTCGCCCACCAGTGTTTCATAGGCTTGCGGAAATTCAAGAATATTGCTGTGAATAGCTGCGTCTTTTGCGGCCTGTTCAATTTCATTGCGGCGTGTTCCGATCTCGCGCAGATCGTGAGCACTGAAAGCGATATTGCCGGAGATTGTTTCTGAAAACAGAAATACTTCCTGAGGCACATAGCCGGCAGCTTCACGCAAATCATTGAGATTAACCTTGCGTATATCGCGCCCGTCCACTAAAATCTCACCTTCCGAAACATCATACAAACGCACCATTAATTGCGCAAGTGTTGACTTTCCTGACCCGGTGCGCCCGAGAAATGCGGCCGACTGTCCGGCTTTTACAGTAAACGAAATGCCGTCGAGTGCTTTTATTCCTGAATCAGGATATACAAAGCGCACATTACGGAACTCAATATCACCGCGCAACTCGAACGGCTCTGTAGTTGAGGATTTGATAGCCGGGGCGGTTTTCAGAAACTCGTTGATGCGTTCCTGCGAAGCCGCTGCGCGCTGTACAAGCGATGTTACCCAGCCCAGCGAGGCAATAGGCCAGGTAAGACGAATGACAAAAAGAATAAATGTGGCAATTGTACCCACGCTTAGTTTTCCGTCAATTACTTCGCGGCCGCCAATAAGTACAGTGAGCAAAATACTGAGACCAATAAGCAGCAGCATAAACGGCTGAAACATTGACTCTGTTCGGGCGAGCGAGAGTGTGCGCGTCATATATTCATTAGCTGCCTGACCAAATTGCTGCTCCGTATTTTTTTCGCGGGCAAAGGCTTTAATCACCCGCACACCCGAAAATGTTTCCTGTGCATTTGTAGAAAGCTGCGAAAGCTGCTGCTGAACTTTGAGGCTTTTCCGGTTGATGCGGTTACTCACATAATAAATCGAAATCGTGAGTATTGGTAAAGGTGCCAGCACATACAACGCTAAACGAACATCGCTGCTAAACATGAACATGATTGTCATGATCAGTGTAATGGCTGTGCTGGTGGTGTACATTACAGCCGGACCGATATACATCCGAACACGGCTCACATCTTCGGAAATGCGGTTCATCAAATCGCCGGTGTTGTTTTGCTTGTAAAAACGCTGATCGAGTTTCTGGTAATGATCGAAGATTTCATTCTTCAGATCATACTCAATCAAGCGCGACATTACAATAATCGTTTGCCGGTTCAGAAACAGAAACACACCGTAAGCAAGTGTATAGGCGATAACTTCGAGTCCGAAGCGCAGAAGTATAGAGGTAATGGTATCAGCCGGAATCTCCGGGTGCTTAGTAGCCCAGGTGGCAAAGTCGATTCCTTTTCCAACCAAATTAGCCGGCACAAGGCTGAACCAGGTTGAAAATCCGATAAAAAGAATACCAGAAAATAACCGCAAACGGTACTTCCAGAAATATTTATTGAGCCAAGCTAGTGCTTTCACAGAAGGGTTGGGGAGTCAGGTATAACAACTGCAAATCGTGCAATCTCATTTTTTTTTATCATTTTCTGTGAAGAGAAAAGACTTGCCTGAGCATTAGTTCTGATCTCTTTAAGTAAACCAGCTTTTCGCAGAGCAGTAACTTCTTTATTATAAGTTCTTAAATCATTTGATTGAATAACTGTTTCAATTTGTTTTGGTGAAATTTCATGACCGTTAATTCCAAGTAACAAAATTCGTTTCTGAATTTTTGTTAATGAATAATAGGAAAAGTGCTTTAAAAAATCTTGTTGTTCTCGGGTGAAAATAGAATGATTTTTAAATGTAATACTAAACCAAACTCCATTTGAATATAAACGAGGAGGTTCCAACTCAGAAATCAGCATAGAATTAAACATTCGTTTCATACCTTCACCCAGTTCACGCATATATTTGTTTTCGCGAAGAATTCTTGAAATAAGAGGGTTTCGGGATTCGTGAACTCCTTCGAGTTTATATAGCGTTTTGATGTCTATGGATGAAAGAAGTGCTCCAGGACTTTTTAATTCAATGCGATCATTAAAAATGAATATTTCGAGGCCATTCTGTATCGAATAATCACGATGAGCAAGTGCATTCAGAATAGCTTCGCGACAAGCCTCTTCAGGGTAAAGATATAGTTGTTCAAAACGGGTGTCTGAACCAAATTTGGTTTTAACTGCAAGAAATGACCTCAAGCGATCCCAAGCCCGTATAGTGAGTTCAAGAATATTGCCTTCAATAATTTCATCAGCAATAACATTGTAGTTTTCACCAGCTCCAATTTCTAATCCATCTATGGTTAAGAAGCGAACCTGACATCTGGCGTGCCACTTGCTTATTTTTTTTGCAAAAAGCAAAAGTGCTGCATTTCTTAATCTTAAACCAGAAGAACCATATTCAGCCAGTCCAGTTTGCTGAAGATACTTTTCTGCACTCATCCCACGTAAATATGTATCCGCAGCAGATTGTAACAGTTCTATATCAAGGTCATTTACTGTTGCAGCATCACTGAATTTTCCATCATATTCTCTAGATCGTATTTCATTTCGTTCAAATTGAATATGATCTGCTGCAGCTGGTATCGTTTCTCTGTCTTTTCGTTTTACACATCTTCCATCAGCAAGCTGGTAGATTTGTGTTGTTCCTTTGCCTACTGAAAAATACAATAACTTTAAATCGTCAATCTCAATACAAAGTGATGTGATAATAGGAAGTTGCTGATTGCCCAATACATGAGTTTTAAGTGCATTAAGCATGTGCTGTATTTCAGCATCTGAATGCCTTAGACCACTAAGAATACCATTATCCTCAATTCCAATAATCAATTCGCCTCCATCGGCATTAGCAAAAGCAACAAGAGCTTCCGCAATATCTTCACAAATTTTACTAGCTTTTCGCGGCTTTTTGTTGTCCGGTTTACCTTCTAAAGCGGTTTTAAATTCACGAAAGTGACTCTCGCCCAACTGAATGGTATTCCGTATGCG
>JBKDHA010000008.1:0-15446 GCA_046335555.1 Bacteroidota bacterium
ACCGTCTTTACCCGTAACGGGCTTGCCTGCACGAAGTTGCTCACCAGCCTGTTTGGCAAAGGCTTCGAAATCAAATTTTTCTTCCATCTTGTGTCAAGTTAATCGTTTTTAACGTTGACACAGTTAGTTGAACATACTCGAGATAATGATAACAACTGCATAATTAACAATTAAAGCTTTAAAAATAAATTTATAAACCAGAAGAAACTGTTGAAACAGCGAAAAATCAAATAGCACAGTTTAGTTTTCCCCCAGACAGAAAAAACTTATGCAACGAAACAAATTCTATCGAAACACCTTTGTCACCATTCCATTTTTTATCCGTCATAACAAAAACACCTTTTGGCTCTATTTAACATCCATTCATCCTTCTTCACATTTATAAGATTGATGTTTGCGCTACATTTAATCCGAAATTAACTCCCTTTATGCGTCAGTTACTTCTTCTTGTTTCTTGTTTGGCTGCAGTTTTCCTGCATGCCGCGGCCGATACAACTGTTATTGTTCGTCCGCAGGCGATGGCCGTAAGAACTGATGCAAGTCCTAAAATTGACGGCAAATTAGATGATGCTGTTTGGCAGAAAGCCCCGGTAATTAATGGTTTCAAGCAAAACAGCCCCACCGAAGGTGCACCTGTAAGCTACGATACCGATGTGCGGATTTTGTATGATAATACGGCAATTTACATTTCAGCTATGCTGTACGACAAACATCCCGACAGCATTATGCGTCAGCTTGGAATCAGAGACAACTGGGTGAATGCCGATAATTTCAGGATGGTGTTTGACACCTACAATACACAGCAGGATGCCTTTGATTTTTCGGTAACCGCATCTGGAGTGCAAAGCGATTCGCGGTTTTCGGATTTTAACTACAATGCTGTTTGGGCCAGTGAGGTGCAGATACTTTCCAACGGCTGGAGTGTTGAAGTAGAGATTCCTTGGTCGGCCTTACGTTTTCCAACCGAAAATGGCCGGGTTTGGGGAGTACAGTTTACGCGCAACATCAGGCGCTTTCAGGAGTTTGATCAATGGGCGCTCACTCCAAAATCAGCCTCTAATGCGATGCGTTATTGGGGTGATTTAACCGGGTTAAATGATATTAAAGTGCCTATCCGCTTACAGCTTACGCCCTATGCTTCTTTAATCTGGCAAAACGACGATCGATTTGGCGAAAGCGCACCGGCATTCAACTACGCGGGGGGCATGGATGTGAAATACGGGCTAAACGAAAGCTTTACGTTAGACATGACTCTCCTGCCCGATTTCTCGCAGGTACAGAGCGATAACGTAATTAAAAACCTCGGTGCTTTTGAACAGCAGTTTCAGGAGCAGCGGCCATTTTTTACCGAAGGTGTGGATCTTTTTCAGCTTGGCGATTTATTCTATTCCAGACGAATCGGTAAGCGGCCAACTTATTTCTGGGCTGCTCCTGATTTGGTGGACAGCAATGAAGTACTGGAGAAAAATCCAACGCAATCGCGGCTGATGAATGCCACCAAAATATCGGGCCGTACAAACAACGGCATGGGCATCGGAATCTTAAACGCTTTTGTAGAAGACACATGGGGCGAGGCCGTTGACACGCTCACCGGCAAGAAACGAAAAATACTTACCGAGCCGCGCTCCAACTATAACATTGCTGTTTTTCAGAAACAAATGGAAAACAGTTCCTCTGTTTACTTTATCAATACCAATGTTATCAGAACCAGAGGCTGGTCGAGTGCCAATGTATCAGGAGCTGGCGCTACACTCAACAACAAAAAGCAAACCTGGCAGCTAAGAATGAACGGCGCTGTTAGCGACATCCTTACTCCAATCGATAGTCTCGAAGGTGAATTTGATGCCCGGCTTGGCTACCAGTACGATGTCAGGATTGCGAAAAACAGCGGCAAGCTCCAATATTTTGTATCGCGCACGGTAAAAAGCCGAAACTTCGATGCCAATGATATGGGCATTACTTTTGAAACCAATTATGCCCACCAGAATGCCGGGCTGACCTATTTCATTTTCAATCCCTGGAAAAAACTGAATCAGGGCAATTTCGGGATTTACACCAATTACCAGTACAATCTGGCAACGCTGGAACGCAATATGTTCAACGTTAACATCGATTCCTGGTTCCAGTTCCGAAATTTCTCCAATATGTTTTTCGGTGCCGAAATTGTGCCCTACGACATCCGCGACTATTATGAACCGCGTGAAACCGGACGTTTCTTCCTCCGCCGCCGGCTGGTTTCGATGTGGGGCGGTTATAACACCAACTCCAACAAAAAACTAAGCGGAGGTATCAACGGCTATTGGGGAAGTACCGACCAAATCACCGAAACAATTCCAGCCAACCCGTGGTTCGGTGGTGGTATGTGGATGGACTGGCGGGTCAACGACCAGTTAACACTCTCAGTTTTCCCGAGTATTCACAATGATATTGGCGACCGCGGATGGGTAAATACCGAAAGTAACGGAACTATCGTTTTTGGCCGCCGGATATTGCGAAACTTTGAAAGCGGTATGAGTGCCAGTTATGTGTTTAAACGCGATATGTCAATTACATTAAACGGCCGACATTTTTGGGCAACCGGCAAATACACAGGCTATTACTCATTAAATAATGAAGGAATACTTGAAGACTATCCGGCCTACACCGGCAACCATAATTTCAATTTTAACTCCTTCAATGTGGATGTTGTTTTTAGTTGGATTTTTGCCCCCGGAAGCACGATGAGTATTGCCTGGAAGCAGAATATCTTAACCGATGAAGTTGGTATACCGCAGATTAATTATGATTACGGGCGAAATTTCAAAAACACGCTTCAGGCACCGCAACTCAACCAGCTTTCGGTTCGGGTGCTTTACTTCATTGATTATGTGTATTTGAAAAAAGCACTGACCAAAAAATGAGGTTGCCGTTTGTTACGGCATTGAATCCGGCTGTGAACTTCGGTCTGCCGTTTATGAGCATTTGATTGCCGATTGACACTCTCCTACTATATTTGAACTATTCTGCTGCTGCGAAACTAAACTGCGGAATAGACCAATGCGTATTTTCTGCCCTCGTTTAACAACTGTTTTGCTGTTCGTATTCCTGTTTTTACAGGTACAATTAAATGCGCAGAGCGGTGTCTGGACGTGGATGAAAGGCTCATCAACACCCAATGCAGCAGGCAATTATGGTACGCAGGGCATTCCGGCTCCGGCCAACGAACCGCCTTCCATGTATGCAGCGCTGAACTGGACAGATCCCGGCGGATTTTTCTGGGTGTATGGCGGTCTCAACAGCACAAGTTTTCAGATCTACAGTGCGCTCTGGCGGTTCAATCCGGTTTCGCTCGAATGGACTTGGATGAATGGCGGCAATACACCGGGGCAGTTTCCTGTGCATGGTACTATTGGCGTTTCATCGCCGCTAAATACCCCAGGAGCTCGTTTCCGCGCCTGTACCTGGAGCGATAACAACGGCAATCTCTGGCTCTGGGGCGGATATGGCTTTGATGCGGCCGGACAGCAAGGCCAGATGAGCGATCTCTGGGTGGACAGCATAGCCGCCAACGAATGGACATGGATGAAAGGCCCTAACCTATCTGGTCAGGCCGGAATTTACGGAACGCTTTCAGTTGCAGCCCCTGCAAACAATCCGCCCAGCCGGCACGAAGGCAGCGCCTGCTGGATAGATGCCGCCGGCGACTTGTGGATGTTTGGCGGTGAAGGCGGCGGAGGTTTTTACAGCGATATGTGGAGATACAATCCTGCCACCAATAACTGGACATGGATGAGCGGGGCAAACACTACTAATGCGTTTCCCAACTACGGAACACTGCTGGTTCCCTCTGCATTAAACACACCCGGCAGCCGCTGTTCGTATAACCACTGGACAGATGCAGCCGGCAATTTCTGGATGTTTGGTGGTAACCGTTTTGGCAATTGCTACAACGATATGTGGCGCTACAATCCGGCCACCAATCAGTGGACATGGATGGGCGGCAGCAGTACGCCAAACTCGCCGGGCATTTTTGGCCCCGCCTGCACGGCAGGGAATTTCGAGCCGCCGGCACTTATGGAAGTGCGCACCTGCTGGAAAGACATCTGCGGCCGGTTCTGGATGGCTTCAGGAGCTACATCTACGCTGCAAAGTCAGTTTATGCAGGATGTCTGGTATTTCGATCCGCTCATCAATCAGTTTGTTTATGTGCGCGGCAGTCAAACCACCAACACCGCCGCAAACTTTGGCGTTCAGGGCGTTCCGGCAGCAACAAATGAACCCGCCGGCATGGCCGGGAATTTGAGTTTTACTACTCCCAACGGCAACTTCTGGATGTTCGGCGGACTGCTCAATGCCGCCGGAGCTACCAGCAATGCACTCTGGCGCTTTCAGCCCGATCTTTCGTGCTTTTCGGTACAGTTTAATTTGAATGCAAGCCCAACTGCCGGATGTTTTCCGCTTCCGGTCACGTTCCAGCTTACACCACAAAGCGCAAATTTTAGTTATTCCTGGGATTTCGGCGATCCATCAACAGCCGCTGATACAAGTAACCTGCCCGCCCCTTCCTACACTTATACCACTGCCGGAACGTTTACAGTAACTGCAATCATAACCAACAATAATTGCGGGCAGCTCTCAGATACTGTTACCACCACCATTCAGGTTACGGCAGTTCCTCAGCCCAACCTCGGTGCCGATACGGTGCTCTGCGGCAATGCAACACTAACACTTGATGCAGGTTATCCTGGCGGGTCTTTTGCGTGGAATACCAGCCCGGCTGATACTAATCAAACCCTTCAGGTTTCGGCTTCGGGAACTTACGGTGTGCTGGTTTCGCTGGCGAACTGTTCAGGCTCCGACAGCATAAACATTACCTACCTGTTTCAGCCCGATATTGGTGCCGATACCGCCATTTGTGCCGGACAGCCGCTTACACTGAATGCCGGAAATGGCTGGGATACTTATATCTGGAGCAATCAGGCAGGAACACAAACCGTTCAACCCAATGCCAGCGGAATTTGGTGGGTTGAAGTGGCCGCCGGGCCCTGCATTTTCAGTGATTCCGCAGCAATTACCATTCACCCGATGCCGGTGGTCAACCTCGGCCCGGATACTATTCTCTGTCCCGGCGATGTGTATCAGCTGGATGCCGGAAATCCGACTGCCGTACACAACTGGAATACCGGCGACTTTACTCAGCAAATTCAGGTTGATGCATCGGGACTTTACACCGCAACGGTTACCGAAAACGGATGCACAACTTCGGATGCTGTAACAGTAAGCTTCTGGCCTGATCTGGAACTGGGCAGCAGCCGTAACCTGTGCCTCGTGCCCTCGGTTGAAATTGATGCCGGACCGGGAAACACATATCTTTGGAATACCGGAGACACGGCGCGAATTATCATTGCAAATGCTGCCGGTCAGTACTGGGTAAATGTTGATAACGGAACCTGCCTGTTAAGTGATACGCTTCAAGTAACCGGCGGTACAAGTTCTGGAATGCTTTATGTACCCAATACATTTACCCCAAACGGTAACGGAGATAATGAAATATTTTATGCTGTTGGCGACGGAATAACAGTTTTCTCAATGCGGATTTATGACCGCTGGGGACAACTGATTTTTATTTCAGACTCAATTTCACAAGGCTGGGACGGCACCATCAACGGCATTAAATGCCAGAACGATACATACGTTTACATTATCAGTTATCAAACAGAATGTGGAGGAACAGAAAATGATTTTCAAAAGCTGGGGCATGTCAACCTGCTGCGCTGAAAACCCGTTTTTGAATTCATTTTGATTGAACAGTATTACGATAAAACTGTTTATTCAAAAAAGGAAAACTAAATTCAATACACAAAGCAAGTAACTATGAAAAGTATTGTACTGCTATTTTCAGCACTTCTGTTTTCAGTATTTCTGATTGCACAGAGTCCGGTTCGTTTTTATGAAAACGGCAAAGTGGGTTACAAATCGGCAAGCGGCGAAATAATTGTTCCTGCCAGCTACGATGCCGGTGGTGATTTCAGTGAGGGTTTTGCAATTGTGCTGAAAAACAATAAGCGCGGTTACATAAATACCGCCGGCAAAGTGGCAATTGATTTTCAGTTTGATGATGCCGCACAGTTTAAAAACGGTATGGCGCGTGTAGCCAAAGCCGGTTTATACGGGTTTATCAATACTTCAGGTATTGCAGTTATTCCTTTCTCCTACCCTTTTGCCGATGATTTTATTGACGGATTGGCGCGTGTAAAAGTTGGTGATAAGTTTGGATTTATCGACAGTAACAACAATTTCATTATTGCCGCTCAATATACAGCTGCCAATAATTTTTCGGAAGGTGTTGCCGCCGTTCAGCTCAATGGTAAATGGGGGTTTATTGATAAAACAGGTAAAACCACTATTCCGTTTGAATACGATCAGGCTTGGATGTTTGTGAAAGGAGAAGGAAAAGTTCGTAAAGGCGATAAAACATACTTCATTACTCCAAAAAATAAATTTATCCGCGAAGAAGAGAAAAGGCATGAGGAAGAAGAACGTGAGGAACGCGAGCGCAAAAAACGCAATTAAGAGTTAGCAATAGAGTTAACCAATTATATGCCCGCACTACTAAAAAAAGCATCCTTCTTTTTTATTTTGCTGCTTAGCGGATCTGTTTCATTGGTAGCCCAAAACGGCTCATGGACATGGATGGCCGGAGATACAACAGGAAATCCGATGGGCAACTTCGGTATTCAGGGTGTTTCGGCGCCAACTAACAGGCCTCCCGGACTTTATGAGGCCGCCGAATGGACTGACCTGAACGGTAATTTTTGGCTGTATGGCGGCAACAATTTGGTTACCTTGGACGCTTATTCGGCACTCTGGAAATTTGACCCGAACACGCTTGAATGGACTTGGGTAAAAGGTCCATCTGCACCGCTTATGCCGGGGATTTACGGTACGCAGGGTGTACCTTCACCGCTCAATTATCCGGGCTATCGCGAATATGGCTGCGTTACATGGGTTGATGCTGCCGGCGATTTATGGCTGTATGGCGGCAGAGGCCCCGATATCAATGGCGTTTATGGATCTATTGATGAACTATGGCGCTACAACATTGCCACCAACGAATGGACGTGGATGAAAGGTTCGGGAATAGCCAATCAGCCGGGTATTTTCGGCGTTATGCAGTTCCCCTCGCCAATCAACAATCCGCCCGGAACCGATGAAACAGCCTGTGGCTGGACAGATGCTGCGGGCGACTTCTGGATGTTTGGCGGCGAAAGATTACTGGGAGCCAACAGTGATGCCATGTGGCGCTTTAACATCGCCACAAACGAATGGACATGGATGAGCGGGCAAAATACAGGCCCTGTTGTGGTTGATTATGGCACACTTCAGGTAGCATCACCCACCAATACGCCCGGCACACGAAGAGTTTATGCACATTGGGAAGACTTGCAGGGCAATTTCTGGCTCTATGGCGGCTTTTCAACTGGCACATCATCGGGTCCGCAAACGGGAATTATGGGCGATATGTGGAAGTATGATCCAACCACAACAGAGTGGACGTGGATGGCCGGAAGCTCAGTGCCTTTTTCTGCTATTTCCTTTACAGCCCAATGTGTGCCCGGAAACGGCATACCACAATCAGTTTATGAAAACAGAATAAACTGGCGCGACCAGTGCGGGCGTTTCTGGTCAATGAGTGGAGGAACGTTTGATACCACTGTAAGCACTAATCTCCATACTTCCACCAGCACACTTTGGTGTTTTGATCCTGTTACCCTGCAGTTTGCATGGGTCAGCGGGCCGCTTTATGCCGGTGCTCCCGCAGTTTATGGTACACAGGGAGTTCCGTCAACGCTCAACAGGCCGGTTTCGCTTATCGGTGCCAATTCGTTTGTTTCAGCTTCCGGCGATTTTTGGTTGTGCTCGGGTACAGAAATGAATCAGGGTGCCTATGCCCGAAATACAGTATGGCGCTATCAGCCCGATCCTAACTGTCCGGTATTCCCGGTGCTTTCAACCATTAATCTTTCGCAACCTCCGGCAGGCTGTGCTCCTTTTGCAGTTCAGTTCGCGCCTTCTGTTAACGGCAACTACAGCTTTTTCTGGGATTTCGGTGATGCTTCAACACTTGCTGATACCAGTAATATTGCCAATGCAACCTACACCTTTCAGCAGCCCGGAACATATACCGTAACGCTTATTACGCAAAGCCAAAACACTTGCTATTCTGGCTCAGATACCTCCTTTATTACAATTACAGTTCACCCAACTCCGGTTATAAACCTTGGTAATGATACCACACTTTGCAATCCGCCGGTAAACCTGTTGCTGGATGCCGGAAATCCGGGTGCAACTTACCAGTGGAGTACCGGCGCAACTTCGCAAACTATTACAGCTACAAGTGCCGGAACATACAGTGTTACAGCATCATCAGGCCCGGGAAACATTTGCAGCGATCAGGATTCCATTGTAATTACACTTGCAGCACAACCATCTCTGGGCAACGATACTGTAATTTGTGCCGGACAAACATTATTGCTCGACCCGGGCGTTAGTGCGCAACAATACATCTGGAATACCGGCGATACAACTTCCTCCCTTCTTGTAAATGCAGCAGGACTTTACAGCGTGCAGGTCATCAATCAGCCATGTACGCTTACCACATTCATGAATCTCAGCATCGCACCTATTCCGGTTGTAAACCTAGGTGCAGATACATTGCTTTGTCCCGGCGATACACTTCTGCTCGATGCGCAAAATTCCGGAGCCGGCTACAATTGGAACACTGGTGCTGTTTCGCAAAGCATTGTAGTTACTGCCGGCGGAACGTATGCTGTAACCGTAACAGCACAAAACTGTCCGGCAATAGATTCGGTCAGCATCGAAGTGATGCAGGATGTTGATTTCGACGAATCGGTTTCGCTTTGCGGCACAAACAATGCGCTTGTGCTGGATGCCGGAAACCCCGGCGCTGCTTATAGTTGGAGCACTGGCGAAACAAGCCAAACCATTACCGTTCAGCAAGCCGGCGATTATTGGGTTATAGTAAACAATCCGCCCTGCATACTTACGGATACAGCCCGTGTAAACGGCATTCTTGGCGAAGGATTGGTGTTTGTTCCAAACAGCTTTACTCCCAACAGCGACGGCCGAAACGACAGGTTTACAGGAATAGGTGAGAATTTCACCAGTTTTCATCTCATCATTTTTAACCGCTGGGGCGAGCTGATTTTTGAAACACGTGATCAGAGCGGTTGGGATGGTATTTATCAGGGCGAAATTGCTAAGGGGGATGTGTATGTTTATAAACTATCATACTCAAATATTTGCACTGGTGATCAGGTTGTTGACAAGCTGGGGCATGTTACCGTGATTCGTTAATATCATTTAGCAGAAATTATTACAACAGACTGAACTGTTTTCTGCTTTTTCTGTTCTTAATACATGAATGCACAAATCAGCAAACCAGTTCAGTACATCAATAAACTACTGTTTTGTATTGCCCTAATATGTGCAGTTGCTACTGATCTCAATGCACAAAGCGGTTCATGGACATGGATGAAGGGAACAGCGGGAGTAAATGCACCGCCTGTTTTTGGCGTAATGGGTGTCCCCAATAATTTTAATACTCCTTCTGGCATCTATGAGGCAGCCGAATGGACTGATTTGCAAGGCAATTTCTGGGTGTTTGGTGGTGTTGATTTCACAACGGGTAATGTGCTAAATGTACTGTGGAAGTTTGATCCGGTTTCCCTGCAATGGACATGGATGAAAGGCCCATCAGCATCTCTTGTAATTGGTGTTTATGGTACACAGGGAGTTCCGTCGCCTTTAAATTATCCGGGCAGCCGTGGTTATGGAATGGTAACATGGGTAGATGCTGCCGGAGATTTGTGGATGTATGGCGGTGCCGGTTTTGATATTTCAGGATTTTACGGAGCACTCGACGAGCTCTGGCGCTACAACATAGCCACAAATGAGTGGACATGGATGAAAGGCTCTGGTGTAGCCGATCAGCCAGGGATTTATGGTACGCTTCAGGTTCCGTCTCCACTTAATAACCCGCCCGGACTTGTTGAAACCGCCTGCGGTTGGACAGATGCTGCCGGATATTTGTGGATGTTTGGTGGTCTGCAGCTTCCCACAATTGATATGAATGATGCGATGTGGCGCTATAATATTGCTACCAACACCTGGACATGGATGAGCGGACAAAATGCGCCGCAGGTTGCGCCCAATTTCGGAACACTTCAGGTTCAAGCTGCATCCAACACGCCCGGATCGCGTCAAGCGTATGCACACTGGGAAGACCTGCAGGGTAATTTTTGGATGTTTGGCGGTATGGATAGCCCGACACTACTTAACTGCTTTGCAGATATGTGGAAATATAACCCCAATACTTTGCAATGGACGTGGATGGCAGGCTCTTCGGCGGTTAATGTGTTATCAACTTTTACGACTCAATGTGTTTCGGGAGGCCACCCGCAGGCTGTTTTTGAAAACCGCGTAAACTGGCGCGATCAGTGCGGACGGTTCTGGTCGATGAGCGGAGCCAATAACGATTTTACGCTTGGCTACTATCCAACATTCAGCACGCTCTGGTGTTTTGATCCGAATACGCTTCAGTTTACTTGGGTTGGCGGCCCGCTTGCGTCCGAAGTACCTGCTGTTTTTGGCACACAGGGCGTTCCTTCGCCTGCCAATCATCCGCATTCGCTCATCGGCCCGCAATCATTTGTATCGCAGAATGGTGATTTGTGGCTGGCCGGTGGTTGCCAGATTACAGCCGGATTATTCAATGCGGTAAATACAGTATGGCGCTATCAGATTGATCCCGCATGTCCGCTGTTTCCGCTAATTTCAACAATTAATACAGCACAACCTTTAACCGGATGTGCGCCTTATCAACTGCAGTTTTCACCATCGGTTAGCGGTAATTACAGCTATTTCTGGGATTTTGGCGATACTACTTCTCTTGCCGACACAAGCAATGCCGCAAATGCTACTTATACATTTCAGCAGCCGGGCACATATACCGTTACACTCATTACAAACAGTCAGAACAGTTGCACCAATGGTTCCGATACATCAACAGTAACTGTAACCGTTTATCCCCAACCCACAGTAAACCTTGGCAATGATACAACACTTTGTACCGGCCCTGTAAACCTTGCTCTTGATGCCGGAAATCCCGGCTCAACCTATTTGTGGAGTACCGGTGCAACAACTCAACTTATTACTGCCGCAACCGCAGGAACATACAGCGTTAACGTTTCAGCAGGGCTAAACGGCTTATGCAGCGATCAGGATTCTATTTTAATAACGCTTGCTGCGCAGCCAGTAATCAGCGGCGATACTGCTATCTGCGCCGGCCAAACTTTGCTTCTCGATCCCGGCATTACTGCACAACAATTCATCTGGAACACCGGCGATACTACTTCTACTCTTCCCGTTTCGGCAACCGGTTTTTACAGCGTTCAAGTCATTAACGCGCCGTGTACACTTTCAACCTCGATGAACCTGACAGTAACACCGCTGCCGGTTGTTGCACTCGGCGCAGATACAACACTTTGCCCCGGCGCTGTGCTTACGCTTGATGCGCAGAATACCGGGGCAAACTACATTTGGAACAACGGCGCAACTTCGCAAAGCATTCTAGTTTCAGATGCAGGAACGTATGCGGTTACAGTTACATCGCAAAACTGTATTGCTGCTGATACGGTGAACGTAAGCATTACACAAAACATTGATTTTAATGAAACAGTTTCGCTCTGCGGTTCGCCGGGCGGAATTGTGCTGGATGCCGGAAACCCGGGCGCTACTTACCTCTGGAGCACCGGAGAAACTTCGCAAACCATCAGTATTCAGCAAGCCGGCACATACTGGGTAAGCATAAACGCTGCGCCCTGCATTCTTAGCGATACTATCGAAGTAACCGGCAGCATCAGCGAAGCAAACCTTTACATTCCGAACAGCTTTACACCCAACGGCGATGGTTTAAACGACCGTTTCAGCGGAGTTGGCGAAGACTTTACCAGCTATCACCTTGTAATTTTTAACCGCTGGGGCGAAAAGATTTTTGAAACAAAAGACCAAAGCGGCTGGGATGGAAATTATGTTGGGCAACGCGCCGAGAGTGAAGTTTATGTGTACCTGCTTTCTTACACAAGCACCTGCACAGGCGGCAAAGTGGTTGACCGGCGCGGAGCTGTAACGCTGATTCGTTAATCCATTTCTTAAGAAACTCTGCTGTAAAAGAAAATCGGTCTGAATGTTTATCCAGACCGATTTTGCTTTGGCTTGTTAAAATGCTTTCAAAAAATCTCGCAAATCAACAGGTCTCCGGCCAAGCAGGTTTTCAAGTGTATCGTTGGTAATATTAAAATCTTCGTTCTTAATGGCAGCGCCAAACGATGACGACATTCTGATAACGAACTCAGGCAGACCGGCTTGTTTAAGTACGTTTTCAAAAACTTCTGCCGGAGCATCGGTATAAGCAACCGACTTGCCGCTTTGTGCGCTGAGCATTTCAGCCACATCAGCAAACGAATAGGCTACGGGAGCTGTAAGCTGATACGTTTTGTTTTCGTGACCTGTACCGGTAATTGCATTAGCTGTTGCCTCCGCCAAATCAAGTCGCGAAACAAATGCTGTTTTACCAATGCCGCCGGGGAAAAATACACCTGTTTCCATTACTTTCTCGCCCAAAAACATGGGCAATACTTCCATGTAAAGGTTGTTTTGAAGTAAGGTATAGGTTAATCCACTGCTCTTAATGTATGCCTCAGTTGTGAAGTGATCGGCCATCAAATAACCAATTGCCGAATGTTCGGCGTTTTTCATGGTTACACTTGTGTAAAAAATGTGCTTTACACCGGCATTTTTGGCAGCATCAACCACATTGCGGTGTTGACCCGGACGGTCATTAAAATCGCTTGATGAAATAAACAGCACTTTATCAATACCCTGCATAGCAGCAGCAAGCGCCGCCTGATCATGATAATCACCCATTCTCACCTGAATGCCTTTGGCTTTTAATGGAGCTGCTTTTTCCTCGCTTCGTGCAAAAGCGGCTATTTCATTTGGAGATACTGTCTTCAGTAAATTATCAATTACTGCATTTCCCAAATGTCCGGTTGCACCTGTTACTAAAATCATAGTCGTTGTTTTTTTGTGATTTATTAAATGACACGACAAAACTATATACCTTTGCTATACTAAAAGAAGCGTTATACAAAAGTATAGCGCTATACACTTGTATAGCATGAAGAAAATTCAACTGAAAGCCCCTTTTGAACTTGAACTCACCCAAAAATGTTCGGCCACATTTATGCTTGCGCTAAATGATACGCTCAATGTTATCAGCGGAAAATGGAAAGTTCCGGTAATGGGTTCGCTGGCTTTCGGGAAAAAACGATTCAAAGAAATTGAGCGCGCAATTCCCGGTATCAATCCGCGTATGCTTTCAAAAGAGCTGAAAGAACTGGAAATGAATGGAATTGTCACCCGAACGGTCTATGATACCATGCCTGTAACTATTGAATATGAACTTACACCAACAGGTAGAACCTTTAAGCGGGTGCTTGATGTTATGGTTGAATGGGGTATTGAACACCGCACAGCTGTGCTGCAGCAAAATGCCCGGAAACGCAAAGCGGTTGCCTAATGAATTCATATTTCCGCAGCAGAAACACTGTCTTCTTCTGCCGGTGAAATATGAATTTTAATTTCAAAAGCAGCACAGAATTTACGTTTCCTGCTGAAACAATTATCTTTAAGCATGATTCTACGATTTACGATTGCTGTTTTTCTTGCAAGCTTATTTCCCCTTTTTGCCCCGGCTCAGCCCGGTCCGCAACCTCCGTTTACAATTGAACTTGAAGCCGTAAGCACTTCGCAGCAACTGCCGGGATTGCATTCGTTTGCTTTTGCTCAGTCAGGCTCAAAATGGTTGTTTGCAGGCGGACGAATTAACGGTCTGCACGGCTTTTCGACCAACGATAACTTTCCAGTTCAGTATGCAAACGACAACCTGATTGTTATTGATACTGCAACCTGGCAGGTCTATCAAAGTTCGGTTGCGCCGCTCGGACTTCAGCTGGCTGATCCGCTTCGCAGCACAAATATGCAATATGTGCAGCGCGGCGATTATTTATACATGATCGGCGGATTTGGCTGGGACAGCACAGCAAACGGATACCGCACATTTGCAACGTTAACAGCGCTGCGTGTTGACAGTATCATAAACGCGGTTATGAATGCAACACCGTTGGCACCGCACATCCGCCAAATCAGTGATACGAACCTGCGTGTATGCGGTGGCGAATTAGCAATGCTGGGCAATTCGTTTTACCTCATTTTCGGGCATAATTTCAGCGGGCGTTATTCTGATCCTCCGGTACCAACATTCACGCAAAAATATACCGAGCAGATCCGCAAATTTGAAATTGCCGACAATGGTATTTCACTGCAAATCCAGAACTACACAGCATTTACAGACACCGCGAACTTCCACCGCCGCGATCTGAATGTTGGTCATGTAATACGCCCGAACGGTTCAGATGCACTCATGGCTTACAGCGGTGTTTTTCAGAAAAATGTTGATCTGCCCTGGGCTTCTCCGGTGCTCATCGACAGCAGCGGAGGTACGTTGCAAAGTGGTTTTACACAGCTGCTCAACAACTACACCTGCGGCATGGTGCCCGTTTATGATGCACTGCAGGGCAATATGCACACGGTTTTTCTGGGCGGCATGAGTTGGTACACATACGATGCGCAGAACAATGCCTGGGTCTATGATTCGCTGGTGCCGTTTGTAAGTGAAGTGGGCATGCTTACCAATTACAGCAACGGGCAATGGGCACAAAGTGTGCTTCCGCTGCGGATGAATGGATTGCAAGGTTCCAATGCAAAATTCATTGCTGTTCCAACTCCGGGGCAGTATGCAAACGATGTAATCCACCTGCGCAACTTGCCCGGACGCACACTGGCGGGCTACCTGTATGGCGGCATACAATCGCAGCTGCCTAATCTTTCGCCGGTAACTACAGCAGTTGATACCGTTTACCGCGTTTGGATAACGCCTGATTTTCTGGCGCTGCCGGTGCAGGAAACTTCTGCCGGCATTTCGTTTGCCCGCCTCTTCCCAAACCCGGCTGCCGGCAAGGTTTGCCTGCGTGTAAAAACTGAAAACAACGAAATGCTGCGCATTACAATTACAGATGCACAAGGCAAAACCGTAATGCAACAGCAGCAAGCCGCACAGGCTCGTCAGCAGCAGGATATTTGGCTCAATACGCAGGAACTTGCAGCCGGACTTTATCTGGTAAAACTGGAAACCAAAACCGGAATGCAGGTGTTGAGATTAGGAATTGAATGAGGAAAGATTTTTTAGCTTAATTTTCTGCAATAGACACTATACCGAATAAGATTTTAAGACCGTTCTGTTGAAACAATAAATTCTCCAATCA
>JBKDHA010000009.1:0-36046 GCA_046335555.1 Bacteroidota bacterium
AAAATGCGCGCCGAGGCTCGTGCCAAAAAAGATTTTGCCACTTCCGATCTTGTTCGCGATGAACTTGCAAAACTGAACATCGTGCTAAAAGACGGAAAAGAAGGCACAGGTTGGGATATAAAAGCATAAAAATAAATGAAAAGTTATTTTAAACTTACTGCAGTTGCTGCATTAGCATTGCTCCTTGTTTCATCGTGCGGAGAAAAACCGGGCGGTAACGGAAATGATTCAGCCAATAATCAGCCTCCGGTTCCCCGCGTTGCTGCACCGCTGTTTTCGTATGATTCGGCTTACGCACATATTAAAACGCAAGTCGAATTCGGACCGCGCGTGCCGGGCACAGCTGCACATGCAAAATGCGCCGACTGGTTAACCGACAAACTCAAAAGTTACGGACTAACCGTAAGCCGTCAGGAAGCACCTATTGCGTTGCCCAACGGTCAACCAGTGCAACTCAAAAACATTTTTGCAGCCTACAAGCCCGAGCGTTCAGAACGCATTCTGCTGCTGGCGCATTGGGACAGTCGCGCCATTGCCGACCGCGATACAGCCCGGAAAGATCAGGCCATTGATGGCGCAAACGACGGCGCAAGCGGAGTAGGCGTGCTGCTCGAAATTGCACGCGTACTGCAACTGAAAGATCCAAACATTGGAGTTGATATTCTGCTTGTTGATGCCGAAGATCAGGGCAACAATGGTTCTGAAAACAGTTGGTGTTTGGGCGCGCAGTACTGGGCTGCAAACAAGCCCAAAAACTACAATGCACGTTTCGGCATTCTGCTCGATATGGTTGGTGCTCCGGGCGCAATTTTTCCGCAGGAAGGATCTTCAGTTGTTATGGCGCCGCAAATTGTTGACAAGGTGTGGAATGCTGCCGCTGCACTTGGGTTCATCAATATTTTTGTGAATGAGCAAACCGGCCCGACAACCGATGATCATGTGCCCATCAACCAGATTGCACTTATTCCTACAATTGATATTGTGCATTACGATCCTGATCAAAACGATTATTTCCCGCACCACCACCGCCACACCGATAATCTTTCGGCAATCGAAAAGAGTACGCTTAAAGTTGTGGGTACAGTTGTACTGGATGTGGTTTATAACGAAATACCCGCAGGGCCTTTGAAATAAGGTTTGCAGAATTGATTACTGAATAAAATTATGGAATACAATTTTCGCGAAATAGAACAACGTATCCGCCAATACTGGAGCGATAACAAAACTTACGCTTCGGGTGAAAGCGGCGACAAACCGAAATTTTATGCACTGGATATGTTTCCGTATCCATCAGGTGCAGGTTTGCACGTTGGTCATCCGCTTGGCTTCATTGCAAACGATATTGTTTCGCGCTACAAACGTCACAATGGTTACAATGTGCTGCACCCGATGGGCTACGATGCTTTCGGCCTTCCGGCCGAGCAGTATGCTATTCAAACCGGTCAGCATCCCGCTGTAACAACCGAAAAAAATATTGTGCGCTATCGCGAACAGCTCGACCGTATCGGATTTTCGTTCGACTGGGATCGCGAAGTGCGCACCTGCGATCCGAAGTATTACAAATGGACGCAGTGGATTTTTCTGCAACTCTTTAAATCGTGGTATAATTACCGCACACAGAAGGCAGAGCCAATTGATGCACTTATTGCGGTATTTGAAACCGAAGGCTATTCTGGTAGCGATGATCGTATTTTAACTGGAAACGAAGAGCATAATCTTGCACCGTTTACTGCTGCCGAATGGAAGTCATTCAACGAAAAGCAGCAGGCTGATGTGCTGATGAATTTCCGCCTTGCTTATCTCGACGAGGCTTGGGTGAACTGGTGTCCGGGACTCGGCACAGTGCTCGCCAACGACGAAATCAAAGACGGTGTTTCTGAGCGCGGCGGCTATCCGGTTGAGCGCAAACGAATGCCGCAGTGGAGTTTCCGCATCACGGCTTTTGCAGATCGTTTGCTGAATGATCTTGATAACATCGACTGGCCCGAAAGCATTAAAGAATCGCAGCGCAACTGGATTGGCCGCTCGGAAGGTGCTTCACTGTTTTTTCAGCTCGATGGTCATGCCGAAAAAATTGAAGTGTTTACAACGCGCCCCGACACCGTTTTCGGCGTTACGTTTGTTACACTTGCGCCCGAGCACGACCTCGTTGAAAAAATTACCACAGCCGAATACCGCGCCGCTGTTGAGGCTTACGTGAGCGTTGCCAAGAATAAATCGGAACGCGAACGCCAGGCTGAGGTGAAAAAAGTTTCGGGACAGTTTACCGGCGCTTATGTATTGCATCCGTTTACCGGCGCAAAAGTTCCGGTTTGGGTTGGCGATTATGTGCTGGCTGGCTACGGAACCGGCGCTGTTATGGCCGTTCCGGCGCACGACAGCCGCGATTATGCGTTTGCAAAACATTTCGGTTTGCCGATTACAGAAGTAGTAAGCGGCGGCAATATTGAAGTTGAATCTTACGATGCAAAATCGGGCATTCTCGTTAATTCCGATTTCCTGAATGGCCTTGATGTAAAGCCAGCCGTAAAACGCGCTATCGAAGAAATTGAGAAGCGCAGCCACGGAAAAGGCAAAGTAAATTACCGTTTGCGCGATGCTGCATTCGGCCGCCAGCGCTACTGGGGCGAACCGATTCCGATTTATTACAAAGACGGCATTGCCTGTGCGCTCGACGAAAGCGAACTGCCGCTGGTACTTCCCGAAATCGAAAAGTTTCTGCCAACCGAAACCGGAGAGCCGCCATTGGCGAGGGCAGAAGGCTGGAAGTACAAAGGCGAATACACGTATGAAACAACTACAATGCCCGGCTGGGCGGGTTCAAGCTGGTACTTCCTGCGCTACATGGATCCGCATAACGACAATGAGCTTGTTTCTAAGAAAGCCGTTGAGTACTGGAAAAATGTTGACCTCTACATTGGCGGAGCCGAGCACGCTACAGGCCACTTGCTGTATGTGCGCAGTTGGACAAAGTTTTTGTTTGACCGGGAATTTATTCCGGTAAATGAACCTGCGCAGAAGCTGATTAATCAGGGGATGATTCAAGGCGAGACTAAGTTTGGATTAATTGTAATGGTGGTTTTGACACCAGATAATCCCAACGCATTAGGGGGAATTCCATTAAGCGTTGGAGAAAATGTGTCAAAAACCTACTTGTTCCCTTATGACTTTAGTGCTCCTTTACGATTGAACGTGAAAGGAGGAAAGGTTGGTTACACTGTTGACAGAATTCCAATCGAATTCACTGATTTTGAAGGAGGAAAACACTTACTCAAGAAAAGTAAACTGTCAGAACTTCGCAAAGATCTTTTGAAATACGAGCATCTGATTATTCCTACGTATTCTGAGATCGAGTATTTGCTTGAAGAAATAGAGAATAAAGATCAATACAGAGAACTTTTTCAGGAAGACACTGTACTGCTTGGTACAGAGATAGAAAAGATGTCGAAGTCAAAATACAACGTAGTAAACCCCGACGACATCTGCGACCAATACGGAGCCGATACCTTACGTTTATACGAAATGTTTCTCGGCCCGCTCGATCAGGCCAAGCCATGGAACACCAACGGGATCAGCGGCGTTCACAACTTCCTGAAGCGTTTCTGGCGTTTATTTATGAATGAAAACGGCCTTGCGGTAACTGAAGAACCCGCAACCGAAGCCGAGCTCAAAGTACTGCATCGCACAGTGAAGAAAGTGCGAGATGATATTGAGCGCTACTCATTCAACACCTGCGTAAGTACGTTTATGATTGCGGTAAATGAGCTGATGGAACTGAAATGCCGCAAGCGCAGTGTGCTTGAGCCGCTGGCGGTTGCACTCGCGCCTTTTGCACCGCACATTGCCGAAGAACTTTGGAAACAACTCGGCGCTAATGGTTCGGTAACGCAAGCCGCTTACCCGGTTGTTGACGAAAAATACCTCACGGATGATACGTTTGAATATCCGGTGCAGGTAAACGGCAAAATGCGTTTCAAATTCCCCGCCCCCGCCGATATGCCTCCTGCCGAGGTAGAAAAAGCCATTCTGGCCTCAGAAGAAGCTCAGAAATGGCTCGAAGGAAAAGCCCCCAAGAAAATGGTGGTCGTGCCCAAACGCATTGTGAATATTGTGGTGTAAGCAGTTTTATGCCTTAAAAAAAGCGGGAGTTTGAAAATGAATTCCCGCTTTTAGGAGTATAGATTTCTTATTGAACCCACTCACAATTAAACCGGATATTTAATTCTGAAAGAAACTCAAAATCATTCATCCACACGATACCCATATTGTCACAGACGTTTGGGATTTTGATTTTCGGAGAATTTAAAGCAGTAATCTTTTCTTCTTTTGTAACCACTACAGCGTGTTCATTCATAGCATGTGCAATTACCCACGGATCAGCGAGTGAACGGTTCTTCGTATTATCTACAAGCATTTTATGTGTTGGGTCTTTTGCATAAATTTCTTGTAGACATCGTGTTACATTACTATCAATTTTACGTACAGGAATTTTGCTTGCCTTTAACCATTTACTTAAGTCATCTTCGGTACGTGTAATCTCTTTATATACTTCATCGGCAATGAAAATTTTCTTTTTATGTCCCAAATGATTTAATACGTCCCAATAACCCGGGCAAAATTTAGGGGAGTAATATTTCTGCCATGCTTGTATAAGTACGTTGGCATCTAAACAATATACTTTTACTAATAGACTCATTTATATAGTTGAGCTTCTAATTTGTGAAATTTATTGACTTGAACATTAAGCAATGTACTGGCCAGAGTTGGCTCAATGAAACCGCCTCTGAAGGCATCAAGAACAGTTTGGGTAAAGAGCCTGCTGTTTTTATTTAACTGTAATAAATAATAGCTTGGCCCAGTATCTCCTTTTTTTGCTTGTTGAATAACTTTCTTTTCTTCTTCGCGCTTTAAAAACGCTTTATATTCTGCATCGGCAGCTTGTTTGAGGGATTTGTATTTTTCAGATGAGATTAGATTTAAATTTAATGCGCGAACAAGGAATGCAAAAGAACTGACACCTAATTTTTTAGAATGTTCAAATAATTCTTTCGCAGATTTAAAAGCTGTTGATTGGTTGTTGTTAATGATTTCAAATGGGATGAGTGCATTTGCGGCTACTTCATTGCAAAAAAGTTCGATTGGATGTAATCGGTCTTTATACGTCAAGTCAGATTCTATATTATTTGAAACACCTGAAGCGGCTATCCAAATATGAGCAAGTTCATGAACAAGCGTAAAAAGTTGTGGGGCACTCCAATCATCAGAATTAATAAAAATAAAAGGGGCGTAGGGATCTGCTATCGCAAAGCCCTGTAACTCATCGCTGTCTAATTTCAGGCGTGAGTGTATAAAGCTGGTGCGGGAAATAAAAATACCCTTACTTTCTGCTTTATCAATCCATTCCTTAATTGGATTGTTAGTCGAATAGTTTGCTGGATTTATTCCAAGTGTGAAGAGAATATCTTTTGAAACGTCAACAGGATTATCTCTTGTGGTAAATTTTCCTACAAAAGAAGATTTCGCTTCTCGGTTTTCTTTATTTGCTTCACTTATCCAAGCTTGTTTTTGCTGAATTTCACGGATAATGAAAATTGAACTTGTACTCAGTAATTTAGAGTCTTTAGTTCTAAAATCCTGTAAAGTCTGAAAATCACGCGGCGGCTCAGGAAGAAAAAGTACTGCAAAAGGACGTTTGTATGCTTTCGCCAATTTTTGTGCTTGAGAAATAGAGGGCTGGCTGATGCCAGTTTCCCATTCTTTCACTCGTTCAATTGTAGTTGGAACTTTTGCAGCAGCTACCTCTTCGGTCATTCTAGCCGATTCTCTAGCCCATTTTAATACTCCGGGAGTGATATATGCTTTGTCTGCCACGAATACAAATATAAAGCGATAGGTAAAAAAAAGATCATGTTTGAAAAAGATAGTTTGAGCAATAATCTATTGAAAAACAGCACATTGTTAATAATTTTACCCCCGGTTTTGTATTTTTAACAGAATTGCAGGAAAAAAAGCAACCTTTCGGCATACGAAAAGTCTTAGTAAAAACGTCACTTTGGCATATAGTTTGGATTATTCTTTCAAACGCTAAAAAACAACATGAACATGAAAAGGCTTCTTCTCATCTCCGGTATTCTGGTCATTGCGGCCACATCGGCGGTTGCGCAGACTGCAAGCCCTTACCGAAAGGTAAATAACGGTGCTTTCAAACGCGGTGAGGAACTGAAATTCCGCCTGCACTACGGCGCGGTAAATGCCGGTGAGGCAGTGGTGAAGGTTGACGAATCTAAAAAACTGATCGGCGGCCGTCCTACCATGCACATTGTAGCCAATGGCTACTCAAAAGGTGCTTTTGATTGGGTGTTTCGCGTTCGCGATTATTTTGAGTCGTATGTTGACGAAGAAGCTCTCATTCCCTGGATTTTCATGCGCCGTTGCGATGAGGGTGGTTTTAAAATCAACCAGAACCAAACCTTTAATCACATTTCCGGCCAGGTAAATTCAAGCGGAAAAACAATGACCGTTCCCAAGAACGTTCAGGACATGGTTTCCTCGTTCTTCTATGCCCGCACTCTGGATTACTCGGCGGCCAAGAAAGGTGATGTGTTTGAGGTAAAAACCTTTATGGATGATGAAATTTGGGATTTGAAAATCAAATTCATCGGTCGCGAAACCATTAAAACCGATCTCGGTAAAATTGCCTGTATGAAGTTTGTACCGGTAGTTCAGAAAGGCCGTGTGTTTAAGAAAGAAGACGATCTGCTGATCTGGATTTCTGACGATGCCAATAAAATTCCGATTCGCGTTCAGGCTGAGATTCTGGTAGGTTCAGTAAAAATGGACATTATCAGCGCCAAGGGCCTTGTAGTTCCTTTGAAAACGACCAAATAAGTTTTTAGAATAACATCCCCGTTCAGGGCGAAAGTGTAAAAGCTTTCGCCCTGATTTTTTTTGCAGTATGCAGTTTCTAACTTCCATAAAAGTTAGATTGATCACTGTCATTTTTATCTACGCCCGCATCTGTCTATCTTGGCACTCCAAACAATACAGCTCATGCCCGAATTTTCAGAGAAAACGCTTTCGCTGCTGCAGCAGTTACAGGATAAATTAGCCAAAGACGGACAAAGTCTCGATACTTATCTCGAAGGTTATTGCTACAATACACATCTCAGTTACTGGGATTATATTGAGCTTGACACGCTGCTGAGTTTGCAGAAAGCCCGCACCACATATCCTGATGAGCACATTTTCATCATGTATCATCAGGTTACGGAATTGTATTTCAAGCTTTGTTTGCACGAGTATCAGCAGCTTCGCGAAAAATTTAA
Source organism: Bacteroidota bacterium (assembly GCA_046335555.1). Classification (GTDB taxonomy): domain Bacteria; phylum Bacteroidota; class Bacteroidia; order Palsa-965; family Palsa-965. The sequence continues at coordinate 7,326 of JBKDHA010000009.1, forward strand.
GGCGAAAGAACTTACCGGCGAATTTCTGCGTGCGCGTGCGTTGCGTATTACCAGTTATTTCGATGCGCTCATTTTCTCGTTCCGCATTATGCGCGAAGGGATGGAGTATGAGCAGTTCACGAAATACCGTCTTTCATTAACACCGGCCAGCGGATTTCAGTCGGCACAATACCGTTTCATCGAAATCTGCTCTACCGATTTTGCAAATCTGGTTACCGATGCCGAGCGCGAAGCTTACCGCACAAAGCCCTTGGCCGAGCAGGCTGCAAAAGCTTACTGGCGTTACGGTTCAACCAACGAAGACGGCACACCTACGCTCACGCTTCGGATGTTTTTGGAGAAATACAGCGAGCGGTTCTACGATCTGGCTTCCGAAAATGTGGATACGAACCTTGCTGCACTCTACCGCAGCCTGCCCGAAGCAGAAAAAACCGACGAGCTCAAAGATGTACTTCGCCGCCTCGACCGCAATGTAAATGTAAACTGGAAGCTGCAGCATTTTCATTCATCAACACGCTACCTCACCGGCAAAACGCCCGGGCAGGATGTGGCAGCAACCGGCGGCACCAACTGGGGCAAATATCTTCCGCCTCAATTTCAGCGCATCATCTTCTTCCCCGAACTCTGGACTGCCGAAGAAATTGAACGCTGGGGGATGCAGTGGGACAACAGCGCATCAAATCTGGAGAAAGACCGGAGCATGCGTTGAAGGCGTAAGAGTTTGTGAATCTGTATTTGAGCTCATTGGGGAATGATTTAGTTTTACCATCAAAATTAATCCCAATGAAAAGACTACTACTGTTTTCATTACTGTTTTCACTTTCCGGAATGCTCAGTGCACAGCGCTGGACACCGGTAATGTTGAATGATACGTTTCATTATCGTCTTGATGGAGACACAGAACTTACCGGCTCTTTTTTTCCGGTAAGTTATAGTGCCAATGCAGGCGACACTTCATTTGCGTTCAACGAAACGAGCTGTGTAAACTGCCTTACGTTTACCGGCGGCCCGGCATGCGATTCGTGTTACGGCTTGCAGCATCTTCCGGCTGTTGTGGCTGGTCACTCATTGCTCAAAACAAACTCGGGTGTTTGTACTTTCATCGGCAATGATACACGTGTGCTGAATACGCTGGCCGAGGTTGGCGACAGCTGGACATTCTCACCGTTGCCGCTTGTTACAGCACAGGTTGTCAGCAAAACCGCAGCAACTGTTTTTGGTCAGCCCGATTCACTGAAAACGGCCATTCTTTCTACCGGCGATTCCCTTGTTTGGTCGGCTGAACACGGCATAATTCAATGGCCTGCTGCATTTTCGTCCGGACAATATTACCGCATAGAGGGTATCGAAAATCGTAATCTTGGTTATCAATTGCTTACCGTATTTGATTACTACGATTTTCAGGTTGGAGATGTTTTCCAGTATTACGGATTTTCATTTGAACCCGGTTCTGGGCAACTCATTACAGCATGGTCAAAATACACCGTGTTGCAGCGCCAGAATTATTCCGACAGCATTGTATATACGTATGAAGTATATCACAGCAGCCGTTCGCAGCAAGCCACTCAAATGACTATTCCGCCCACATATTCAAATACGTATAATCCCGGATTCATAAACGTGATTACAAATTGTGAGTCACATCATCTCAACCAACCCAATCATTCATTAATTGAACCCCGAATTTTTAATTCATACTCTTATTATCCGCAGCGTTATTGGGGTTGCGGCGATACAATGAGTGGAGGCGGGGTGAATGAATGGCAATATTTTCACGACTCACTCAATAATCCCGGAGCATTCTTCGGAGCATATTCAATCTACAGTGGTCCTGTTGCATGGTTTCCGCTAAGCAGCGCATCTGATACATTGTATGGCATTGAGCCATTTTCACAAAATACACCGCAATGGCCCACATTTAATATGGCTATCTATGCCCGCTATGTAAATGGTCTTGGGTTAATAGAAGCAAACTGGGATCAGTTGTTTGAGTATTCACGTTATGAATGGCTGATGGGCTATATAAAGAATGGAGATACTACCGGAACGGTTTATCCTGATACTTATTTTAATCTCAGCACTCCTGAAAACCAGTTGTTATCTGTGCGCTGTTTCCCCAATCCCGCTAACGAATCGCTGCGTATTGAGCTTGCTGAAACTTCCGGCGCTGCACAACTAGAACTCATCAATTTGCAGGGCGAAATTTTGCAGCGAGTTTCAATTACACAGCTTGCAACTACAATTTCTACTTCTGAACTTGCTGCCGGAATGTATTTGCTGCGTGTGCAAACTGCGGACGGAGTGAGTGTGCAGCGGGTAGTGATTCAGCATTGATGTACAAATATTCACAAACAAAATCGGCCGGTCTCTTTTCAGAAACCGGCTGATTCTAGTTTTGACCATATCACCAACTTACTCACTCAAATCAAATGATTCAAGGAATTTGGTGGCTATTATGCTACTGATGTTCTTTTCAATTTTGGCATCTCATCATAGATTTTGCCTTCGAGAATACGTCCAGCTTTTTTCTTTCGCTTTCCGCCCCATTGTTTAAAAAAGAAAGCGACACGAGCATCTTTGCATTGATTTTTTATATCAATAACCCATTCTTCCTTCATTGGACGTGCTTTATGACCAGACTCTCCTCCTACGATAACCCAGTGAATGCGATCAAGATTAAGGTTGGGGAGTGGGCCAATTAAAGGTTCAAGAGACAAAAATTTAATTACAGCGTTGGTCTGGCGTAAATCATTAATGCGATGAACTACCTTCTCATTTTCAACAGAAACACCCATCCAGATATTAGGTGTCCAAGTGAGTTCTTCGTGATATTTGAGAAGCAGATCAGATCTTTTGGTAAGTACCTGAAATGTGTGTTTAGGATTTTTATTCATTACTTCAAATACACGTTTGATATACTCCAGAGGAACATCTTTATGAAAAAGATCGCTCATAGAATTCACGAAAACGATTTTTTCTTTTTTCCATGTGAAGGGAATACTTAATGTGTCTTCGTGTAATGTCAGTTTAAAATTATTCCGGTATTTATCCACTCCCATCGCATGAAGGCGACGTGACATTACTTCAGCGTAACAGAATTTACATCCCGCTGAAATTTTGTTGCAACCCGTAGTTGGGTTCCAGGTCATTTCTGTCCATTCTATGCTTGATTGTGCCATGTAATATTAGAATAGTGAAGTTTGACCAGTTGAGTAATGTTTAATTTTTTGCCAGAATTCATTCCCTAGTTCATGTTTTGAAAAGAATGCCAAATGATAAAGAGATAAATTTTTATCAGTAGAACGGACATGATGAAAATCTAGAGGATCAATATAATTTAGTTTTTTCATGTTATTCTTGTAATGTTGTGCAATGTAGTTTATAAAATCTCTATTAGTTGGTGGGATCTTTTCGAAGTATTCAACTCGCCATTGTTCATTGTCAAGAAAGAGAGTAATCTTTTGATTATTTTCATCAAGATACTTGTCGATATTTCTACGAATATCCATTCCAAAAGCCAATAGAATAAGGAAATCCATAGCATACTTTGAACCAAGTTTTCGAATTGTGTCAAAATGAAGATTTATTGAGAATGGATCAACAAAACAGAAGCTTAAAACTTTATTTTGACGATTAAATTTTGGAATTTCAGATTCAATCTGATCGATTATTAGATTACTATCTCCATTAAATAGAACAACATTTTTATCAGAATGCTCTCTTGCTATTCTGCGTTTCAGTGCATCAAATTTTTCAGCGTTTTGCTCACAAATAATATATTTTGTGAAAGGGTTTGGCAGAGAAAGCGCTATCAAAGCAGAAGACTTGACAATTTTATTTTCACTAATTCGTGCATAGCCAGAACCAGCGAAAAGATCAATGTAGACTAGGTTGTCCCACTTTCGCTTCATACTGCTTGTAAATATATCGCAATACGCACCAATGAGGTTGTATTTTTGCTCGGCCCATTCACCAACTTCAGGGCTGATAAGACCATCGTCTTCAACAGTAATTATAGGGGTAAATTTTTTCATTATATATCATTTTTCCTTAAATATAATAAATGATATATGTAATGTCAATTAAACTAAAATCGGCCGGTCTCTTTTCAGAAACCGGCCGATTCTAGTTTTGACCATATCACCAACTTACTCACTCAAATCAAATGATTCAAGGAATTTGGTGGTGTAGTTGCCTTTGATAAAGTTTTCATCGTTCATCAAACGCAGGTGGAACGGGATTGTAGTTTTAACACCTTCCACAACAAACTCACCCAGTGCGCGGCGCATTTTGGCAATAGCTTCTTCGCGGGTTTGTGCCATGGTGATGAGTTTTGCAATCATCGAATCGTAGTTCGGCGGAATGGTGTAGCCGGCATAGATGTGCGAGTCAACGCGAACTCCGTGCCCGCCGGGTGTGTGCAGCACAGTAATTTTGCCCGGCGAAGGACGGAAACCGTTAAACGGATCCTCGGCATTGATGCGGCACTCGATAGCGTGCAATTGCGGATAGTAGTTTTTGCCTGAAATGGGAACACCGGCCGCAATCAAAATCTGCTCGCGGATCAGGTCGTAGTCAATTACCTCTTCGGTAATCGGATGCTCAACCTGAATGCGGGTGTTCATCTCCATGAAGTAGAAATTCCGGTGCTTGTCAACAAGGAATTCAACCGTACCCACGCCTTCGTAAGCCACAGCAGCACCGGCTTTGATAGCGGCTTCGCCCATGCGCTCACGGAGCTCGTCAGTCATAAACGGCGAAGGTGTTTCCTCAGCTAATTTCTGGTGACGGCGCTGGATAGAGCAGTCGCGCTCACTGAGGTGACAAACTTTTCCGTATTGGTCGCCGGCAATCTGAATTTCGATATGGCGGGGCTCTTCAATGTATTTTTCCATGTAGAGCGCGCCGTTTCCGAATGCTGCTTCAGCCTCTTTGCTGGCCGATTCGAACAAGGCTTCAAGTTCGCTTTCTGCCCAAACAATGCGCATACCGCGGCCGCCGCCACCTGCAGTGGCTTTGATGATAACCGGATAGCCAACTTCTGGCGCACATTTCTTGGCATCTTCAAGATCTTTCAGCAGGCCTTCGCTGCCCGGAATACAGGGTACACCGGCTTTCTTCATCGTGTCTTTGGCGCTCGATTTATCGCCCATCGCATCAATTTGCTCGGGCGTAGCACCAATGAACTTGATTTTATGTTCCTGACAAATGCGAGAGAACTTCGAGTTCTCTGACAGAAAGCCATAACCCGGGTGAATAGCATCAGTATTGGTGATCTCTGCAGCCGCAATAATGTTTGGGATGTTGAGATACGAATCTTTGCTGGGCGGAGGTCCGATGCAAACAGCTTCGTCGGCAAATTTTACGTGCAGCGAATCCTTATCAGCAGTTGAATAAACGGCAACCGTTTTAATGCCCATTTCGCGGCAGGTGCGAATAATGCGCAAGGCAATTTCGCCGCGGTTGGCCACCATTATCTTCTTGAACATTTTATCTTTTGCCATGCGTTGCTTGCATTAAGATAAGTAGTTGCGGATTACACACCTGGCGTGGTATGCGTACCGTAAACAATTGCGGTTTGCAGAAAAGCAATCCGCTGACTGAGAAATTTAATTTATCGTTTGGCAGATTAGGCCGGTTCAACGAGGAACAGGGGCTGATCGTACTCAACCGGAGAAGCATCTTCAACCAGTACCTTCACGATTCGGCCGCTGATTTCGCTTTCGATTTCGTTGAACAGTTTCATCGCCTCGATGATACAGATTACTTTGCCCGGCTTGATCTCATCGCCCACATTCACAAACAAAGGCTTGTCGGGACCCGGTGAGCGGTAGAATGTACCGATCATGGGTGATTTGATGGTGATCAGATTGGCAGCAGTGTCGGCAGCGGGTTTTGTCTCGGGAGCTTTGGTTTCGGCAGCAGGAGCGGCCTGAACAGCCACGGGAGCCTGTGCTACCGGCATCGCCTGCTGATAAACTACAGGAGCTTGTGCAGCGGGTTTACCGTTCGTGGTTTTAATCACGATTTTAATCTCCTTCGTTTCCAGTTCAACTTCGCTGACCCCTGATTTGGACACGAACTTGATCAGATCCTGGATTTCGTTCAGTTTCATTGCGTGCGTTTTAAGTAGGTTCTCTAATGTTGGGAGGGTAAATATATACTTTCCGGCGCATAATCAATCACCTGTTTGCACAGGGCTGCTTTTTACGCCCAGAAATTTTAATGTGTGTCGTAAGACCAGCGGAGATAAATTGCTCCCCAGGTAAATCCTCCGCCAAAGGCAGAAAGGATGAGATTATCGCCCTTTTTCAGCTGTTTTTCGTAATCCCACATCAGCAGCGGAATGGTGCCGGAGGTGGTATTACCGTAGCGTTCAATGTTCATCAGCACCTTTTCAGGGCCTACGCCCATGCGTTGTGCTGTGGCATCAATAATGCGCTTATTAGCCTGATGAGCAAGGAGATAGGCTACATCCTCAGACTTGAGGTTGTTGCGCGCCATGATATTTGCCGATACTTCTGCCATATTGTAAACGGCATGCTTGTAAACGGCCTGACCTTCCTGATACACGTAGTGCATTTTCTTGTCAACCGTTTCGGCTGTGGGCGGGTAAGCAGAGCCGCCGGCTTTCATGTGCAGGTGCTGCATTCCGTTTCCGTCGGCATGAAGCATAAAGTCTTGAATGCCGTTTTCGTCTTCCGAAGGTTCGAGGAGCACTGCGCCGCAGCCATCGCCAAAAATTACGCAGGTGGCGCGGTCAGTATAATCCATTATGGCCGACATTTTATCGGCACCCACAACAATAACTTTTTTGTAACGGCCGGTTTCAATGAACTGTGCGCCTGTTGCCAGCGAGTAAAGAAATCCGGAGCAGGCTGCTGAAAGGTCAAATCCCCAAGCATTTTTCATGCCCAGCGCCGCAGTTACAATGTTTGAAGTCGCAGGAAATACATGATCGGGAGTAACAGTGCCAACAATCAGCATGTCAATCTCCATCGGATCCAGATTTTTCCGCTCAAGGAGTTGTTTTACTGCCTCAACAATCATTACTGAGTTGCCCTGACCTTCGCCGCGCAGAATACGTCGTTCGCGGATTCCGGTGCGGGCCATGATCCACTCGTCGGTGGTGTCCACCATCTTTTCGAGGTCCAGGTTGGAGAGAACCGTTGGCGGAACATATCCGCCGATACCTGTGATGGCAGCTCTGATTTTCATGTTGTTCAGAAGGCTAGTTTAATTTTTTCGGGCAGTTGTGCTACGGCAACATCGCGTGCCAGCAGCAACATATTCTTGATGGCTTCAGGGCTTGAAATGCCATGTCCGATGATCGAATTTCCGTTGATTCCCAGAATGGGTGTACCTCCGTAAATTTCGTAATTGAAACGGTTAAAGTAATCGTCTTCAATACCGCGGGTGCGGATTGCTGAGTAGAATGATTCGGCAAATTTCAGTACAACATTGCCAGTAAATCCCTCACAAACAATTACATCTGCTTTATTGCTGAACAGGTCGCGCCCTTCGATATTGCCAACGAAATTGAAATCGCGGCTGTCTTTCATAAGGGTGTGTGCGGCCTGACTAACGAGATTTCCTTTTTCGGGTTCTTCGCCAATATTGAGCAAGCCAACTTTCGGATTTGCATTTCCGAGTACGTGCTGCGAGTACAGTTTACCCAGAATTCCGAACTGATACAGCACATCAGGCTTGCAGTCGGCATTGCTGCCCACATCGAGCAATAAATTAAAACCGCCTTCTTCTTTTGGAAGGGCGGTTGTAATGCACGGGCGTATAACACCCGAAATGGCTTTAACGGTGTACATGGCACCCACCAGCATTGCACCGGTGTTGCCGCAACTGGCAAAAGCATCGAGTTTGCCTTCTTTCAGCAGCTTGTAACCCACCGAAATGGTGGAGTTCGGCTTTTGAGAGAATGCCTTAACCGGGTGCTCGTCCATGCCAATGATTTCGGGCGCATGAACAATGTCAACACGTCCGGCATCAAAACCGATGGCCGCCAGTCCGCTGCTGATCTGATCCTGATCGCCGATCAGCACCAAACGCACACCAGAAGGCAGCGCATCATAGGCAAGGGCGACACCAGCAAGAGGAGCCTCGGGTGCGAAATCGCCGCCTGAGATGTCAATCCCGATTTTCATGTGAGGAGTCAGGATTAGTCCTTCTTCTCCATCACCATTTTGCCCTTATAGTAGAGGGCGCCATCGTGCCAGTAGGCACGGTGCCAGAGGTGAGCTTCACCAGTCACTGTGCAGATCGATACGTTCGGAGCATCAGCCTTGTAGTGAGTGCGACGCTTGTCGCGGCGGCTCTTGGAATGGCGCTTCTTTGGATTTGGCATGACTTTGAGTTGTTTAAAGTATTGGTATTGTGTGTGTTAATCTAATTTCAGGTTTTTGAGGGCATCCCAGCGAGGATCAGAAGGCTCTTCGCTGGCAGGCGGTATTTCGGGGGCGGCCAGTTCTTGTATTTTAGCCAGCATTTCCGGATCACAACCACTTGTGCCATCTGCATGATCAGGATGTACACGCCTTGCGGGCAACAACAGCATTACAAACTCGTAGAACCAATGCGCTGTATCAATACTGTGCGCTGAGGCCGGCAACGTGATGAGGTCATCTTCATCATTGTAGCTGTCGGCATTCAGGTTCACGATAAGCTGTTGCTTGCCGCTGATGGCCTGTTTGTACTGTTCGCCGCACCGGTCGCAAATCAACTCAACTTCACCGGTTAAAGTAAAGTCAAGTGTAAGCATATCGGGACGCTTGAACAGTTCAAGCTGTGCATCCACCTTTCCGTTTTCAGTTTCGCTATACGGGAACGCTTCAAAGAACGCATTACCGAGTTCGAACGTATAGCTGTGATTGCCATCCTTTAACCCTGAAAAAGGTATCTCAAATTCTTTCAGTGCTTTCATCAGGCTCCCACTTTTTTGCGGAAAGGTCGCAAAACTACACAAATTAACAGGATATGAACAAGGTTTTAGGCTGAAAAATTGAAATTATGCTTCATTTTCCGACCGGAATCCGGTTTTCGCCGACTAATTTTAATCTAATCGTCGCGTGAGCGCATGGGTTGAACTTTCAGCTGATCGACGGTGAGGCCAAGCCCCGGTATTGATAAAAAGTATCTAACCGGCTATTTTTTCCCCGGTACAGGTGTTGTTTTTGATCTGTCTGCGCCAGCCCAGTCCAGCATCATCGCGAAAATTTCAGGCTTACGATCTTTTGTTAGTGTTTCTTTGTTTGTGCCAACCAACTCGTCCTGCAAAAAATGGTTGCAATTTGGATATACCTTATAAGTCAGGTTGTTTTTCCCTTTTCGCATGAACTTAATTTGAGCATAGTCAGTATTCATGATCAATGAACCATAAATATCTTTTCCTCCTGCAATCAGCAGAACAGGGATGTTTAGTTTGAGCATATTGTCGAGAGGTGTTTCTGAACTGAAACTTGCCCAGCGCATATACGTCTCATCATAAAAATACGTAGAAGTGTCGGTCGGATTATTGAAAAAACGCTGATAGTCACGCATCAGCGAATCAATATTATTTTGTGCCTGCTCATGAGTTTGCTCACCCGAATAAGCAAGCAAGCGTTCCTGCATTACGAAATCATAAATATGGTTGAGTGAATTTGAGCAAAGCATAACGACATGAGTTACCCGTTTATTCAGCACAGCTGCTTTGGGGGCAACCTGTCCGCCCTGAGAATGCCCCATCACAATAATCTGTGTAGTATCTGACGACAGGTTTTTAACGGCGTGGTCAATTATAGCTGCTGCTGATTCTGCTCTCCAGTTGAGGGTGTAGTTGGCTGTATATACTGAATTTACAGGATATGTGAGCTGACCATCTTTTACCTGCACCGTGTCAAAAAGAGGGACTCCGGGTTTTGAAACAAAAATGATATGAAACTTGTCTTTATATTTTTCAAGTTCTGAAAATCCACTCCAGAACCAGGTTTTCGTATCTGCCCGATAATGGAATGTGGGTAGATTTCCTGAGCCATGAATAAACAGCAGAATTGGTTTTACTGAGTTAATGGTGCTGCGGAAGGTGCAATATTCAACCGTTCCCAGAGCAGGTGTGCTGAATTTGTATTCCTGAAACCGTTCGCGAAAATCGGTTTGTGCTGCTACTGCACAACTCATGAAAAGTGCAGTGAATACCGCAGACAAACGTAATTTCATTTTCACATCATTAGTAATTAAACCTACCGGTCGCGGTCACGGTCGCGTGAGCGCATGGGTTGCACTTTCAGCTGATCGGCTGTCAAGACTGCCCAGCCTTTTCGGGCGCGGAACACATCAATAGCCATGTAAATTGCCGAGCGCATTGATGTTTCATCGGCCAGATTTTTCCCGGCTATATCGTAAGCTGTGCCGTGATCGGGCGATGTGCGCACAACCGGAAGGCCGGCGGTGAAATTCACGCCTGCAGTAAATGAAAGTGCTTTGAACGGTGCCAGCCCCTGATCGTGATACATGGCCAGCACAGCATCAAACTGCCGCCATTGTCCGGAGCCGAAGAAGCCGTCGGCCGGATAAGGCCCGAAAACAAGATGGTTCTCGTTGCGGAGCGCTTCAATGGCCGGCATAATGGTTTGCTGCTCGTGGCTGCCGATAGTGCCGTTGTCGCCGGCATGCGGATTTAAGGCAAGTACCGCAATGCGCGGTTTTCGGATGCCGAAATCTTCAGTAAGCGATTTCAGCATAAGTTTTACTTTCTGCGAAATGCTTTCAACTGTGATCAGCGAAGCAATCTGGTCAACCGGAACGTGGCCGGTAACCAAACCCACGCGCAGGTCATCATGTACGAGCAACATGAGCGACTGGCCTGCGCCAAAACGCTCCTGCAAATATTCGGTATGTCCGGCAAAATTAAATTCAGCCGACTGGATGGTGTGTTTATCGATAGGTGCGGTAACCAGCACATCAATTTTGCCGTTCTGCAAAGCATCGCAGGCCGCCTGCAGCGAGCGCAGAGCAAGCTGCCCTGCTGCCGGCGAAGGCTTTCCGAACTCAGGCTGAACATCTTCCTCGCCGGTACTGAAAAGGTTTACACGCTTGTTGTGCAGCGTATCCAGATCGCGGAGCACATTAACGTTAAATTCTTCCATACCAATGGCTTTTCGGTGTGCGTTGAGCACTTTGCCGTTTCCGAAAATTACCGGTGTGCAGATTTCGCAGATGGTTGCATCGTGCAGGGCTTTCATCACTACTTCGGGGCCAACGCCATTGGTATCACCGAGGGTGATGCCGATTCGTACTTTATGATCTTTGTTTGAGTCGCTCATTGTGTTTGTTTAGTCGAGCAATTTAAAATCGCTGACATTGGTAATTGTATGCGAACGCCGGGTGCTATGTAATATCCCTTTAAGACGGATCTGTTGTCCTTTACGGTGTGCATCTAAGGCAGTATTATATTGATTTTTGTCAAGTTTTACCCATGCTTTAACAGGTTTCTCATTTACATCCAGAAAACTCAAAAGCACTTCTCCTTCATTGCGCGAATTCAAATCAGCCTCAGCTTTCGTTTCGGAAATTCGACCGACAAAAATATCTTCTAAAGTGATTTGAGAAGCGGGCTTCAAGCGTCGAGCAATATATTCCAGCCCGCTAAGATGACCTTTATTAAACCGAATTTGTGATTTAGGTCCAAAATCGGCTGCAGGTGCATTTGGAGATGAGGAAACCGAAATTACTACATCTGTTTCTTCTGCCGATTCATTCAAAGCAAGCAGCGACTCGACAAAGTTTCCGCTTATTGGCTCATTTTTTTCGAACATCATGTATTTATCAACCAGAGGTATTTTATTAAATAAAATATCTGTTTGATCGTTTTCTATTGCCTTTTTTATTGTGTTTAGTGAATTGACGAGCTTTCGGGTAACCTGTCGGGTGAATGTTATGTCATATTCTTCGATCAATGAAAAAGGAGATGTTTGAATAAAATCATCAGAATCATTATCTGCAAAAGGACAAATAACAGAAGCGACGAAACTTCCATGTTCTGTTTGCCCAAGTCGGCAGTTGGAGATAAATAAATCAGCGGTTTTAAAGCCCAACCGTTTATGATAGTATTCAGGTTGAATCACATCGCACGCAGCAGTATAAATCATATCACGCGCAGATTTAATTAAATCAAAACCGTCTTTCAAAGAAATTGTACCCGAACTGGTATTGTTGTTAATTACACGAAATCGAATTATATCAGCTGGATCTGTAAGTAAATCGGTAAGTACCTGATGAGGAGGTCTATTTTCAAATTTAGCCAGATTTACTACCATGTCTTTATTGCGCTCATGGTAATCGGCAAAATCCTTATTCATTGGTAAAACCAATTGTGTCATTTCATCGTCCATTCTTTCGAAAAGCATTATGTTTTCGATTTCAGGATGAACATGGTTCCAGCCGGTATTTTTCAAATACGTTTTTACTGCCTTAAAATGCAGCTTTTCAATACTCTGATCAAGTTCGTTGAAACTCATAATTCCTTAGCGTTTGAGATTTTACTCATGAACGAAAGAAGTTGTTCTGGTGAAAACACTTGACTCAAAGGTACATTAATCCTCACTTGGCTATGATTGTGACGTTCTGGATTGCCTTTAAGATTATACCAATAAGCGCATTTTTGCATAATTAATTGTTCCTGCGACTGTAAAAGCCACTCTTTCTCGTCTGCGGGAAGACGTAATATAACTAATAGAATAGGTGTATGTCGATCAGATCGCAGGTCATTGTAATTTTTGATGCTCAAATCAAAAGCAAATGATTCATCTCCGGGGTTAAGTAAGGTTGATGACGTGGCTTTAAGTTGAAGGTCGATTTCGCTTGTTTTTAATCTCCCTGAAGGTGTCTTCATTTTTAATTTCACATCAACAGAATCAGTATCGATTTTAGGGTGATCTAATGAAATGCCACATTTAGCCGCTACGGCATGAACATAAGCAACACTAAGTTCAGATTTGACAAGATTTGGAGTAAGCATGAACAAATATACTATCAGTTTATCCAGCCGCACACTGCAGCCGCATCGCCGTCGCTAACCCATTTCCAACTGCCGGCAGTGGTTGTCCATATTGCAATGCCTTTGCGGAAACGCTCTCCACCAATCAACTGATCGGCACAAAAAGCAATCCGGCCTTCGGCAGTATAGACAGCTTCGGGATCACAAAAGTACGTACCTATTGTTTGTCCCCGATATAAAACCGGATTTCCCTGCAAAGGATATGCATCTAGTCCAACCGAAAAGCCGAAGCCAACATCTAATTTATTTTCCGGCGAAATGCTTCCGGCAACTGTGTTTACAACATACCAGCCTTTGCCGCAGTGGAATAATAGTTGCGCATTTTCGCCTTTTAAAAAACGAAAAGCAGTACGTGAAGGCTGCACCTCCTCTAACCGCCCGATTTCGGAAACATTGCCGGAGGCGGCATTAACCAGCATAATGCTCAGTGTTTGTCCACCGTTCGTGTATTTCGGAAACAAAAGCTGGTTGTTGTTGAGCCAAAACAGCGGGCACGATGGTTTTTCATTCGGCCTGAGCGATAAATTTTCGCCGCTTCCTGCATCAGCCACAAGCTCAGTTTTGGGAGCCGAGGGATGATATTCATATATATGAAAGGGAAGTGTTGTGCAGTCGGCCTCCGCATCGCGGCCGGTAATTGCTTTCCAGCCGGGCTTGGTTACTTGTGTGTAGGTGCCTGTTTTTTCGGAGAAGACAGAATAATATTTTCCGCGAATAATATCATTCGTATAAAAGATGAGCGAATCACTTCCGGCACGAATAAAACGGTCGCGAGTTTGAAGTACGAGTTTCTTTAGCGTGAGATCAAAAATATCGCCGTTTGCGGTAATCAGCCAGCGATTGTTGTGAATATGGTTTCGTCCCAAATCGAAGCGGGCTGCTGATTTGCTGGCATTTGTCGGCACCGGAAGTGAAAGCAATTCAGCCGGAATTCCGGGTTTGGCATCGCCAACAGAAACGGTATTGAGGTGTTGCAGATGCGTTCCGGATTCGCCCGAATCGTAGTTTGTGAAAACCAGCAAAGGAACAGTCGCAATTCCGCCCGAGCAGAGAGCAACTGTGCCAACCAGAATGCAATACAATCCAATGCGGCGAAGCATCATCAGCCTGAATAGTTTTTCAGAAAATCGAACAACAGTCTTACGCCCACGCCTGTGCCGCCTTTGGGGCGGTAAGCATCTTTGCTGCTCAGGAACGACGGGCCGGCAATATCAAAGTGCATCCACGGGGCTTTTACAAAGTGGCCAAGGAATTTTCCGGCAGTAATTGCTCCGGCATAAGAAGCACCGAGGTTTTTAATTTCGGCAACATCTGATTTGATGAGTTCATCATATTCATCCCAGAACGGGAATTCGGCCAGACGTTCATGAACGCGGAAACCACTGGTTTTGAGTTCGTCTTTTACCTTTTCGGAAGCTGTTCCCATGCACACAATTCCGGCCGGGCCGATAGCTGCTGCTGCGGCTCCGGTAAGTGTGGCGAGGTCAATCACCAATTCAGGCGAAAATTTTTCGCCATAGCTGAGAGCATCGGCGAGAATGAGTCGGCCTTCGGCATCGGTATTCAGCACTTCAACCGTGAGGCCGTTGTACATGGTAAGCACATCGCCGGGCACAAAACCGCCGCCGTTGATCATATTATCGGTTGCTGGCACTAATCCCACAACGTGCACCGGAAGCTTGGCTTTGGCAACTGCCCAGATAGCAGCGCCCACGGCAGCAGCGCCGGCCATGTCGCACTTCATGGTTTCCATGTTGTTGCCCACCTTAATATTGTAGCCGCCGGTATCGAAAACAACGCCTTTGCCCACCAGCACCACAGGTTTTTTGTTGCGGGCTTTGGCGGGTTTGTATTCCATAATTGTAAACGTTGGCGGACGTTCGCTTCCGGCATTTACAGCCAGTAAGCCACCCATTTTCAGGCTTTCGATTTTGGCGCGGTTCAATATTTCAACCTCAAATCCGGCATCGCGGCCATATTTTTTAAACGTTTGAGCAAGGGCAGTGGCATCCAGTGCGCTCAGCGGCTCGTTTACCAGATCCCGTGCTTTGCAGGTGGCATCAACTACAATGCTCAGTTGCTGTATATCGCTGCTGCTAACGTTAGCTGAAACAATGCAGACTTTGGTTAATGAGTTTGTTTCTTTTTTCGGGTTTTTGCGGTAGCGCAGAAACTGATAATTGGCCAGCATCAGGCCTTCGGCAAAAGCCAGAAGTTCGCCGGCATTGTTATCGGCATCATAAACAGCGAGACTGTCCAGCTTGTGGTCGTTGCACCAGTTAATGAGCGCTGATGCAGTTTTGCGCAGCAGCTCGGCAGTGCGGCCGGGCTGGTCTTTGCGGTCTTTCAGCACTACCGTAAGCATACGTCCGGGCGAAGAAATTTGCACCTGACGGCGTTCGCCGGTAAGCGATTGCTGCACAAATGCAGATTCGGCTTTATTCAGTCCGACATGCTTTATATCTGCTGGTTTGCTGATGAGCCATACGGCTGTCTGGGGTGCCTGTTTGGCATCAGTTAACTCAAGAACGATCATGTTTCGTAATTTTGTGATGCCTAATGTAGAAAAAACATTACGCCTGTTTGCTGCGAAATACGCAACTATCTCAAACATTATACAAACAGGAATTGTTTTCACTAAGGACATTCATCTTATGCAAACAGCAGAATTATATAAAAGAGCGCTTTCGGGCGACTTCCTTTCGGCAGCCGAAGGAATCTATCTTTATCAACATGCACCCACAGCCGAGCTCATGGCTGTTGCCGACGAAATGCGCCGCCAGCGCAAGAAAGACGGGAAGGTAACATGGATCATCGACCGGAATGTGAACACGACAAATGTGTGCATTGCCAACTGCAAATTCTGTAATTTCTATCGTATTCCGGGGCATTCTGAGAGTTACATAACAGATATTTCCACCTACAAGCGCAAGATTGAAGAGACCTTTCGGTTTGGCGGTGAGCAGTTGTTGCTGCAGGGCGGGCACCACCCCGACCTCGGGCTGAGCTACTATGTCAATCTGTTCCGCGAACTGAAATCGCTTTATCCGAACCTGAAGCTACATGCACTCGGGCCGCCGGAAATTGCACACATTACCAAGTTAGAGAAATCGACACATACCGAAGTGTTGAAAGCATTGATGGAAGCCGGTTTGGACTCGCTGCCCGGCGCCGGTGCCGAAATATTAAACGACCGTGTACGCCGCCTCATCTCAAAAGGCAAGTGTTCGGGCCGCGAATGGTTAGATGTTATGCGGGCCGCACATCAGCTCGGAATCACTACATCAGCCACCATGATGTTCGGGCATATCGAAACCCTCGAAGAACGATTTGAACATCTTGTATTGATACGTCAGGTGCAAAGCGAAAAACCGGCCGATGCAAAAGGGTTTATTGCATTTATTCCCTGGCCGTTTCAGGACGACGGCACACTGCTTCGCCGTGTAAAAGGCATCACCAACACCGTTACCGGCGACGAATACATTCGTATGCTTGCACTGAGTCGTATCATGCTGCCGAACATCGAAAACATTCAGGCATCGTGGCTTACAGTGGGTAAAGAAGTTGCACAGCTTTGTTTGCATGCCGGTGCCAACGATTTCGGTTCGATTATGATTGAGGAGAATGTTGTATCGGCTGCCGGTGCTCCGCATCGCTTCACGTACAAAGGAATTATGGCCGCAATTGAAGAAGCCGGATTCGAACCGCAGCTCCGGAATCAGCAATACGGATACCGTGAACTTCCTGCCAACATCGAAGAACAGGTCATCAATTATTGATTCGGTGCCCGATAAATTGTACTTTTGAAAGAAACCCGGTGGCAACGGATGAAATACTTGTTTTACTTTATCGTCTCCGGCCTGATTGTTTTTTCAGGCTGCAAACCGGAACCTGTGTTCCCGGTTGAGCCTGTGCTTACGTTTAAAGAATACATCCAAAACGAAAGCTCGGACTCACTACAGGTTGTTTTCTATTTCACCGACGGAGACGGAGATGTGGGTGTAATTCCAACGGCAACCGATTCCAATCTCGTACTTACACTGTATGTTCCCGATGCTTCCGGCAATTTTATTCCGCAGGATAATATTTCAACACCGGCTGCCGATTCAATTTATTACAACTACCGCATTCCGCAGCTTACCCGTTCGCAAAAAGGAGTTGAAGGAGATATTTATCTCACAGTAAATAAAGCATTCATCTCCCGCGATACAATTCGTTTTAATGCGTTCATGCTCGATCAGTCGCAGCACCGCAGTGCTACTGTTCAAACACCTTCAGTTATTCTTTTGCGCTGATTCTTGCTTATTTCCGATGAAACGTCTGTTCCTCTTTGCTGCACTTTTTATACTTGCCACGGCAGCGAAGGCAACGCATAATATTGCCGGAGAAATTACCGCCCGCTGTGTGGGTCCGGGTTACAACGTAATTGAAGTAACTGTAACCACCTACACCAACTCATCAAGTCCGGCTGATCGCTGCGAACTTATTGTAGAGTGGGGCGATGGTAATTTCGATATTGTTTACCGCGTTGACGGGCCCAGCGGAAACTGCCCAACGCCAGCAACCATGGGTATCCCGCTCGGTTCAAACTATCCGAACACACAGGTTAATTACTACCGTGCAGTTCACGTTTATCCCGGCCCGAGCGGAGCCACACCGTATGTCATACGGATGAAAGATCCGAATCGTGTGGCCGGAGTGGTAAATATTCCGAACTCAGTTAACGAGCCGTTTTATCTGCAAACCGAAGTGTTTATTGATCCGAATATCGGTTGCAACTCTACTCCGGTGCTCACCAGTATTCCGCTTGATGCCGCCTGTGTTGGCGCATGCTATTATCACAATCCGGGCGCTGTTGATCCCGACGGCGATAGTCTTTCCTATCGTGTAGGGCCTTGTCTGGATACGCTCGGCAATCCTATTCCCGGCTATCAGCTGCCCAACATTGCCGGTGGCGGAAATCTGCAGATTAATGCAGCTACTGGTGATCTCTCGTGGTGTACACCGCAAATTGGCGGGAAATACAATCTTGTTATTTATATTGATGAGTGGAAAAGACTTCCCAACGGAAACCGCGTTCGCATCGGTACAGTGATGCGGGATATGTCTGTTGATGTTTTTAATAACTGTTTGAATGATCCGCCTAATATTCCCAACTTTCAGGATTACTGCGTAGATGCCGGAACAAACCTTAGTTTTTCATTTACGGTAAATGATCCCAACTCAACAGACTTGGTGCGTTTACTTGGTTTGGGCGGACCATTTACTGTTCAGCCCCCGAATACGGCAGTTCTCAACCCTAACGGCCCGGGTTATTCGTCTGTGCCTGTTGCAGCAAGTTTTTCGTGGACGCCCAGTTGCGATGAAGTTCGTTTGCAGCCGTGGATTGTTACGTTTAAAGCCACCGACAATCATCCGCAGTATCCGCTTACCGATATTGAATCAGTAAAGATTACTGTTGTGGCACAAGGCCCGCCCACGCTCACTGCAAGTCCGCAAGGCTCGTCGATGGTGCTTAACTGGACGGCTGCACCTTGCAATCCGGTTGGCAACAGACGGCTGCAGTATAAAATTTTCCGTCGCAATGGCCCCAGTGGCTGGAATCCGGTTCAGTGCGAAACAGGAGTACCGTTTTATACCGGCTTCACACTCATCGGCACCGTTAATGATCCGGTAACCACATTTACCGATAACAACAACGGAAACGGACTGGTTCCCGGACTCGATTACTGCTATCGTGTTTGTGCTGTTTACCTCGACGGAGCCGAAAGCTACGCATCACCCGAAGCATGCAGTGAACTGCTGCGCGATGTGCCTGTAATTACCCATGTTGATGTTACATCTACAAACGCATCAACAGGCACAATTGACTTACGCTGGGTAAATGCCTTGCCCGACGGCATCAATTTTGATACGCTTGTGCATCCGGGCCCTTACACGCTTACAATTCAGCGCTCGGCAGGATTTGCGCTCAGTAATCCTTCGGTAATAAGCACGATTACTGTTCCGTTTTTTACCCAGCTTCCGACTTTATATAATGATGTGAATCTGAATACAGCAGGGACATCATATACTTACAGAATTGATTTTTCTGCTTCAACCGGAGCCATCGGAAATTCACAGCCGGCATCATCGGTTTTTGTTACTGCAGCTCCTGCTGATAATCAGGTAATCCTGAACTGGAATGAAGTTGTGCCGTGGACAAATCAGCGTTACGGAATTTTCAGATTTAACACCTTAACCAGTGTTTGGGATTCGGTTGGTTTTGCGTTTGCACAAAATTATACAGACACAGGATTGATTAACGGAACGCAGTATTGTTATTATGTACGGGCAATCGGTACATACAATAATGCAACACTTCCTTCGCCTTTGTTTAACCGCTCGCAGGAAGTGTGTGCTGTGCCTGTTGACAGCACGCCGCCTTGTCCTCCGGGGCTTATTGTAAATTCAGATTGTTTCGCAGGAATTAATCAGTTGATCTGGACAAATCCGGAAAATATTCAAAGCTGTAATACCGATGATGTTGCGCTTTATCACATCTGGTTTGCAGCAGAGCAGGGGCAGGCACTTCAATTAATAGCCACGATTACAAATGCAGCGGATACTCAATTTGTTTTTCAGGATTTGTTTTCTGTTGCCGGATGTTATGCCGTAACTGCAGTTGATTCGCTCGGAAATGAAAGCGAATACAGCAATATATTTTGCGTTGAAAATTGTCCAGTTTACGAATTGCCCAATGTATTTACACCCGACGGCGATAACATCAATGATTTGTTTGTGCCTTTCCCGTACCGGCAAATCGAAAGCATTGATTTGAAGATTTACGACCGCTGGGGCGTGCTTGTTTTTGAAACTACAGATCCGGCAGTGCGCTGGGATGGTTTCAGCAAAGTAACCGGGCGATTGTGTACTGACGGTGTTTACTATTATGTATGCACAGTTAATGAAATACACCTCAGCGGAATTAAACGCCGGCAGTTGAATGGCTTCGTACATATATTCGGGAAGTCATCGGCACGTCCGCAATAACAATCATTTATGTTTTCAGGAATTGTAGAATCGCTTGGCAGCATCCGCTCAGTAAGGCAGGAGGCAGGGAATGTTCATTTTGAAGTAGAAGCTGCATTTGCCGGCGAACTTAAAATTGATCAAAGTGTGGCGCACAATGGTGCCTGCCTTACCGTTGTTGCATTAACCGAAGGCGCATATACCGTAACAGCCATTGCCGAAACCTTGCGGAAAACAAATCTCGGCAGCCTTCAGCCCGGCAGCAAAGTAAATCTCGAACGCTGCATCCGCCTCGGCGACCGCCTCGACGGACACATCGTTCAAGGTCACGTTGATTTAACCGGCACCTGCACAGAAATCCGCGACGATAACGGAAGCTGGCTTATCAGTTTTAATTATGATCCGGCTTCAGGTTTTGTAACTGTACCCAAAGGCTCAGCTTGTGTAAACGGAGTGAGTTTAACTGTTGTTGAAAGCAAGCCGGGTATGTTTTCAGTAGCAATTATTCCATATACCTGGGAGCATACAAATTTTCATACACTCAATGTTGGCGATGCAGTAAATCTTGAGTTTGATGTGATCGGGAAATATGTTGCTGCACTCGTTCAACCGCACCGTTAAATTTAATTCGGCTGCGTTTTTTTTAATTCGTAAGGGCATAGGATTGGCTTACTTTCATGATAGTAAACAATTTGACTTTCAATTTGTTAATAGATCAATCTCCCCCAATCGCAGTTTTTATCGCCGAATCAAATGAAAAAGATCATCTTGTTTTTTAGTTTGCTTGCCGGGTTTGCAGTAAACCTGAAGGCACAATGCACAGCATCTTTTACGTGGTCGCAAACTCAGCCTAATGTTATTGACTTTGTAAATACGTCAACACCACAAACGCCCGGTTCAACCTACACAATCTGGTCGTATGGTGATGCTTCTTCTTCCATTTACACTACAACTAATCCATCACATTTCTACAATGTGCCGGGTACTTATTTGGTAACTGCAACAGTTTGGGATTCGCTTACTTCCTGTACAGATACAATTTCAGACAGCATTACAGTTACCGGGACTTTGGTGTGTACGCTGAATGCTGCTGTTTCTATAACATCAAACGAAACCTGCACCGGTTGTGCTGATGGCGTAATGAGTGTATCGGCAACAGGCGGAACTCCACCATATACTTATGTTTGGAGTAACCTCAGTACAAACAGTACAGTAACAGGGCTTGGCGCAGGAACCTATTCGGTTTGTGTAGTTGATGCAAACGGTTGCCAGGCATGTGATACTGCTGCAATTATTACGCTTCCTCCCAATTCCTGTCAGGCATCCTACAGTGTAACTCCTCAGTCGGGCAACATTTATGCTTTTACAAACACATCAACTGTATCACCAGCCGCAAGTTATAACTGGTCATTTGGCGACGGGCAGTTTTCATCAGCAGTAAACCCGACGCACAGTTATGTTAATTCCGGTAATTACGAAGTATGTTTGAGTTTCTATGATTCGGTATATGCCTGTTATGGTTCTGTGTGCGATACCTTGTATAATGTAACAGGTACAGGCCCGGTTAACTGCTCGGCTGGTTTTTACCCGTATTTCGATCCGGTTGTTCAGAATTTGATCTGGATTGTAAATACATCGGTAGCAAGTTCAGCCACTACTTATAACTGGAACTGGGGCGATAATACACCAACCGACAGTATGCCGCTTGCTACACATACGTATGCACAAAGCGGTTTATATACCATTTGTCTTACTATTCTCGATTACAGTTCGGGCTGTACAGATACATTTTGTTTGCCGGTAAATGTGGTAAGATTGAGTCAGCAAGCTGCACTTACAACCTATACCGTTAATGTAATCTTTCAGCAGCCCAATGGCATTGAGCAGGCTGATGCCGCTTCAGCAAGCTGGTCGCTGTATCCGGTTCCGGCAAGCGATGTACTTGCCATTCGTTCCGATTTTTCAGTATTGGGTACTGCATACCGGATAATTGATCTTACCGGCCGAACAGCCGAGTCGGGCATTCTTGATACGACGCAGTTAGATGTTTCAAGCTTAGAAAGCGGTGTTTATTTCTTTCAGTTGATAAGTGCAAACGGACTAGTTTCGATACAGCGTTTTGTGAAAAACTGATCTGATCGATAGGCTTTACAACATAAAAATCCTGGCAACTTGTGCCGGGATTTTTCTTTTTTTAAGGCTCTAAGCCGCGTCAGAAAAAATCTGAATGCGGAAGATTGTTTGCATTTTATTTTCAGCAGCATTTGTTTTTCTGATTTTTTGTGCAAAAGCTTTGTTTGGGCTTTGGAAGTCAAGTTTTAAAGCAATTTCTCCCAAAGGCTTATTGCATCGACTTGTTTTCGGCCCGAAGTTTTGTTTAGCACTATTTTAGATTTTAGCCCCTAAATTAGAATATTGAAGGCGTAAGAAATACGCCTGAATCGAAAAACATCTTCTCAGCCCCGGCGTAACATTGTGCAGAAATCAAAACTAAGCACAATGAAAAAATTCTATTCTCTTCTGATCGCAACGATAATAGTTGCAGGAATTCTGCCAGCGCAAAATTGCACGGCTTCATTTAACTGGACACAGACACAGAACAATGTAATTGCATTCTCAAACACATCAACACCGGCTAACCTTAGCTCCTTTTGGACATTTGGCGATCAGCAGGTAAGTTATTCTACCAACCCGATACATACGTATATAAATCCGGGCACGTACTATGTATGTTTAACTGTGATTGATTCTTTTATAGGTTGTCAGGATTCATACTGTGATACTATTGTGGTTACCGGCACAAGTGTTCAGTGTACGGCATACTTTACATGGATGCAAAATTCGGCTGCAACAATTTCTTTTGCCAACTCTTCAATGCCCACAACTTCGGGATATACTTTTCAGTGGTCGTTTGGCGATAGTCAGACAAGCACAGCTGTAAGCCCCAATCATACGTATTCCAATCCCGGAACATATGTTGTTTGTTTGACGATGTTTAACAGTACAAATTGCCAGTCCAGTTTCTGCGATACGATTCAGGTGAGCGGAAATCCGCCGCCGTGTACAGCCAATTTTACGTGGGTACAAACAACAGGAAATACCATTCAGTTTACCAATACATCAATGCCATCAACTGCGGGTTATAATTTTACATGGAGTTATGGCGATAGCCAAACAGGTTCATCTGTTAGTCCTTCGCATACCTATACAGCAGGCGGAAACTACACAGTTTGTGTAACCATGTTTGATTCAACTTGTCAGTCAACTTTCTGCGATTCTATTTATGTAAATCCTTTGAACGGAGTTCAGGAATTGGTAAATGCTTCGTGGTCATTGTATCCGAACCCAGCCAGCGATCAACTGAATATTAAAACTTCAGAAATTCTGATTGGTATGAATTACCGGATCTTGGATATTGCCGGACGCACTGTTGATGCTGATGTATTGAGCTCATCACAACTCAATATTCAATCGCTTGAAAAGGGTGTTTATCTTTTGCAAATTATGAATGAGTCGGGAAATTACACGACACAGCGTTTTATTAAACAGTAAGTAGTTTTTGATTAACTGTTGCTGAGGCTGCATCTGTTTGGGTGCAGCCTCAGTTTTTTAAGTACAGATATGCGGTAAACACACAAAAGGCTTCAGCATTTCTGCTAAAGCCTTTTGTGCTGCAATCTATCAAACCTAATTAAACACTACGAAGTTTTAAAACCCACCAAAATCGAAACGCAGCCAGTGGCGGTGCCTTTGCTGTTTTCGTTTTTGCCGGCATCAACAATGACCTTTAGTTGTGTGGTAGTTTTTACTTTAAAATCCCACACATCGGTATTATTTTTTGTTTTGCTGTCGAACACCAATTTCCCTTTCCCGTCGAACACTACAAACGAAACATTTTCGAGTGTTTCCTCGGCACATACAAGAATCCGATAATCTTGTCCAGAATAAAAAGTGAGTACAGCTTCTGTTTTTTGACCTTCACGAAGCTGTTTGGTGTTCATTTGTCCGTTATGCGTAAACGGAGTTATTTTATTGACACACTTGCGCGACCAGTTTTTATTGCATTGAGCAAGGGCATCATTGCCAACTGTGACAAACAAAATTCCGGCTGCAAGAAGAGCAATGTAAAGACGACGCATAAAAGGGTTTTTCGTGCAGCATGATCACGAATCATGCCACAACCGCTTCTACGCGGGGATTCTGCTAAAGGTTTCAGGTGCGCGAAACCAGTTTTTCACGGATGCTTTTAACTTTATCGGTAATTGCTTTAAACTCAAGCGCATTAAGGCTTGCAGACTTTGTATCATCATCGCTGCCGATAACGGTAATGCCGTTTTCTTCGGTGCTCTTTACATCTTGCGGTGGCGGAAGTTTTGCATAAATGGCTTGCAGTTCTTTGAGGTCAGTAACCAGCGTTTGCGTATCACTGTGTTTTTGTTTTTCGAGCAATTCGATGAGTTTGTCGAGCGAAAAACGTTGTTCAGCGATACGGATTCGGATTTCGCTGTTATTCGTTTTTTCGGCAACCCGGCAGGCGAGATATAAACCTTCGATCCAACCGCCGGCAATCATTAATGCCGAGGCATGCTGCTGGTTGTTTTCCTGAAGCACGGCATCACAATCCCAGTAAGCTGTGGTAATTATGTTCAGCACCGAATCACGGCTGCTCAAATTTGCTTCGAGGCGGTTGCGCAGTTCTGGATTAAAGGCCGATGAAACATGCAACCCTGTTGCCAGTTTATTGGCACAATTCATAAACGTCATCGACTCCGCATTCTGACCAAAAATTCCGGCATACGAAAGGTCGGCACCATAAATGCCGAGATTAATTGCCTGCGCCGAACTTGAACTGTAGCGCGAAACATTGTCGGGCTGGTTGGTTAATTCTTTATCGTAGCTGGCACCCGCACGACGCAGCAGATCGGCCATTTCTATTGGCGAAGGAATGTAGTAGAACACATTCTCAGCACTTGATGCTGTGGCCGAATCAGTTGATATAACATGATCGCCGGCATTGGTGTGCACGTCTTTGTCGGAACATGCCGGAAATGCAAGCGAAAATGTAATCAATAAGAAACCGGCTGAGGCCAGGGTCATTCGGGTGTGGGTGGTCATATAATTTTGTTGGGCAAAATGGTGGAGGCCATTTTGTTTAACGTGTGTGTGTACCGCAAGTTACAAAGTGTGGGCGAAATGACGTAAATTTTCGGCGCAATGAAAAAGATTCTCGTCCAAATGGTATGTATCTGCTTTATTCTGTTGGCAGATAATGGTAATGCTCAGACAATCCCGCAACGCTGGGACAGCCTCAAAGCAGCACAAACACCGGTGCTGCAGCCTCCTTTCTCAAACAATTATTCACCCCTGCAGCAGCAGCCTCTGCACAGTTACGGCTGGGAAGACGGCATACACCTCTCGCGCAGCGGCGATTTTCTCTACGCACTTTATTCGCCTGCCGATCTGCTTTCGTGGATTGGATTTATCAATTCAACAACCGGCAATCCTAACTACACGCTTTGTGATGTGATCGGTACCGGTGCTTATTACCGCAATTATGCCCCGCTGTACGGAATGGATATTACCACCAATGCATTCGGCTGCGATACATTTATCAATCTCGATATTGTTTACAGTCGCAAAAACACCACTACCGGTTTGTTTGATGCGTGGCATCTTTCGGGCATACCCACAACTGCAGCGATAGAAGGCTCGCCGATGCCGGTGTTCAACGCTTCAAACGCTGCCCTTATTGATATTTTTCTCTTTACCGGGAACGGAGATATCTGGATGATTCGCAATACGGTTGATACACTTTCAGGATTTGCAACTGCCGTGCGATTGCCAACGCCGATCAACCCCGACTCAACCGAGTTTCAGGCTGATAATCCGCATCTCGAACGCTTAAATGGCGATACGTTATTGCTGATCTATGAAAAATACACAGATCCTGCTTTTCGCGATTTTTATTTTACGCAGAGCTATGATGACGGTGTTACCTGGACGCCGCCGCAGCTCATCAACAGCGTGTCTTCATCGGTCGGACACATTGAGCATCCGCATCTTTGGCAGCAACCCAATAATGGTCCGTGGACAATCTGGTATTCGCTCGATTATGATATTTGGCGCGCTGTGCAAGGTGTTCCGGGAAACTGGGATAGTTGGGGTAATCATCAAATGGTGATCAGCAAGGGCACAACTGTGGCTCTTGGAGAACCTACGCTTGATGCAGCGGGTAATCTTTCGTTTGCTGTTGGCTACGCATTCCCGCAGCTCGGCGATTCAACCGATGTGGTGGATGTTGATCCGTGGGTGGCACGCATTATTCCGAATGCAATAACTGAGCAGCCGGCACGGCCTCTGCTGCGCGTGTTTCCGAACCCGGTGTCAGCTACAATGCCAATGGTTTTGGAATGTGATGCTGACTTTAATGCAGCGCAGTTTGTTGTTGCTGATATTGCCGGCAGAGTGATTAACGATGTGCAGTTTGTTCCGCTCGGCAGCGGGCGTTTTCAGATTACCTGGCCTGATGCTCCTGCGCCCGGAGTGTATGTGGTTTCAGCAGTTTCGGGCAGTGAGCGGATTTCGCAGAGGGTTGTGGTTTGGTAAAGCGGATGGTTTGTAGTGACAGAATACACCCGCTAAAAAAGTATGCGCCAATAATTAGGTAAATTATTGGCGCACATTTTCATGAAATTTTATTCATAGCGTTTTCATCGTTAGACGCGAGGCCACTTCCACGCATAGCGAATAATCAGACAAAGAAGAAAGACTTCTATTACAGCAGCAAGCACCATGTGCATCCAGACTACTCCCGATAAATTGAACAGCATATAGGGTATAAACAATGCTGCAACAATAATATTTGTCCAGCGATTTACTTTGGGTTTGAGTGCAACAGAAAGAAAAATCATTAGTACCGGAATGACAACAAAGAAGAACGCTACAAAAATAAATCCTTGTGAAATATCAAAAACAAATACTTTCCCTTTAAGTATGTCTTCTAGTGTTTTTGGCATGTATAAGTGGAAATAATCTACATAAGTGTAGAGAAACATAAAGCTAGCCCAAAGTGCAGCAAGCTTCAGTTTTACATTTACTTTTATGTCTTCCAATGTGTTTTGTGTACTCATAATTTGTAGTGTTTTGTTAATTATCGACTAAAAATTAAATCCGATGTTAAGCCCCGGCTCCGGGAAGACAAATTTTGACCATTTATCATCGAGCTGTTTAAATCCATCGGGTAACGCGGTGTGATAAGCACGATGTGTCATACACACTGATGGTTGAAAGAAAAATCGATCCTTAAAAAGTTTGATGTGATAGCCAACGCGGTATGAATTGAAGATCTGAAAACCATCATCAATTTTCTTACCATTATCATTCGCAAAAATCTGCCATGTAGGCATTACATCAAGCTGGGCATACAACCCTTTCCATAAGAATCGGGTGTAAGACATTGTTGCGCCAAACTCACGCACATACCCCGGGAATTTTTCTTCCGGCTTTTTGTATGCGCTGTTTAAAAATGGATGAATCCCATTTGGCCAGGCATATTTCCATGTTTTTGGAGCAAATGTAATTACATCTTTTCCTGTAAGGCGATAACCTATATTGAGTTGAATAAAGTTGGGTGGGTTTTCTTGGTCAAGATTACCAAACAGAACAAATAAAGAAGTTCCAACGAACCACTTTTTGTACGTGCTGTCTGCCCTGTCATATTGTGCTTTGAGTTGAAGCGCACTTGTCACCATTAAGACAAGACCAATCCCTAAAATTTTCTTTTGCATATCTTTTTAAATTGATGTTAAACGATGCTGCAAAAGTAGAATGGCGAAATACAAAAAATCGTTCGCTTAGGAGAAGAAATGAATCTTACTCTTTAGCTTTCTCCCAAATCCTTGCTCTTAGCCTGCTCAATGATTGAGGATTGATGCCAAGATAACTTGCTAACTGGTGTTGCGGAACACGCTGAATAAGATCCGGCCTTTTTTCGAGTAAGTTCAGGTATCGTTGTTCTGGTGAAGAAGTCTTAAACTCATCAAAGTTTATTTGTTGTTTTGCTAAAAGCTCTTCGGATAATTTTCTGCATAGAATTTCAAACCTTGGAAATTTGCTGTTTACTTCTACTTCCATATCCGAATTTGAAACTGTAAGAATAGTGTCTTCTAAGCAACTTACGTAATATTCAGAAGGATTTTTGCTTATCACACAGGGAGGTGTCAGCGCTTCCATTTCTGTGTAGAACGCAGTAGTTTTTTCTTTACCATCTATAACATAATATGTCCGAATACAGCCTTTCAGTACAAAGTAACTTTCCTTCGATTTTTCTCCTTCTTTAAGTAAAGTCGTGCCTTTCTTTACTGAGCGAAATATATCCAAAGAAATAATTATGTTTTTCTCTTCTTCTGTCAGAGGAACGTATTTTGATAAAAAGTCAAAGAGTATATCTTGCATTGTTTTGTTGTTGTTCACAGCTGTCCAAAATAATTTGATTTTGTGTAATTGGACAGATGTAAATAGCTGATTTAATTGGCTTTACGATTAGGCTTCTCGAAACAACAGATTTGAACCCTCGGATGCTGTCCAAAACGATATCAAAGGTGTGTACGGTCATTTTTATTGTTCTACAGAAGTAAGAATGCCTAAAAATGAGGGTTTTGAA
>JBKDHA010000010.1:0-18620 GCA_046335555.1 Bacteroidota bacterium
AACGATTCCGCAAGGTGAAAGAAACATACAGAGGAAGACTATATGGCCGCGAAGACAGACTTATGCTTATTTGCTGTGCTTTGCATAACTTGAGAATCGAAGCTAAATTTGTTTAGTCAATTAATCGGTATAGTGTCTAATAAAGAATTAATTATTGAGTGTGATTCGTCTGGCAGAGTTCTCCGAAGAGAATTTTCAAACGATAAAATTCATTACAAATCAACCTTTCAATATCAGGCTGATGAAGATACGCTGCAAAATACAATCCGAGAAAATCTTATTTCTGAAGATAATTCATGCTCCCCAAATTCTGCTTATTCAGAACATATAATCATCTGGACAGACAAACAGGGCTTTAAACGAAAAAGGGTTTATATAAATGGCATACTAATAAATGAAGAAATCAGACATGCTGACGGAAGATTGCATTACGAATTTCATCATGATCCTCAGCCATGCGAATCTGACCAGGTTTACATCAATTATTTCTATACATCTGATGATAAATTAGCAAAAAAAACAATTTTATACTCCCAAATTGGAAAGCTATTGACAATAACTTATAGAAAAGACGGACAAATAAAAAGCTATGTAGAAAATGCGGGAGAAACTAATAACAGCGATAGCAAAACAACAATCAGATATACACAGCGCGGGCAAGTCAAGAAAATTCGAACTAGGGCATCAGACCCTTCAATGCGCCAGAAGCTAGAATTCAAATATGCAAAGAATGGATTTCCGCTTAGGGTAAAAGGCTTTCTTATACCCAAATTTCAACAGAAAGAATTCGGCAACAATAACCAGTGTTATCCGATAGATGTATCTTACAAATACAACTCATCTGGAGAATTGACTGCTGTAAAACGAAAATACGACACACGCGTAAACTCATCCATGACAACAGATTTTAGCAATGACTTTTATCCAATAAGGCGTATTACTGACTCGCTTCTTAAATTCGCCCAAACCGACCTGTTTACTTACCTCACAACAACCAGATACGAAGGTTCGCTATGTATTACTGAGGTAAGAAAACCCAACCAGAAGCCATTGCCATTAAACCAAAAGTTTAAATTAACGCCCGACAATACTATTCCCGATTATGAGATTTGCAATGATACCACCTTCAACCGGACAGTTTATGAAATAAATTATGATGCGGGTGAGATTATACGCGATACTTTTATTTACAACACAAGCGGAAAACTGATTTCGCAAATAAGTGTCTGCCGATCGGCAAACGGAAAATATAAATGGCAAAGAGTACAAGAATACACTTATAATGAACTGGGTAAATGCATACAGACTTCTATCAAAACTGACACCTCAGCTATTTTTCAGCATTCAATCACACGCCGTCGCTGGCATTCTTCCGGTCAAATTGAATTAATCGACAGCATATCCTTTAATGGTGACCATGTTTATGATTCGCTTGTTTTTTCAGCTGAAGGTGAAATACAGTTTCGTTATCAGCTCAATGTTCAAACGCATACTAAATTGAAACAAGAGTTGATAAGTAAATATGTATCCGGACGTATTGTGGAGATGGAATTATTGGAAAATGACACCTCAGTTTTCCTTCACCGATATATTTATACACCATCGGGCCTACCGCTGAAGCATGTTGAGATAACCCTGGGAGGTAAAGAAAACGTAATAGATACGTGGGAATACCAGTATCGAAATTAATCCACCTCCACTTCCCCATCCTTCAACCGAATCAACCGATCCGTCTGATTCGCAAAATTCATATCGTGCGTTACAATAACAATGGTTTGATTGTACTTCTCTTTTAGCTCCTGAAAAATCTCGAACACCGTTTGCGAATTTTTTGAATCGAGATTACCGGTAGGCTCATCACCAAAAATTATACGGGTTCGTTAATGAGTGCGCGGGCAATGGCCACATAACCTGGTATAAACAATGAATTCACAGTTGTTTTTTATATATTAACAGGAGCAAAATATACAATCATGGACGCAATCAGAATCAGTGTTAATAAGCAGATGGATGGATATACGTTCAGTATTGCCCCTTCCATCCGACAACTGATTAAGAGCTGGTTTCCGGACTCTCATCCCGCAAATACTATTTTTGTGACGTATGACACAAAAAGCAATTTTGAACTTTCCAATGGTAAACTTGAACGTTACATCTATCCTGTTTTATTAGGCATCGACAATCAAAACGAGCTCAATAATAAGGTGGATGAGATTCAGTTCGTGGATACACAAACCGGGGAATTGTTGCATTCGTTCAAAATTTCTGCGTGAAGAAAAATTACTTGTTATCCGGATACATTTCTGATTTTACCGATTTTCCTTTGGTTGAAGACTAGCCTGATAAAATGGGAACTACTCGCTTACCACTTCCCCATCCTTCAACCGAATCAACCGATCCGTCTGATTCGCAAAATTCATATCGTGCGTTACAATAACAATGGTTTGATTGTACTTCACTTTCAGCTCCTGAAAAATCTCGAACACCGTTTGTGCATTTTTTGAATCGAGGTTGCCGGTGGGTTCATCGCCAAAAATGATGCGGGGTTCGTTGATGAGGGCACGGGCAATGGCTACGCGCTGCTGCTGGCCGCCGGAGAGTTTGTTGGCTTTCTTGTGCGCCTGATCTTCGAGGCCGAGTAGTCTGAGCTTTTCGTTGGCGTTGTGGCGGATCTGCTCTTCGTCGTAGCGGCCGAGTTTGAGTGCAGGCAGCATTACATTGTCGATTACAGTGAACTCGGGCAGCAGGTAGTGAAACTGAAATACGAAACCGATTTTCTCGTTGCGTAAATCGGAAAGCTGATTGCTGTTCATTTTTCCGAGCTCTTTTTCCTCGAAGAAAATTTCGCCTTCGTAATCGGTATCAAGTGTGGAGAGCACGTAAAGCAGTGTGGACTTTCCGCTTCCCGATGAACCGATGATAGACAGAAACTCGCCTTCGTTGATGCGGATGTTCACATTTTTCAGCGCCTGAAAATCGACCGGATCGTGGAAGATTTTGTTGAGATTTTGCGTGCGGATAATTGCTTTCTTTTCCATGCCCGGTTATTTGCTGCGGATAATATCAATAGTATCAACACGGGCGGCTTTGCGGGCGGGAAAGTAACCGGCAAGCGCAGTTACCACTAACCCAAACATATAAGCAAAGGCATAGAATGAAGGCGATGTATTGAAATGCAAATATTCCATTTCTACAAAACCTTTTACATCCATGCGAATGCTGCCGGCAATTTTCTGCAGCAGAAAGCCTACAATTAATCCGAGCAAACCGCCAATAATACCAATCACAAGCGATTCGGTAAGAAAGATTTGCCTTATATCACGACTGCGAAAACCGGTTGCTTTAAGTATGGCAATGTCGGGCATCTTCTCGTAAATAATCATCATCAGAATATTGAAAATACCGAAGCCAGATACAATCAATATCGAAACGATAATGAGATACGTAACCATGTTCTGAATCTTGAAGACACTGAAAATACTGGCATTGGCGGTTTCCCAGTCTTGCGCCTTGTAGCCGAAACGCTCTTGAAATTCGGCCGCAAGCTGTGCTGCTTTGCTGATATCGCGGAGTTTGATGTTCAGGTCAGTAATGTAAGAACCATCAACCATAAGCAATTTCTGTCCGTTGTAAATGCTGATGTAAGCGCGGTTATTATCAAGCTCGGTAATTCCTGATTTGTGAATGCCAACAATTTTCATGTCTAGTGTAACGCCGCGCGGCGAAGTCACCGTCATGTTATCGTTGAGTTTTGCGCCAAGCTTTTCGGCAAGTCCTGAGCCGAGAATGATGCCGTTGTTGATGGTTTCTAATCTCCGCAAATCGCCCTGCACAATGTATTGTTCAACATTAAACACAGCATTCTCTTTTTCAATATCAACACCGGCAACGCGCCCTGCTACCTGCGCCAAACCGAGCCTGAAAATAGTTTGCGCGCCGATAAACGGTGAAATGCCTTTTATCTCAGGATGCTTTTCAAGAATCTGCATAATCTGCCTTCCGTTCTTGATATTCTGCTCCTGTTCTTTCGGCTTTTGATTACGCACTACATACCAGTGGTCTTGCTTTTTCCCAAAGCGTTCGAGCACCGAAGGCCGCTGCTCTTGCAAATCATTGTAGATGCGCACATTGGCCGAGGTATTTACTGTTTGATCAATAAACGTGCTTTGAAAACCCGACATAAGTCCGGCCTGAAAAATAAAAATGGCAATGCCAAACGTTACACCCAGCATGGCTACAATGGTTTGCCGCTTCTTGGAAACAAGATGCGTAATGGCAATGCGAAAAACAGGATGCCGGCGATAGCTCATGGTTTATTTAATTAGTTCATCCTGTTCGGTAATTCCCGAAATTATTTCTACAAATTGCAGGTCAGAAACACCTGTTTTTACAGGTACTGCAGCGTCTTTACCTTTTACTTTAACGGTATTGTCAGACTGCAGATATTCGCGCGGAATGACGAGAATGTTTTTGCGTTCGGCAATCACAATATTGGCTTCAACAGAAAGTCCGGCAAACACCTGCATGCCATTCGGAATGGTAATGGAGCTGATCACACGGGCTGTTTTGTTTCCGGAGCTGATGCGCGGATAGACCTCAACAAGATTTCCGCTGAAGGCCGTGCTTTCATACGCATCAATCGAATAAATTACCTGCTGTGCATCTTTCAGCAGTGATACATCGGTTTCATCAACACTGAGTTCAACTTCAAAACTTGATGCATCGCCGATTTCGAGCAGCGCTTGTTGTGAGTTCACCAAATCACCAACCTTGGGCACAACATCATAAACACGTCCGGCAACGGCAGCAGTAACTACATAATCGCTGCGGTTTGAGGTTTGTGCATCAAGCTGGAGGCGGGCGTTTTCGCTTTCTGTACGCAGGCGGGAGCGGGTGTTTTGCAAATTGGCTTTTGTTTTCTGCCATGCCGCACGCGAAATTTCAAACTGCGTGCGCGACTGATCGGCCTGCTGTTTTGAAGTAGCATTTTGTTGCAGCAGATTAGCATAGCGGGCAGCTGTAGTTGAATCAAGCATATATTTTGAGCGGGCAGCATCCACATCTTCATGCAGCGTGCGCAGCAGCGGGCCTGATTCAGCCGCATTGTTTTGCGCCAGCTGATACTGATTGCGCGCAACATCAACATTAATAGAACTCACTTCGCTGCGTATTGTAATGAGCGGATCGCCGATGCGCACGGTATCGCCTACATGCACATGCACCTCCTGCACGTAGCCGGGCAGGCGCGCAAAAACTTTGTAGTCGTTTTTCGGGTAAAGCTTGCCTGATGCATAAACGGCCTGTGTCAGATCACGACGCACAGCATGAACGGTGTCTTTATTTCCTCCACAAGAAGCAAGAAGCAAGGGAATGAACAGCAATGCAATTGATTTCATAACTTGCAAGGTAGGCCGAACAGAGCTTGCTTTGTAGTTTATATGAATGATATTCATCACCGGTGAGCTTTTGAGGGGATGATCTTTAACAATAAAGGCAATTATTCTAACCCGCATTTTGAAATAGTACCAATTTTAGGCAATTTCATATAAAATCACTGCTATGCCGAAAAATACATCTGTCTCATTGGGCGACTACTTCGATGGTTTTGTGGAAAGCAAAATTCATGAAGGACGTTTTAAAAATGCAAGTGAAGTAATTCGCGCCGGACTTCGTTTGCTCGAAAAGGAAGAAAACAAAATTCAGGCGTTAAAGACTTCATTGGAAGAAGGTATTGCAAGCGGCTTTGAAAAGAATTTTGATATGGATCTCTTTTTAAAAAAGATGAAAGCTGATAAGCGTAAAAATGGCTGATTACATTCTTTCGAAAAAATCCATACAAGATCTTCGGGATATTTGATCTTACACAGCACAAACTTGGTCTGAAAATCAGGCCGATAAATATCTTCATTATTTCAGTATTCATTTATTGAAACGAGGTGTATTCTCCCTCTTTATTTAGTACATTATTAATATCAAATAATTATTAAAAACAAACGACTTACAGCTAATGTCTTTGCTATCCAAAACTTAGCGTCTTTGCGCCTTTGCATGAAATAAAATAGCACTCAAAGGTGCAAAGTTTTTTAGTGAATAATACATACATATAATTATATCTTAATTATTTATCTAATACATTCATTACTGCTAATTCAGACCACATATAAAACGAAAAGACCCGCTGCAAAACGCAGACGGGTCTTTTCTTCCTTCACCCTCAAATTTCACAGCAGAGGAAAAACTTCCTTAGCTGATCGAATCTGAAATTGATGCAACTGCTTCGTCGGCAGCGCTATGCGGATCGGTGGTTTTCTTTTTGCTGAACATACGCTTGGTACGGTAAGCAACAAGATAAAGCACCGGCAATACGATAAGTGTAAGAATAGTTGCAAAGCTCAAACCGTAAATCATTGTCCACGAAAGCGGACCCCAGAAGGCAACACTATCGCCACCGAGGAAGATATGCGGGTTGAATTCTGAGAACATAGTGGCAAAGTCGATGTTGAGACCAATAGCCAGCGGAATGAGACCGAGAATTGTAGCTGTTGCAGTAAGCAGTACAGGAGTCATACGTGTTTTACCGGCTTCAATAATTGCATCTTTCACGTCCATGCCGCGCTCGCGGAGAATGTCGATGAACTCTACAACTAGAATTCCGTTTCGGACAACTATACCCGCAAGCGCAACTACGCCCACACCTGTCATTACAATAGAAACAGCATCGCCAAAAATTCCGAGACCGAGGAATACACCGATGATGCTGAAGAAAATTACACTCATAATAATGAGCGGTTTTCCTACTGAGTTAAACTGAAGTGTAAGAATAAGCAGAATCAAACCCATTGAAGCCATGAGCGCTCCGCCAAGGAATGAGGCTGTTTCGGCCTGTTCTTCCTGCTGTCCGCCCATTTTGATTTCAACACCTGCACGTTTTCCGGCAAAACCATCAACCTGTGCTTTGATGTTGGTAACAACCTGATTAGGATCGTAGCCGGGCAGTACGTTCGACTCAAGCGTGATGATACGTTTTTGTCCTTTGCGTTTTACAGCGCCGAAACTCGATTCGTATTTCACATCAGCAAACGACGAGAGCGGAACGTTGCGGATCATGCCACCCATGTTCATATCACGATACGTGAGCTTGAGGTTTTTGAGCGCATTGATGTCTTTGCGCTGCTCCGGCTTGTAACGCACCATGATTTTGTATTCGTCGTTATCATCGCGGAACTTCGAAGCTTCGGCACCGAATACGGCATTGCGCACTTCCATACCGATGCTGTAGGCCGAAATACCTTCGCGGTTGGCACGTTCACGATCAACAGAGAACACAACTTCGGGCTTGCTGGCCACTACATCCGACTGAAGATTATCAACGCCGGCAATATCAAACTTGTTGAGGTATTGCTTGAGCGAATCGGCTGTAAGCACAAGATCGGTAAGGTTGTCGCCGCTGATTTCGATGCTGATTGGTTTTGCAACCGGCGGACCGCCCTGCTCCTGTTCGGCATAAATCTGCGCGCCCGGAATGCGGAGTTTTTGCATTTCATCCTGAATGCGAATCAGAATGTCTTTGGTTGATTTACCATCGCGTTTCGCAAACTCAACAAATGCAACCGAAACTTTTGCACGCTCCGGATGCGGCGACTGATCCTGATCTTGTCCATCGCCGGTGCCAATGGTTACGTTGGTGATTACTGACTTCACCACATCCATATCGCCTTTCACAATTTCGGCAACGCGTTTCTCTACAATGCTTGCAATAGAATCGGTTTTCTGCTGATCGGTACCTACCGGCATTTTGATGTAGGTATATACGAAGTTCGGATCAGCAGTAGGGAAGAACTCAACCGCAGGCTGACGTGCAACCACCAAAAAGATGGAAACAAAAAACAGCACAACTGTTGTAACGAGAATAATAACCGGATGATTTACCGACCACGTCAGGCGGCGGCCATACCACTCGCGCACACGCGGCCAAACATTATCCTGGAATGAGAAAATACTGCGGCGCAGCACATAATGGTGCAGCAGAACCATGAGCAGAATAAACACCGTGAAGTTGGCAACACCAAACGACTGCGATGCATAGCTTAACGCAGCAAGGCCGAGTGCCACAATGGTAAAGCGTTTGAGCCAGCGCGGCCAAGCGTTGTTTTTCGCTTCGGCAGGTTCGTAGTGACGCATAAACTGAACAGCAAATACCGGATTAATGATATAAGCTACAAGCAGTGATGCAAGCAGGGTAATGATAAGTGTGACCGGAAGGAAGATCATAAACTTACCGATGATACCACTCCAGAATGCAAGCGGAATAAAAGGAGCAAGCATGGTGAGTGTACCTGAAAGTACAGGCAGAAACACCTCGCCGGCGGCCAGTTTAGCGGCTTTCACAATACCGATGTTTTTGTGTTCGGTAAACAGTCGGTGTGTGTTTTCGATTACTACAATGGCATCGTCAACTACAATTCCCAGTGCTAACAGGAATGCGAAAAGCACAATCATGTTCAGCGTATAGCCCATTGTGAAAAGTACAATGAACGCAACTGCCATAGAAAGCGGTACCGAAAGTGCCACGAAGAACGAGTTGGTTGCTCCCATGAAAAACATGAGTACAATAACAACAAGCACGAAACCAATAATGATTGTATTGATAAGATCGTGCAGTGTTACGCGGGTTGCATCGGCTTGTTCGCCGGTAAACGAAACATCGAGATCTTTTGGCAGTGCGCCGGATGCCCGCATATCATCTACAACTTTATGAATCTTGTCGGAAGCCTCGATCAGGTTTTCACCGGCACGTTTCACAACGTTAAGTGTGATTACGTTTTTGCCGTTCAGGCGGGCGAAGCTTTGCTGTTCTTCAAAGCCATCGGTAACATCAGCAACATCTTTCAGATAGACAAGAGCGCCGGCTTGTGAACCGATTACAACATTGCGGAGTTCTTCAACATCTTTAAACTCTTTGCGAACAACCAGAGTGCGTTTAATACCATCGGTAGTAACATCGCCTCCTGAAATGTTGAGGTTTTCCATGCCAACAGCGCGGGAAATATCTCCAATAGAAAGTTGCGCCGCCTGCATTTTGTACATATCCACATCAACCGTGATCTCGCGTGAGAGTGCCCCGATCATATCGATACGGGTAATCTCTTTCATGCCCTCAATTTTGTCTTTGAGGTTATCAGCATAAAATTTAAGCTTGGCGAGATCATAGTTACCGGCCACGTTGAGCGCCATAATCGGCAAATCAGAAAAGTTGATTTCTATAGCCGTCGGGCCGGAAGTGAGTGCCTGCGGAAGATCACGTTGTGCGCGGTCAATAGCATCTTTAACGCGTTGTTTGGCAACTTCAGGTTTTACATCGGTTGCAAACTCAACAATAACATTAGAAAAATCCTGAACAGAATTGCTCGTGATTTTTTTCACACCTGTGATTGCCTTCATTTGCTTTTCGAGCGGCTTTGTCACAAGGTTCTCCATATCTGTAGGCGATGAGCCTGCATACACGGTGGTTACATAAATGGTAGGCACAACAATATCAGGAAACTGTTCTTTAGGAAGTTTCTGATAGTAGAGGATACCGGCTAAGCCAAGAAACAGGGTCAGAATAAAGATCGTTGTCTTATTCGTGATAGACCAACTGGTTGGCTTGAACTCTTTGATTTTATCAAGCATAGTAGAGTGTCTTTAATACAGCGTAGCTGCTTTGCTTATTTGCCTGAAATTTCGTCGCCGTTGTTGAGTTCAGCATAACCTTCGGTTACAACCTGATCACCTGCTTTGAGTCCTTCCTCAACCTGTACATTACCGTTGTAGGTCATGGTGTACGCGATTTCGCGTCGTTCGGCGAAGAGTTTTCCGTTTCTGCTAACGGCTATATAAACAAAGCTTTTGCCGTCGGATCCTTTTTGAATGCAGGCTAACGGAACTACGATCTGATCATCTTTGCGGTAATCTTCAATCTTCATTACAGCAACCATGTTCGGCACAATGGAATCGTTCGAGGGAATTGCGACTTCAACATTAAATGTGCGGTTGAGTCTGTTAATCGAGCGGCCGGAGTATGTTACTTTGGCATTAATGGTTTTGCCTGCATCCGGGAGTTCAATGGTTACCGGGTTTCCGTTTTTCACTTTGGCAACATAACCTTCAGCTACTTCACCTTTTACGCGGAGCTTGCTGCTGTTGACAATGAGAATAGTTGAGAAACCGGGGCTTGCCATTTCGCCAACTTTCAAACCAACATTATCAATTACACCAGCCATTGGTGCTTTGATACGTGCCATATCAATTTGTTCTTCTAATGCTGATACTTGTTTCTCAACAGCATCGAAGCCGGCTTTGGCTTGCAGGAACTGAATTTCGGTTCCGATTTTTTGCTCCCAGAGATTTCTTTGGCGATCATAAATTTGCTTGGTGAGTTCGCGCTGCACTTTGAGTGCTCCGAGTTGCTGAATCATAGCATCTGCATCGAGTTCGGCAAGCAATTGTCCTGCACCTACTCTGTCGCCGGGCTGAACGAGAACGCGTTTAATCATGCCGGGCATTTGCGGGCCAACGGTTACGCTTTCTTCAGCATCAACGCGACCCTGAATATCAATTGAGTGAACAAATGTGGTGGGTGCAAGCGTTAGCAATTGCACGGGTTTACCGGCTTTTGCTGAGTTTGAATCAAGCTTGAGCAGTTGTGCCTGAAGGTCTGCAATCTCGCCCTGGAGTTTGCTCAGTTCACTTTTCTTTGCGTTGATTTGGTCTTTCAGCGCCTGAGTCTTGTTGCCTGACTCACCGCCACCGCAGGCAGCCAGCAGAAGAGCGGTACTGAAAATAACTATGTAGTGTTTCATAAGAACGTTTTGTTGCTGTATTGTGTCTTTGTTTTATTTGTTAAGCGTGCCCATTGCTTTGTCGTAATCAACTTTAGCCGTAACTGCAGTGTAGAGTGCATCGTAGTATTCGGCTTGTGCATCGGTAAGCGAAGTTTGTGCTACCATAACTTCGAGGTTTGAACCAACACCCTGCTCGTATTTTTTGCGCGCTGCATCATATACACTTTGCGCAAGTTCCATATTGGCTTTGCGCACATCAAGTGTAGCGGTGCTGTTTTCGAGATTTACCCGTGCTGATGCCACCTGCAGGTCAATAGTTTGCTGAATGAAACGCATATCGTTTTGCGCTTTCATAATGTTTACTCGTGCCTGCTGTACACGGTTGTAGCGCTGCAAGCCATCGAAAATGGGAACATTCACCTGCAAACCGATAATGCCTACCGGAAACCAGCGCTGACTGGTATTATCGAAGAAATCGAATGTATTGCGCTGGGCTTGTGCCTGAAGGCTGGCAAACAAAGCAACTGTGGGCAGATAACCTACACGTTCGGCACGCATAGAAAGAATGCTGCCGCGCAGTTGAAGATCAAGCAGCTGATACTCTACTCGGTCGGTGTATTTCAGCATATTTACCTGCGGAGGTGTGAAGCTGATTTTAGTAATGTCGTCGGTGAGTGTGAGTGTTGCTGTTTGATCCATGCCCATCTGATACTTGAGGAGCACCATGCCGAGATCAAGCAAACGCTGAACGTTTTGCACTTCAACGGCCAGCGAGTTGTAGCTAACGGTTGAGCGGTCAACATCTATCTTCTCAACGAAACCGTTTTGGTAAAGTGCTTTTGTATCGTCCATCAGCTTTTTGAGCAGTGAAAGATTGGCTTCGAGGCGAGTCTTGCGCTCTTTGTTCACCAGCACGGTGTAGTAGGCTTTTGTAACTTCTGCTGTAGCTTCGATGCGAGTGCGCTCAGTGTTTTTCTTAGCGAGTTCCTGATACACTTTTGCACCTTTTACACCCAGAAAATAACTGCCGTTGAACAGCAACTGTGAAGCCGAAAACGAAGTTGTGGCATTGTATTTTGTACCAAACTGCACCGGAATAAATGTTCCCGCAGGGCCTCCAAAAATTTCGGCGGGGATAAGCGAGGTTGGAATTTCGACAAAGTCCTGAATCTGGAAGCTGCCGCTGATCTGCGGTAAACCAATGCCTAATACTTCGTTTACTTTGTAGTGAGCAGCCTGTTCATCAAGCTGGGCATTACGCACATTGTTCTGGTTGGCCAGCGCATAATCTATCGCCTGCGGAAGCGAGAAGCTGTAAGACTGCGGCGCTTGCTGCGACTGCGCGTTCAGCATTCCTGCCGAAACCAGCAGCAGCAGAATACCGGTAAGCCACTTGGGTTTTGTTTTCATATCTGTAAACTGATTATTGATGCGTTTGGTAATGTGTAGTCTTTTTAGTTGTGTGATTTATTTTATTCCTCTTCAATTATTTGTCTGTGTTTGTTAATGAGTTTATGGCCTTTAAGTGTGCATACACCATACAGAAAATGCTCGGCCAGCGAAAGTTGCACATCAATAATGCGAAACTTGTCATACGGGTAAACCTCAGGATTAAAGCCGAGGTCAATCTCCTCCATTCTCAGGCGCGATACAACTTCTATATTAATGTCTTTCCGCACAAGCCCCTGCTCTACACCGCGTTTAAGCGAGGTTTTTACCTGTCCCAGAATAAAATCGTTTTTAAATTGCTGAAACAATCCCCAGGATTGCGGATGGTATTTCTTGAGATCGTAAAACATATTTGGGTTAATCGTCGCAAGCATCTGGTGCATCTGCTTCATGTGTGCAAAAATTTCGTCCACCACATTTTTTGATTCAGTTGCAATGCGCGAAAAGTCTTTAATATCGTGCTCAATTTCTTTTTGCATCAGCTGATGCACAACTTCATTTTTATCCCGGAAATACTGATAGATTGTTTTCTTCGACATTGTCAGATACTTGGCAATGTCGTCCATTGTCACGCTTTTAATTCCATAGCGCGAAAACAGCTCGAAAGAAGCTTTCAGGATTTTGTCTTTGGGTTCCATTTCTATAATCACGGCGCAAAACTATGGAAACTTATTTCATTCCCAAAGTTCCTTTGTGTTGTTTTTAGGATATTTTTAGTTGGCTTCTACCTTTCTAAATAGTTAACTGATTCATTATCTGTTTTTTACAATGGAAACTTTGAGAACATAAATATTTTCCTGATTTCCCGTAGTACCCGAAAGAAACAGCGAAATGCCAAAAATGTTTCCGAAACAAAACTCGAAAAGAGGAGAGACAACAGTATGTCAGTATCGGAAACAAGTCATAAAAATCAGTTAAAGCCGGTTCGCAATTGTCTGAAACGACACCAATAAGGGCAGATTGAAAAAGTATTTGCCGGGAAACGCCCGAAAATTCCGATTTTTGCGGCCTGTTATCTCAATAACTTATGAAACATACAAACGTTCTGGCCCTGCTGCAGTCGGCCGATCTTGACCGGGAAGTAACTGTTAATGGCTGGGTGCGCAGTGCACGCGGCAATAAATACGTTCAGTTTATTCATATTAATGATGGTTCAACCATCCGCAATATTCAGGTTGTTGCTGATACCGCAAAGTTTGACGAAGCGCTGCTCAAACGCGCCGGAGCTACAGGGGCTTGCATCAGCGTAACCGGCATGCTGGTTGCATCGCAGGGCAAAGGACAAAGCTCTGAAATACAAGCTGCGTCAATTGAAATTCTTGGCGACTGCGATGCAGAGACCTATCCGCTTCAGAAGCGCGGGCAAGACAGCAAAGACAAAAAGCCGGTAACGCTTCCGCTGGAATTTTTGCGCGAGAAAGCGCATCTGCGTCCGCGCACCAACACGTTCGGCGCTGTGCTGCGTATGCGTCACCACATGAGCTACGGCATTCACAAGTTTTTTAACGACCGCGGTTTCTTCAACCTGCATACACCGATTATTACCGGTTCCGATGCCGAAGGTGCGGGCGAAATGTTTCGCGTAACTACACTTGATCTGCATAATCTGCCCAAAACAGAGCAAGGCGGGATTGATTACGAGCAGGATTTCTTCGGCAAAGAAACCAACCTTACTGTTTCTGGTCAGCTGGAAGGCGAGCTCGGTGCAATGGGTCTTGGCCGCATTTATACATTCGGCCCCACATTCCGCGCCGAAAACTCAAACACTCCGCGCCACCTGGCTGAGTTTTGGATGATTGAGCCTGAAGTTGCTTTCGCCGACATCGAAGACAACATGAATCTGGCCGAAGACATGCTCAAGTATCTTGTGCAATATGCACTTGATAACTGCGGTGATGATCTTCAGTACCTCAACGATACTTACGACAACCAACTTATTGCCCGCCTGCAGTCTGTTGTTGGCAAACCGTTTACCCGCATCACCTATACAGATGCAGTTACACTGCTCGAAGCCGACCACGCAAAAAAACCGTTCGAGTTTGCGCCGGGCTGGGGTAAAGATTTGCAGAAAGAGCACGAAAACCACCTTGTCGATCATTTCGGCGGGCCGGTAATTGTGATCAACTACCCGAAAGCCATCAAAGCATTTTACATGAAGCAAAATCCCGATGGCAACACCGTTCGCGCAATGGATATTCTGTTCCCGTGGATTGGCGAAATCATCGGCGGTTCTCAGCGCGAAGACAATTACGAACTCCTGCATGCGCGTGTAAAAGAACAAGGCATTCCCGAAGATTCGCTTTGGTGGTATCTCGAAACCCGTCAGTTTGGCTCCTGCCCGCACAGCGGCTTCGGACTTGGTTTCGAGCGTTTGCTGTTGTTTGTAACCGGCATGACGAATATCCGCGATGTAATTCCGTTCCCGCGCACTCCGAAGAATGCGGAGTTTTAAGCAGATTGGTTAGTGTAAAATGTGAGAGAGCGATGTCATTGAGGATGTCGCTCTTTTTTGTTTGGAGAGAAAATTCTAGTTCCTGTATTATTTGAAATGCATGTGTGAAATTAACATCCCCAGAAAAAAACCCGTAAGCGCAATAGTTATTTGTTCCTGTACGCACAATATATTGGAGAGATACATGTTACTAATTTACCTTTTCTTGTAATAGCCCAAAACTCCCCATCATGAAGTCCATAAGCTGTTTGCGCCTTGCTCTGGTGTACATTTTGTTTTTACTGCCAGATAATACGTTATTCTCGCAAACGTATAAACTCTATGTAAACAGTAAGATGTATTGGTCAAATGAACCCGATAATAGACTTTTAAATATAGGAGAACCAATACCCGGAAA
This sequence comes from Bacteroidota bacterium, assembly GCA_046335555.1. Taxonomy (GTDB): domain Bacteria; phylum Bacteroidota; class Bacteroidia; order Palsa-965; family Palsa-965. Next base: position 15,122 of record JBKDHA010000010.1, read on the forward strand.
GAGCCTTAAAGACAGTCTCGATGATGGTACGTATCAGGTATATACCGATAGTACAATGAAAATTAAATATCTGACAGCCCATTATATAAACAAATTACGCACAGGGATCTGGACTTATTATCATCAGAATGGCAAACCTAGATGCATTGTTCCATATTCAAAAGGTGTGATACACGGTAAAATCATCAGGTATTCATATTCCGGCGATACACTTGAATTGATTGAGTTTTCGTCGGATATTATGCTGAAAAGAACAGGTTGGAATACTTATTATGGTCTCAATGAATGGGAGAAACAGCCATCTTATATCCATGTACTTTATAATGATCGATTATGGGTAAAAACCTACTATAATTCCGATGGTCGTGTTAATTATATTGATTCTACAGATAAGGTAACCGGTAAAATACATTCAATTACCTATTCTAGAACAGGAATTATTCAATCGGAATATTTTCGCGATCAATACTCCGGTAAAGAGCGTTATGTAAACCATAACAAAGGAATCAGGAATACTACAGAACTAAAATTATCTCTTTTAACAGTAAAAGACTGGTTAGTAATGGATAGCATCATCTATTACGAAAATCTTGAATTTCTATCTATCTGGTGGCCATCTAATTATGGAATGTATAAAGACTCTTTGGTTTCACTTAATAAGAAATTACGGGCTCTTGCGAAATGTAAAAATCTTTATTGGATTGAATTCTCTACAAACAGTAAAATTCCTGAAGCGGTTTATGAACTAAAAAATATTGTTTCACTGAGTGTGATTTGCGGTTCGGGAATAGATGCAAAAATTGGCATGATGACTCAACTTGAGCGTCTTGATTGGCAACAGAGTGAAGAGAGTTCAGTTGCTTTCCAAATACCGGCTGAATTAGCAAAGCTTACAAAGTTAAAATCGCTTGTGCTGAAACGCTGTCTGATGCTAAACCCGGATAATGAAATACGAAAATTGGCCCCTTTAAAAAACCTTGAAGAACTGCATTTTAATATATGCGGATTTTCACAATTTCCGAAATCCATAGTCGCAATAAAAAGCCTGAGAAAACTCAATTTCATGGGCGAAGATGGTAAGCCTACCTACAGTAGTACATTTACTTCACTCCCGGAAGAGTTTTTTACCATGACAAATTTGCGGAGCGCTTTGGTGCCGACAACAATCCCGAACAAATTGATAAGTGTGTATAGTAAACGACTGCCTCTCTGTTTGTTTATAAATGAAAGTGTATGTTTTACCGGAGAAACAATGATAACAATGAGTAACGGTAAGACGAAACAAATCAATGAAATTCAAAAGGGAGACATCGTGCTTGCCTACAATTTCAATACCAATAGTTTAGATACAAGTCTTGTTTTACATACCATCACTCATTCACCTCAAGAACTAACCATTCTGAAAATAGAAACAACCAATGGAAATTCAATGCATGTAACTCCAAATCATCCGATTTATTGCGGCAATGGCCAATTTGAGCCGGCGGCACATTTATCGGCACAGCGCGCGTTGTATAGCAGAGGCGATGTGGCATTACTTTCCGAAAGTAGAGTAATCTTTGTTTATCCTTATACTGCAACGGGTATCTGCGTGTACAATTTTGGTACTACAAAAGGAAATTATTTTGCAAATGGCTTTCTGGTACATAACAAATAGTTGTAAAAATACCTGCCCGCACAGCGGCTTCGGACTTGGTTTCGAGCGCCTGCTGTTGTTCATAACCGGCATGACGAATATCCGCGATGTAATTCCGTTCCCGCGCACTCCGAAGAACGCGGAGTTTTAAGCAAAATTAAACCTAAAAGCAGGGTGGCATCAGATCTGATGCCGCCCTTTTTCATTCCATACTATTGATAATGAGTTGTTTATTTGATAATATTATACTATACTTTTTTGTTTAAACATTTTTGTTTATTTTTGGGTATGGAAATTCAGTTGCAAAAATTATCAGGCATTCATCCGGGCATTATTTTAGACCGGGAGTTGAAGAGGCGGAAAATTGCCAAGGGGCGTTTTGCACTTTCTCTGGAGGAATTCCCTCAAACGATTACGGCAATAACTAAAGGCCGGCGTGGCATGAACACGGCACTTGCTTTAAAAATAGAATCGGCACTGGGGCTTCAAGAAGGCTACTTCATGATGCTTCAGGTATATTATGAAATAGCCCGTATAAAACGCGAGCAGGCAAAAACACACCCTCTCACCACTAAACTAAGGGCAGTTTTGTTTTGGGACACACGCTTCGATCTTATTGATTGGGAAAAACATAAAGCAGCAGTAATAAAACGTGTTTTTGAACGAGGAACTGAAGAGGAAAAGCAAGAAATAATTAAGTACTATGGGCAACAGGTAATTGATTCTGTTTTGGGTAAAAATGAGCATTAATCTTCGCTATGAAACCGTTTCACCGTTGCTGAAAAGCATACTCTTGCTGGTGATGAATGCCCCGGAGTTTGCATCTTTCAGACTGGTTGGAGGAACGGCTTTGAGTTTACAGCGCGGACATAGAATGTCTGTTGATATTGATTTGTTTACGGATGCACTGTATCGCACAATAAAGCTTGAAGACTTTAAGCTTTTTTTTGAAAAACATTTTGAATATGTAGCATGTGGCAATCTAAATATTCAAAGTATCGGAGAATGTTATTTTGTTGGTAACAGCGCATCAGATTCAATAAAGATTGATTTGTTTTATACAGATCCTTTTATTTTTCCGCCTGTTGTGTCAAAAGGTATAAGATTGGCAAGCATTGAAGAAATTATTGCCATGAAAATGGATGTGATTCAACGTACAGGCAGAAAAAAAGATTTCTGGGATATTTATGAATTATATAATGAATACACACTGGAAAAAATGCTTGAGTTGCATAAAAAACGCTACCCATACACGCATGATCGCACATTACTCATTGAACAATTTACAAATTTTGATGCCGCTGAGGGCGATTTTGAACCCGACTGTTTGAGAGGAAATTATTGGGAATTGTAGCCTCCCCTATACCTCGGACAGGCAAAAGTTGAAATACTTAACTTTAAACCTGTTCAACCATGAAAAAATCACGTTTCAGCCAGTCGCAGATCCTATCTGCGCTCAAAGAGTACCAAGCCGGAAAAAGCTCCGCCGACCTATGCCGCGAGCTGGGCATTAGTGTACAAACGCTTCACAACTGGAATAAAAAGTATGGCGGTATGGAGTCGGAAGATCTCCAACGTTTACGCGAACTTGAGCAAAAATACAGCCAGTTGCAGAAGATGTATGCCGATCTGGCGATGGACAACAAAGTACTCAAAGACGTACTCTCAAAAAAGTTCTAAAGCCCTGTGAGCGCAAAAACATGGTGGTGTATATCTATGAACATCACCGCTACAGCCTCATCAGGGCTTGCAAATTAGTGAACCTTTCACGCTCGATGTACTATTACGTACATCGTAAAGACGACAGCGAAGTAATAGAAAAACTGGCTTCATTGGCGAGTGCAAAACCGATGGAAGGTCAAG
>JBKDHA010000011.1:0-11945 GCA_046335555.1 Bacteroidota bacterium
GTGCTCAGGGCCTTGACCTTCGTAGCCGTGCGGGAACAACAGCACAAGACCGTTCATGCGACGCCATTTGTACTCGGCGCTGCTCAGAAACTGATCGAAAATAATTTGTGCGCCGTTGTTGAAATCGCCAAACTGTGCTTCCCAAATCGTAAGCGCATTGGGCGCAGCCATTGCATAGCCGTATTCAAAACCTACAACTCCGTATTCCGAAAGATGTGAGTTGTAAATATCAAGGCGTTGTTCTGCGCCTATATTGTTGAGCGGAAGATATTCTTCTTCCGAATCTTCTACTTTAACAACTGCATGACGATGCGAGAAAGTTCCGCGTTCAACATCCTGTCCGCTGAAACGCACGGCATGACCTTCGCTGATCAGCGTGGCATAAGCCATAAGTTCACCCATTGCCCAATCGTAAGCATCTTTTTCGATCATGTTGTGACGATCCTTGAAGATGTTTTCGATTTTATTGAAGAACTTTTTATCGCCGGGAAGCTGTGTTGTTTTCTTCGCCAGATCGAGGAAGAGTTTTTTCTCTACCGCAGTAACGGGCGATTTTTCAAAATCTTCGGCATTGGCTCGGCGAAGTCCTTTCCAAACACCATCAAGGAACGAGGTGATTTTGGCGTTGCTGGCTTGCTTGGCCATATTCAGCTTGTCCTGAAGTTCATCTTTGAACGCTTTCTCCATGGCTTTTGCCATTTCAGCATCAACAGAACCTTGCTCGGTAAGCTGCTTCACATAAATCTCGCGCGGGTTCGGATGTTTTGCAATGGCTTTGTAGAGCAGCGGCTGTGTAAAGCGCGGCTCATCGCCTTCGTTATGTCCGTATTTGCGATAACCGAGCAAATCAATAAATACATCGCGTCCAAATGTCTGGCGGAATTCGATGGCCAGTTTTGATACGAATGCTACCGCCTCCACATCATCGCCATTTACGTGAAATACGGGCGAAAGCACCACTTTGGCAATATCGGTGCAATACGTGCTCGAACGTGCATCCAGATAATTGGTAGTAAAACCAACCTGGTTATTGGTTACAATATGCACGGTGCCTCCGGTTTTGTAACCGTCGAGCAAACTCATCTGAATTACTTCGTAAACAATGCCTTGTCCGGCAATGGCTGCATCTCCGTGAATGAGAATCGGGCATACACCCTGCATATTGCCTTTGTGGCGGTTGTCGATTTTGGCGCGTGAAATGCCTTCAACCACCGGGTCAACAGCTTCGAGGTGCGAAGGGTTGGGCGTAAGGCTGACGTGTACCGGCTTTCCGCTGTTCGAAATCTGATCGCTGCTGTAGCCCATGTGATATTTCACATCGCCATCGTAGGCTGCATCTTCAGTTAGTGCGCCTTCAAATTCGGTGAAAATATCTTCGTAAGTCTTGTTAAGGATATTGGCCAGCACATTGAGACGGCCGCGATGCGCCATACCAATAACATACTCCGAAATACCGAGATCGGCGCCGCGCTCCATCAGAGTATCGAGCGCCGGAATAAGGGTTTCGCTGCCTTCGAGCGAGAAACGTTTCTGGCCTACAAATTTTGTATGCAGGAAGTTTTCGAATACAACGGCCTGACTAAGTTTATTCAGGATTTCTTTTTTCTCTTCGATAGAGAAATTGGGCGTATTGCGTGAACCTTCCATCTTTTCCTGCAACCATTTGATGATTTCAGGATTACGGATGTACATATACTCCGCACCAATTGAGCGGCAGTAGGTTTGTTTCAGGTGCGCAATTATATCACCGAGTTTGGCTGCACCGATACCAATCTGAATGCCGGCTTGAAATACGGTATTCATATCAGCCTGCTCGAGACCAAAGTTTTCGATGTCGAGCGTGGGCAGGTATTTGCGGCGTTCGCGCACCGGATTGGTTTGCGTAAACAGGTGTCCGCGTGTACGGTAGCCGTTAATCAGATTAATAACATTGAACTCCTTGCGCACCTGCGAGGGAATTTCGCCGGAGTCTTCAAAGTTTTTTCGGGCAAATTCAAAGCCTTCAAAAAATTGCTGCCAACTGGCGTCAACCGACGATTTGTCGGAGAGATATTGCTGGTAAAGGGCTTCAACAGCGCCAATTTCGGCGTTGCCCAGATAAGTATGTTCGCTCATGCCTGAGTACGTTCAAAAACGATCAGGCAAAGTTAACGGTTTCAGGCAATCAGGAAGCGGAAATAAGCAGGGTTAAACGGATTTAAGGTCTTTGTGGCTCAACGGTAATTTTTCCGGAACCAAACCTTTTGCAACGCCCTGATCACCAGCAGTTCGGCAACAGCCCTGTGCGGTGCGGCGTCAGTGCCGAATGCGGCCGAGGCATATTTCTCAGGCACATCGGCACGGTAAAGCAGCTGCGGAAGCTGTGCTGCTGTTTGCGGCCTGAGCAGTTCGGCTTCAACGGCATCCCGAAATGCAAAAACATCTGAAAACTGCTCTGCACCGAATTGCTGTTCGATGCCGGCCGTGTCAAAATCGCGGGCTAATTGTGTTACAGCTTCGGACAGCAGAGCGGCAAGTTGCGGCTCTGCTGTTATGGGTTTGCCAAAATGCAGCGGAAAATTTGAGTTCATACTATTTGCCCCGCCCTGCTGTGAGTGCTTTAAAAATTGCAAACAGGTGATGCGCTTCGTGCAGCAGAAAAAGCTCAACCCACTCGGCAAGTGTGAGCCGGCCATAAACAGGATGAATGCCGGTGCGGTTTAACGTTGCTGCTCCAAGTGCTTTGAAACGGTCAACCAGCAAATTCCGCTGTGCTTTAAGCAGATCGAAATTGGCTTTTACGGCACGGCGTTTCCAGTGTGCAAACTCAGGATCTTCATCTGCCACATAACGCGGAAAAGCCGGAGCGCTGTGACTAACAATTTCATCAACACGCTCCGCAAAAACCTGCTGATAACGCCCCAGATGTGCCAGCTGCTCGTGTACCGACCATTTTCCGTGCATAATAGGTTGCCGGAGTTCGCGGTCGGTGGCGTGCTGCAGCAAACCGTCGAGCATTAAATGCTGTGTAGCCAAACGGTTGTGCAAATGCAGCGGCAGCGACATGGTTAATTTGTTTTTAGCGGATTACGTTTAAGCATGAGCCGTTCAACCGGACGATTATTCAGGATGTGCTCTTCAACAATTTCGGGCACATCGGCAGGTTGCACATTCACATAAAAAATACCATCCGGATAAACCGCCACGGTAGGCCCGAAATCGCAGATGTCAAGGCATCCGGATTTTTGTGCGCGAACGCGGAGTTCGGCAGGTTTATTTTTCAGGTGTTCCTTAAATGCAGTAACCAATTCAAGCCCGTGAGCCTCACCGCAGCTGAGCCTTGTCGCGCCTTCTTTGCGCTGGTTGGTACACACAAAAATATGTTTGTGGTAAACAGGTTCGTTCTGATTCATAATTACTATTTGATATGCAAATGTAAGCATAAGCAATACCACAAAGCTGTTAAGAAATGTGATTCACGGCACAACTTTTGAGCGTTGCGGCTGTTCATTAAACAGACTATGAAAAATGTTTTAATAACAGGAGGTTCCGGCTTAGTGGGAACTCACCTTACCCGGCTTTTACTCAGCAAAGGTTATTCAGTTTCACATCTCGGCCGCAGCAAATCGGCTGGTGAAAAGGGTATAAACCACTACAGCTGGGATCCGAAACAACAAACTATTGACGATGCTGCAATTATCAATGCTGATTGTATTGTGCATCTCGCAGGTGCCGGTGTTGCCGATGAAAAGTGGACTGCAGAGCGCAAAAAACTCATCATAAACAGCCGCGTGCAATCGGGGAAACTGCTTGCTGATACGCTAAAGCGCTTGAATAAAAAACCGGAAGTTGTGGTAGCTGCATCGGCCATTGGCTGGTATGGCATGATTACAACCGACCACATCAGCGAAGAACACGAACCGGCACACAACGATTTCTTTGGCGAATGCTGCAAGCTTTGGGAACAGAGTATTGATCCGGTTGCCGCACAAGGTACCCGACTTGTAAAACTTCGCATCGGCATTGTGCTTGCGCGCGAAAGTGGTTTTCTGCCTAAAGTTGCCGCGCCTGTTCGTTGGCTTGCCGGTTCTCCGCTCGGAACGGGCAAGCAGTGGATCCCGTGGATTCATATCGACGACCTCTGCGCCATGTTTCTGCAAGCCATTGAGCAGCAAAGTATGCAGGGCGTTTACAATGCCACCGGGCCGCAACACAACACTAACAAAGAAGTAACAAAAGCTATTGGCAAAGCTATTGGCCGCCCGGTTTTTCTTCCGGCTGTTCCGGCATTTATGCTTAAACTTCTGCTTGGCGAAATGGCTGAAATGGTTGTTAACGGCAACCGGATTTCAAACAAAAAGATACTTGAAACCGGGTTTAACTACAAGTATAAAACACTGGATACTGCGTTAGAAAATCTATTGAAATAATTAAATATAAAACAGCACAAAAAAGAAGGAGCAACTCGTGTGAGTTGCTCCTTCTTTTGCATTTATAATTGAATTTATCTGATCAATGTTACATGCCCGATTTTATTTGCAGGCTCACCAGTTGCAGCATTGGTGTATTCTACTTTCCAAACGTAAACATCTTGCTGGCATTTATCGCCTTTGTAGCGTCCGTTCCAACCCTGATCGGTATCTGAACTTTCAAAAATAAGTTCTCCCCAACGATCAAAAATCATGAAACGATAATCTTCTGCGCCCATAATTGCGGGGATGAATACATCGTTCAATCCGTCGCCGTTAGGCGTAAAACTGTTTGGAATATAAAAGCGGTGTTCCGGGCGGACTTCAACACGAAGCTGTGCGGTGTCAGGGCAACCATATTCATTCCATACAATTTGAGTAATGGTGTATTGCCCGTAGTTCCAGTAAGCATGTGTATCGTTACACATATTGGTTGAAACATATCCGTCGCCCCAGTTTAATTGGCAAGAATCGCCGCCTGAGCTTAAATCGGTTGCAATGATAAACGGATCAAAAATAGATACGCTTAAACTGTCAACTGTAAAGCCTGCCGTTGGCACCGGATTAACTACAACCAGACCGGGCATGAAGAAAGTATCAACAGCTACGCAACCAGCGGTGGCTGTAATAATGAGCGTTACATCATAAACACCAACTTGGGTGTATGTATGTGATGGATTGGGTTGTGTTGAAGTATTTCCATCGCCAAAATCCCATAAATACGTGAGCGGCACACCTGTTATGGATGCATCATTAAAGAAAACGGTGTGCGGCACACAGCCTTCGGCATTGGGTGTATTGAAGAGTGCATCGGGCATCGGATACACTGTAACATTTTGAGTTACTGTGCTCGTGCATCCGTTTTCGGTGATTGTTAATGTTACAGGAAATATTCCGGCCACATTAAATATGATTCCCGAGGGATTAGCGGATGATGATGTTGGAATATTGGCATTAGCTCCAAAGTTCCAACTTAATGTTGCTCCGGGACCAAATGTTCCGCCGGCAGTGAAACTGAAATTGTTTGTTTCAATACATTGTGGCGGCGCTGCTGCAAATTGTGCAATAGGTGGCTGAGTTACATTAATAACAACAATATCTGTATCCGAACAATCAGAGTACGGATTGATAACGAGAGTTACTGTGTAAGTTCCGTTGGCCGGATAAGTGTAAGTTGGATTGGCAGTGTTTGAGGTATCGCCGAGCGTTGTGGGGTCACCAAAATTCCAGAGGAAGTTGGAGGCATTCACACTGCTTTGCTGGAACGGAATTGTTAATCCGGTGCAGTTCAGTGCAGCTACATTGATGTTAATATTTCCGGTAACAGGAATTGGTGTGCAGGGCAAAACAGTAAACTGAAAATCGCGCATACTGGTGTTAATGAGCTGTCCGTTGCGGTATTCCCTGCAACAAACTGCCACTACCCAAGTACCCAACATTGTTGGTGTGCCGGTAAGAAATCCACTGACCGGATTGCAGGTTAGCGCCGGTGCCGACGACATGGGTGCGCTGCCAGTGTAGGGAGGAACATAAGTTACTGAAGGATATGGCGGCGGGTTCGGAGGCTGCGGCATCGGGTTGTTCTGATCGGCGCCGTTGTAGGGTGCACAAAGTTCATAAACTAACGAATCGCCGTCGGGATCGGTAGCTGAGTGATCGAAAATGAGCGGAATTCCGATGCAGAGATAAATGGGCGGGTAATTATTATACCGCGCACTGCTATTACAAACTGCCTGTGAGCCAGGAGGCATGAAACAGACAATTGAAGAACCTTGTCCGCCGGGATTGATAAGATTAACGATAGTAGCATTCCGGCAGCAGCGCTGATAAACGAGCATATACCCGTTTGCATTAGGCGGCAGGTTGCACTGTGTAGTGTAAATGGCTTCTTCCTCGCAAACCGAACCCGGTGCAGGCGCATAACACGGAACACTAATGGTGGAAGTAATTGTGGTAATAACCGGCTGTGTTAAAATAAGACTTGTAACAAGATTTCCGGTTACAGCATCAAATACGCCAATGTATGCAGGATCATCAAACGGCGGAATTCCGTTGATGCAATCGCGATAAACTTTTAAGGTTACCTGATAGTTATTTCCTCCCAAACAATCGTAATAGATCTCCCCCCCCACAATATGGGTTGCTCTGAGTGATGTGAAAGACATCACTGCAACACTTACCAGTATAACTATTCGCCAAAGCATGGCCGGATGTTTTTTGACTCAGAATATCTTCAGAACGTTTGTTCCGGGGAGAATGATATTCAGGTCTGATTATTTTTGTGTGAGAATGGCTACAAAACCAGTGTAGTTCTTCCCGTCTGATGTATTAAGAATGTAATAATATGTTCCGTCTGAAACACCATCTCCGTTCCAATCGTTCCGGTAATCGGTGCTTTCGTATATTTTGTTACCCCAGCGGTTGTATATCAACAACTGACTCTGCGGGAAGTTTTCTAATCCGTCGAATACTAATGCATCATTTACACCGTCGCCATTTGGAGTAAACACATTAGGCGGAACAACATCACATTCTCGATAATTAACGAGAATAGAATCCAATGCAATATCACCGCAACCCTCTTGAACTTGCACAACAAATATACCACTTCCGGTAGGCACGAAAACATTTAATGCACCATTAATGTTTGGCAAAGAATCTGGGCCGCTGGCTGTTACCCATGTGTAGGTGTAAGGACTTGAACCACCAGAGACTGAAGCTGTAAGGCTAACCTGATCGCCATCACAAATATCCAAGTCGGTTGTAGGTGCAAGTGTTAGCGGGCCGGCTGATGGCAAGAAAACAGTAACAGTATCAACAGCAACCGGTGTTCCGCAGGGATCGGCCATTGTAACAATGTAACTCGTTGTTACTGCCGGAGAAACAGATATTGCTTGTGTTGTTTGACCGGAACTCCAACTATAAGTATAGGGTTGTGCACCGCCGGAACCTGTTGCTGTAATAGTTAACGGTTGCGTGTTACACAAAGCGGTATCTGGCCCTGCATCAACATCAAGCGGCAGAAAATCGCCAATATATAGTGTTAGTGAGTTTGTGGACGAGGCCACACATAAACTCTGCACAACTGCTGTAATTTGGAGTGTATCAAGCCCCTCGGGAATACCGTCTTGCGTAGCTGAAATACAAATTGTTATTGAATCCTGCCCGGGCAGAAAAATAATTTGAGAAGGAAGTACAGGAGTAAAGTCAATACCCGGTATCGCATTTCCGGCAAAGGTCAGCTGAACGGTATCAGCATTGGCAAGTGACCCCTGACGGGTAAAACTGAGGCAGGCCTGTCCGCAACCTTCGAACAATGTTGAGTCGTTGGGGCCTCCGTAACTGATTTCGGATGAAACGTTTATTGTTCCGGCCGAGAAACTGCCTGCTTCGAGGAAAACACCTGAATCGAAGGCTCCATCACCGGCATCGGCAATAGCAATTTTAATATGATAGGTTTCACCGCAAAGTACTGGATAAAATGCTGTTAAGACTGTTGTTTGCCCATCATATTGTATATCAATAAGATTTGAGCTTTGAAAATTATCACGAAAATAGGTGCAATTGGTACAGGGACCGGTTGTAGGTGCTGTTGCTATTGCCTGAAGTCCGTTATTCACATTATTTATACTTACAACAGTTGTTGTAGAGGGAATCAAAGCAATGTTTGTAGTTGGCAGTGGTGTTGTAACTCCAGTGAGAAAAAAGCCAAATACATCATTGAATGTTGAGTTTACAAACTCACTGTACTCTTCGGAACCGAAACTGTATCTAAATTTCACCGAGTCAGATAGTGGAATAAAGTCAAATTCAAGAACTGCTGCGTTAAAGAGCCCTGCTGTTGCAATGGCTGCCAAATCGGGGTCGCTGCCTGCTCCATTATCTCCACCTGCGGAAGACGATGTATTATTGCCTTGAGGCCCAACACCCGGCCCTAGCTGCGGATCATTCGCAAGCACGGTGCCCGTTGTTAGTACAATACCACTGTCGATGCCAAGATTGGTATTTAACGCAGAAAACTGTCCGATTGCATTAGCATATCCGGTGAAAGTAATGTTGAAAGCCTGAATACCCTGTCCCAGCAGTACATTTTGCACAAGCTGTGCAGGAGTAAGCGTAGTATTTGTAATAAGTTGTGCTTTACTGATGAGCGGTAATAAGATGGAAAGAAACGTTAGTTTAAGAATGAATTTCATGCTTTAATTTTTAGTTGAGCATGATAAATATACATAATTCAGGCTGAACTGCGGCCTTTTTTCGTAACTGGTATCTTTAAATTCAAAAACGGCTTATCTCATCAATAAAATGGGTTTTAACTTTTGCAAATTCTTCGTTTTGGCTACTATCTTTACCCCCATGCCACTCATACTCCCGGTAAACGGAAAATCCCCCCAATTCGGAAACGATTGTTTTATTGCCGAAAATGCCACTATTGTTGGCGATGTTCAATGCGGCGATCAATGTAGTTTTTGGTTCACGGCAGTGGTTCGTGGTGATGTAAACAGCATCATTATGGGCAATAAAGTGAATGTACAGGACGGAGCAATTATTCATTGCACGTACCAGAAAGCGGCCACCACAATTGGCAACAACGTATCTATCGGCCACCGGGCTATTGTGCATGGTTGCACATTGCATGATGATGTGCTTGTAGGTATGGGTGCAATTGTAATGGATAATGTTATTGTGGGCAGCAATACTATTATTGCCGCCGGTGCCGTTGTTACAGAAGGAACAAAGGTTGAACCCAACAGTATTTACGCTGGCGTTCCGGCTAAAAAAATAAAAGACATTAGTCCCGAACTAACAAAAGGTGAAATTGACCGGATTGCCAATAATTACATTATGTATTCAGGCTGGTTCAAATAGTTACGTAAATTGATTTTTTTCGCAGAAAAGCATCCCCTTATCTATGTTTTCGTTAAAAAAAATAATCAGGGCTTATGCTATATGTAAGGTTTGTTGTTGCAGCAGCAGCTTTATTTCTATTGGGGTTGGCGTTTTACTGTTTCTCTGATCCGATATTTGATATTCCGGCCGGAGATTCATATTTTATCATTAATCTTTCTTACTTGTTAGTTGTTGCCGGAATATCAATGCTTGTGTCAGCTGCGATATTAATATATATCGAATTAATACTAAAGAAACGACCTCCAAACAAATTAACAAAAATCAGTTTTACTCTGCATCTCGGAGGCTTACTTATTTTATTTACTTCGATGCTGATTCTTTTAGCCGATAACAGAGCATGGATCCGTCCTATAAACACATTTGTTTATGCAGGGTTGTTTCTCACCGTTGCAGGAATGTCAATTCTTCCGGCAATACTGATGATCTCGATGCAAAAGGGCAGGGAAAACTAAGGGCTGTTTGATTTTGATTTATCCCTCTGAAAGCTGATTCTGATCTGCATTCCAGTTCAGGTGCAGTGCAGTGTGCGTTTCGCCTGTAAGTTTTTTCAATGTTTGCTCAAATACCACAGTGCGCCCGGTTGTATAATAAACAGTTGTTGCATCTGCTTCATTTTCATTCCTGAGATGCATATTTTCAAGCACACGCTGAGTTTGTTTCGCAACAGCCGGAGCTGGATCAATTACATTCACACTTTCACCACAGATACGTTTTATCAGCGGCAGCACAAACGGGTAATGTGTACACGCCAGCACAAGTTCATCCATGCTTTTTTCGAGCATTGGTTCTAACCAAGTGCGGAGCATTGCTTCGGTTTTCGGCGTTTCAAGCTCACCGGCTTCTATTTGCTGTACTAATCCTGGACAAGGTTGCCGGAGTACATTCACATTATTGGCAAACCGTTCTACAACCGAAGCAAAGAGTTGCCCCTGAAAAGTGGCTGTTGTTGCAATTACGCCAACTACTCCGCTGCGGGTATTTTCGGCTGCAGGTTTTACTGCCGGCTCCATGCCTATGATGGGAAGTTCCGGGAACTGCTCGCGCACATAGCTGAGTGCCGCAGCGCTGGCCGTGTTGCAGGCTATAACAACTAATTTACAGCCTTGTGATTTTAAAAACGCAACAACACCAACCGTATATTGGCGTATTTCTTCCAGCGATTTTTCGCCGTAAGGCAGATGTATGCTGTCGCCAACATAAATCAAATTTTCGTCAGGCAATAAATCCCTGATTTTGCGGAGTACACTTACTCCGCCAATGCCCGAATCAAATACGCCAACTGGTGCCTGCATCGACATAGTTGCAAAGTAAACGCATAGCTGGCTTTTTTTGCTGCTTTATTATAAAAAAATAACAGATCAATAAAACCCAATTAGATATTTGAGAATACATCTAAACAATAAAATTGTAAACATTGTTTTATTTTGTTTATATACTTTATCAAACAAAAAAACTTTGCGCCTTTGCGCCCTTGCGTGAAATAAAATAGCGCGCAAAGGCGCAAATACGCTATGATTTTGATAATTAAGGCATAGCTTAACTATTGATCATTTATTAAGAATATTAATAAACTAAGATGAAAACAAAGAGTGAATTTGGCCGATATTTTGCCACGCCAAGCTGTTGGTACTCTGTAAAACCGATCTTTTCTAATGCGCTCCATTACAAAATCAACAAAGCAGAGTTTTCAACGATTTTCAATGCGTTCAATGGAGTGCTTTATTGGTTATGAGCATTTGGGACAAAACAAAAAAGCATCCGTCTGAATTACAGACGGATGCTTTTTCAACGTTATGAATTTCCTTATTTAGGAGCCGGAGGAGGTGTTGTGGGAGCAACAGGAACCGGAATTCCGAGCTCTTTCAGCATATCCAGAAAAATATCATCAGCAGGTGATGAGTAAATAACGATGGCAGATGATTCGCTGCTGTCAATTACGTATTTGTAACCGCGACGAACGGCAACTGCTTTAGCAGCATTGCGGATTTTCTCGTAAATCGGTTTGAGAAGTTCTGCGCGCTTGTTGGCAAAATCTTGCTGAGCACTCATCTGGAAAGCTTCCATGTTTTGCTGTGCATCAACAATTTCCTTTTCTTTCAGGCCTTTGATGAGCGGACTCCATGTAGAGCCCAGTGAATCGTACTCTACCATTTTACGGTCGAGTTCAACTTTCATTTTCATGAGCTGACCTTCGAGCGATTTGTAATAGTTCTGAGCATCTTCCTGTGCTTTTTTGAAGTCGGGCATTACATTAAGCAATGAATCGAGTTCGAAATGTGCTATTGCTGTAGGAGCAGCTTTTGCCTGCGCATTAACAGAAGCGGGCATTGCAACAAGAAGAAGAATTGCAGCGACTGCCGCTTTAAAGAGATTTTTCATGTCGGAGATAGGTGTATTCTTAGGTTTGGATATTTATGTGTAGGTATGGTTTACAAATTACTTGCCAGAACCACCGGCTTTCTTCCAGCCGAGGATTTCCAGCACGTCATCGCTCTTGTCGTATTTCGGATTTGAATACAACATAGTCATGTCACTGGCTTTGTCGAACACGATGCCATAGCCTCCGCGTTCAGCCATTTCTTTAAC
>JBKDHA010000012.1:0-4589 GCA_046335555.1 Bacteroidota bacterium
AATGAAAACGATTTGTATCCGCACATCAGTTATGATCCTACAAATAATAACTTCCTTGCCACTTACTATGATTCTACAAACGGCAGACTTCCGTATGTAATCAACAATTTTAACCTTATCAATAACAGTACCTGGACTGTAATCAACCCACAATACAATGATGTAACAACGAACTTGCTCAAGCCGCTGCCGCGTGTAGAAATCAACCCGCTTGTAACAGGTGTTGCACATGCATGGATTGCTGAAGGTGTAGGCAATAATGGTGTTGCTATGTTTGATGCCGAGTATGTAATTACAGGTGTTCAGCAAGCCGGACAAATTTCTGCTAACGAATTGTATCCGAACCCGGCAACTCAGCAGGCTACACTTTCTTACACGGTATCAACTGCTGCTAATGTTCGTATCGCACTTGTAAACATGGTAGGTCAGGAAGTAGAAGTTCAAAACATTGAACGCACAGCCGGAAACTTCCAAACTACATTTGATGTAAGCGAACTGCCTGCCGGAATTTATTTTGTTCGTATGCAGGTTGGAAATGATGTAATGACCAAGCGTTTGGTGGTTACTCACTAATCAGCTTAATTATTCATTAAAAAGAGTGTTGTGCAGTAGTTGCTCAACACTCTTTTTATTTTTAAAATACTCACTTTCAAACTGATACTAAAAACCAAGAACAGCGATGTACAGTGTATTAATTCCCTGTTAAAACACCGTAAAACATCGATGGCCCCAGTTTGTTTTGAATTGAAACGACAGCTATGCGGACTTTTGTATTTCATACTTTTCTTTTGTTGATTTCATTTGGAGCAACTGCACAAACAGGAAGCGGTGTTCCCTCCAATTTTTATCCGGCACTTGAACTGATTACGCTTGGAGATGCCGAGTTGCGGTTTGGAAGAACAGAGCAAGCACTGCAGCATTACAACAATGCACTGGCAGCAGCACCCGACTTTGCCGAGGCGTATGTTCATCGCGGGCGGCTGTATGCGGTAACCGGCAGGCAGCAGGAAGCCAATGCCGATTTTCAGCAGGCTACGCAGCTTAACCCGTATGCCGCATTGTTTCTTGACCCGAGGCGCAGACTGATGACGCTGAAAACCGATTTCCGCAGCGGCAGCGATGATCCGGTGCAGCAGATACTAAATAATCCGTATCAGCCGGGGTTGAGTTACAGCCTCACCGACCGCACACTTATTGAAGGGCATTTTGATTCGAGTCTTGCTGCGGCAGATGTGCGTTTGCAGGAAAATCCGCTGGACACAGAAGCATTAACCTGCGCTGCACTCTCCAGCTATTTTTTAGGTCAAACTTTATCCGGACAAAAGTACATTGACCAACTGCTGAGCATTTCGCCGCAGAGCTCTCAGGCTGCCGATATCAAAGGCATGATGCTGAAAAAAGAGCAGCGCTACGCTGAAGCACGAAGCTGGTTTACAAAAGCAATTACTTATGATTCATTATATGCAGTAAGCTATTGCCATCTGGGCTATCTCAGCAAGATAGAAGGCGATACCGTTGCTGCACTCAACTGGTTTGAAAAAGCACTTCGCATTAACCCCGATTTACGTCAGGCACTTGTTTTGCGAAGTTCTGTTTTCACGGCTCAAAAAGAGTATGCAGCAGCACAAAACGATATCAGCCTTTATTCTGAAGATGCAAAAACCGATCATGCACTTTACAATGAAGCTGTGCTGAACAAACACCTCGGCGATTACCAGAATGCATTGCGGAAATACGAAAGTCTGCTGCAAAAAAATCCGAATGATGTTTATCTGCTCAATTCAATTGGTAATCTCTACAATTTCTTTGGCGATTTTGAATTAGCCGCAAACTATTACAACCGCGCACTGCAACTGCGTCCTGATTATCATACTGCACGGTATAATTTGGGAATAACACTGCTGCTTCAGCTTCGCCATGTAAAAGCCTGCGCTGAATTGCGGGAAGCAGAGGCTAATAATATTCCGGGAGCTGCAGTTGCTGTGAGATGTAACTGTGCAGGGTTCTAAAACTTGCCGAGAATAGGAGATTGATCTAATAAGCTACTCTTCTGTTTTTTCCTTTATCGGAGAAAAGTAACCTCTCAGAACGTAATAAAGTATCAGGATTAGCGGAACAAACATCATCAATATCAAAATTCCGTTATAGGGATCCGTACTTGTATTTGATATTATATTATTAATTGACAAAACTATCCATATTACCAATACTGCTATGCTTATAATAAAATCAGCTATTCCATTCCTATCGAACAATTTAACGGTAGTACCCCATCTCGAAAACTTCATTATTGGCGCAGATACTTCGTCAAATAAACTTGTTTCCAGCTCACTTATTTCTTCAAACAGTAATGTATGATATCGCATATTACTGTATTCAAAATATAACCAAAAACCGCTGATCAAAATTCCGGCTACGATTATCGGAACTCTAATATCAGAATTGAATATAGACATATACATGCTACAGAAATAAAGCAAAAACAAGAGTACAGTAATCAGCAACAAAACAATAAATCTGCGTTGATGTGCTGACTGATGAAACTTGTATCCATCAATCATCAACTGGTAAATTTCTTTTTTATCTAATGGGTTAGTGTGGTTATTTGTCATAGTCAAATATAAATATTGAAAACAAAAAAAGGAAGCCTACGGAGCTCCCTTTCATTTATACTAAGACACTGCACTTACGGGCACAGTTGAGATAGTTTATCCTAAATACGTTTTCAGCAAACGGCTGCGTGAAGTATGTTTCAAACGGCGAATGGCTTTTTCTTTGATCTGGCGTACACGTTCGCGGGTAAGATCAAAGCGCTCGCCGATTTCTTCGAGTGTGAGTGCATGTTCGCCGTTAAGTCCGAAATAAAGTCTTACTACATCAGCCTCGCGGGCGGTGAGTGTTGAAAGTGCTCGTTCAATTTCTTTGCGAAGTGATTCGCTGATGAGTGTGCCTTCGGGACTTGGCGTGTCTTCACTTTGCATCACGTCGTACATGTTGCTCGTGTTCTCATCGCCGGTGGCAAGAGGAGCATCCATAGAAACGTGACGGCCGGTGTTGCGCAATGCCTCTTTTATGTCTTCTGGCGAAAGCTCAAGTGCGGCGGCTATTTCATCGGCACTGGGCTCGCGTTCGTATTCTTGTTCGAGACGTGCAAATGTTTTATTGATCTTGTTGATGGAACCGATTTTGTTGAGCGGTAAACGCACAATGCGCGACTGCTCGGCAAGTGCCTGAAGAATAGACTGGCGAATCCACCAAACAGCATACGAAATGAATTTGAATCCGCGTGTTTCATCAAAACGCTGAGCAGCTTTGATCAAACCAAGATTGCCTTCGTTAATTAAATCTGGAAGGCTGAGTCCCTGATTCTGATATTGCTTGGAAACTGAAACTACAAAGCGCAGGTTGGCATTTACTAATTTGCCAAGAGCAGCCTGATCGTTTTGTTTTATTTTTCTGGCAAGTTCAACTTCTTCTTCGGCGTTTATTAAATCAACCCGACCAATTTCTTGCAAATACTTGTCAAGCGATGCCGTTTCACGGTTCGTTACTTGCTTGGATATTTTTAGCTGACGCATCATAGGGGCAAGCTAGCACTGTTAGTAAAATGTGTAAGCGGATTCTAATTGGATAAACGAAAGATAAATAAAAAGGTTTCAACCGGCAAGTGTTATTGCCCGCTGAAACCTGTTTTTAACCCGACCAATTTTCGTGCCGTTTTGGTACGAGCCTTGCCAGTATTGAGATGTAAAAAAAGAAAGAGACATCAGAAAAAATCTGATGTCTCTTTTATTTACACAAACCAGAAAATTTGCTTATTCGTTGGTCGTTTCGGGCTGTGCATTGCGCGGTCCGCGGTTATTGCTGCCACCTTCGCGGCGCGGCGGACGCTCCTGAAAGCCTTCGGGCTTGGGAAGAAGCACTTTGCGTGAAAGACGGAATTTGCCGGTTTTCTCATCAATCTCGATGAGTTTAACCTGCAGAATATCGCCTTGCTTAAGTACACCGTCGAGACTTTCGAGGCGTTTCCAATCTACTTCCGAGATATGCAGCAAACCATCGCGGCCGGGCAGGAATTCTACGAAAGCGCCGAAAGGCATAATGCTCTTCACTTTGCCTTCATAAACTTCGCCAACATCAGGCAATGAGGTAATGCCTTTGATGCGCATCACTGCTTTGTCGATTGCTTCTTTGTTTGAAGCTGCAATATCAACAACACCAAACTCACCAACTTCTTCAATCATAATGGTGGTGCCGGTTTCACGCTGCATCTCCTGAATGATTTTTCCGCCGGGTCCGATTACAGCACCAATAAACTCACGCGGGATGCGGAGCTGTGCAATGCGCGGTGCATGGTCTTTGAAATCTTCACGCGGCTCGCTGATGGTTTTCATCATTTCGCCCATGATGTGCAAACGACCTTGCTTGGCTTGCTCAAGTGCTTCGGCCATTACTTCGTAGGGCAGACCGTCAACTTTAAGGTCCATCTGTACAGCTGTGATACCGTCTTTTGTACCGCAAACTTTGAAGTCCATATCACCGAGGTGATCTTCATCGCCGAGGATGTCAGACAGTACAGCGTATTTGCC
>JBKDHA010000013.1:0-5950 GCA_046335555.1 Bacteroidota bacterium
CATTTCTCGAAAAGCTGCCCGGAGTCCTCGCTCCCGGCGGCCGGGTTGCTATACTCACCTTCCACTCCGGCGAAGACCGGCGCGTGAAGAAGTCGTTTCAGCGTTTTTTCCGCGAGGGCGTGTACTCGGCAATAGCTACAGAGCCGGTTCGGCCTTCGGCGGAGGAATGTGTGAGGAATCCGCGGGCGAAATCGGCGAAGTTGCGGTGGGCTGTTTTGGGGTGATGTTTACTTCAAATAGTTGAAAATATTTTAAAACCTAAAATCATGGGCTTTATAAAAGAACCAAAAGGCGTTGATTTTGTAATTAAGAGCGAGCCATTAACTGATGAAGAACGAAAAGAAATCAGCAAACACATTGCGGCGTATAAAAAACGGAATAAAAAAACCGTAAACTCAAGATCCAAAACAAAGTAACACTCCTGAGTTAGTGTAACTGTGTTGAAACTGCAATTAGTCTTTCTCGAAAAGCTGCCCGGTGTCCTCGCTCCCGGCGGCCGGGTTGCTATACTCTCCTTCCTCTCCGGCGAAGACCGGCGCGTGAAGAAGTCGTTTCAGCGTTTTTTCCGCGAAGGCGTGTACTCGGCAATAGCTACAGAGCCGGTGCGGCCTTCGGCGGAGGAATGTGTGCGGAATCCGCGAGCGAAATCGGCGAAGTTGCGGTGGGCTGTTTTGGGGTAGGAAGTTGAGTTGCACATTTTGGATATCTTTTTATATGATATACTTTTTACGCATATTACGCATTTTGCATATCTGTTTTAAAGTCACTTAATTATCAATAATTTAACTATTCTCAATGAAATATTGGATAGTTTTTGTTTGTTGCGTATATTTGAGAGTTATAGGGCATTTTAGGACGACAGACAATGAATCCATATAAAGACAAAAATCTTAGACAGTTCATAGAATCAATTCCCAAAGACGAAATTGAACGACAAAATCGTTTACAGATTGAAGAAACTGCCAAACTTCACGAACAATTTATTGCAGGACTGAAGGTCGGAAAATGTTTCTTGTGCAATCAATCAATGAATTCGTTTAATGAATCTACTCCCTGCTTCCATTGGTTCACATATCCGACAGGCATTAGAAAAAAACATTTTGAAAACTATTTAAAGACTCCGCTTCACTTCTTTAGGCTTGACAGTTATTTGCGTTGGTTAGCAAATTCTGAAGTGGCATTCAAAAACATCAATGACTTAAAGGACGAAATCTCTTCGACTTCTCAAATTGAAACAACTATTAAATATAAAAATATTGAATGGGCTTTTTCAATTGGCCATACAGACATCGCAGGACATCTAAATAGCAAAGTAGGCGCGACACCTCACTATCATATTCAAATGAAAGTTGACAATAGGGTTTTTCTGAAATTCAATAAGCACCATATTCCATTCTCTGACGAAGATTTATTTAATTTATCATTAATGGAACAGGCTGGTGACTTGGTTCAATTTGAACAATCGTTTGGGACTGGAATCAGTGTACTCGAAGACGAAAGCAATCTTGAAATAATTGACAACGCAACAAAAGTAACTGACGACTTTGAGAACGCAACAATAAACCGTCAGACCTTTATTGAGGCTCCAAAAGGACAAACATTTTCGGGTAAATTACTCCAAGACGCAATTGAAGAAAGCAAACGGACAGGAGAGCCGATTGGGAAAATTATGCAAAGACTTGTAACGAATGCAAAAGTGACTACAGTTATTTCACCTGGTGACGGAGTAGCAAAAATGACAAAACGAACTGGAAAAAAATAAAACGTCCTATAATCGAGTAGCCCGCCCTGCCAGCTTTCCCTGACAGGGAGAGGCTCTCACACCACCGTGCATACGGATCTCGTATACGGCGGTTCATGATGTAAAGGAAAGACCCATCAACGTTTGTTCTGGGCTGTCTTTTAAGTTATAATCAAGCAATGATTCATAGCAACGTTTCGCAAGGCGTTTCAATGTGATCGTGTTAGTCAGAATTGGGCTTGCGCAATCGCTCACCACGCGAGTTCTTACGCAGATATGGGAAGATCTATTATGCTCTGTTCTCCGAGGATTTGTTCCTTACTTTTTTACTAGATATTAATCAATCTTCATTATATTTATCGGCGTAGCTGATTTGGGGAAGACTTCACATCTATTAATATTTATTTGCATTAACTCTTTAATATCTAACTTAGAATAAGCAATAAAATCATACCTACTTACAAAACGATTTGTAGTAAATAATAAAGACAACATAGTCAAATGATAACATTTCTTGCAGATATATTCCCTAAAATTCAAAGGTACAGTGAGAAACTCGATAACTTAACATTATTGACAAATCAACATTGGGTTTCCATCGACAATATATTATCCAACAAAATTGTTTACATATTTAGATCGAACAATGAGTTATTGATATCAACAAATGGGAAAGTAGAAAAAGCTAAATGGGAATACATAGGAAATAAATCATTATTAATCGACAAAAAGACAGATAGCTATTTATTCAAACACGGTTTTTTTGATGAAAATATATTAGCTCTTAAAGTCGACAGTAGCGAAGAGTATGCGGTATTTGTAAATGAAAACAAATACGATGGTGAACTAAACTCCATTGAAAGAGTAATGACTTTTCTTAATGACAAGTATTTAAGTGCGCAGAATATGCCATCTATTAATGATTCATCGATTAGCAATATTGTTGAATTAAGAAACAATGAAAGTAAAATAGGGGCGGCAAAAAAAAGGAATTCCGCTTTTTACAGTGAATTTAATACTGATAAAGGAATTATTTATATCAGACTCGATTCTGAAAATGCCTTACCAGTTATCAATAATGGTGTTTATCAATTTGGCAGCATAGCTAAAACTGGCAAGTACAAATTAGGGGATCGGAATTATATTATAGTTGATGGAGGAGTTATTGTTGATTTTACACCTTCTTGAAGAAAGGCTTTTTCAAAACACTGCCGTATTACTGCTGTGTGTAATGTGTAATCATAGCTAAAAAGCCCAACTTATTATTCGTTACAATAGCATCGCATCTAACATTCTATTATTTTGTAATTATATTCTAAAATGGTCAAATTCGACCACTTTAAAATATCAGCACTTATCAAAACGCTCAACACTGTTGAGAGAAACAGCTCAACGACACAAGCTAAGCCATAACATATCCGCTATACTTTGTCTTAGCCCACAAAAAGAAAACAACACACACCCACCCAAAATCACCGAGTAGATCAAACCAACTGAGTGTACATTTCGATAAGCATCCGAATACCAAATCAACACCCACATCAGCGTAGAAACAACTCCTGCAACAGATAAACAGATCGTAAGCAAGTACCCCAAGTAAGCATAAAAAAGCTCCCGCATTTTCAGAAAACTAATACACCATTTCGTTTTACACCCTCTAGCTTTTCACATTCAAAAAGTGAAAAGCGTTTTTGAGTCAAAAGATCAAGAACTTCTCAAAAAACAATTCCTAGATAAGTTCTACCAGAAAATAATGATCAGCCCCCTTTTTGCTAAGAAATTCAAATCGTTAAATTTGCCCCTTCTGTTGAAATACAGTCGAGAACTATTCGCCTGATTGTGTGAAGTTAAAAAACAGTGCAGTGCTAACACATTCAATCCAACAAGACCCCAAAACCGATTCTATGACAAAAACAATTACGCTCCTCCTTGCTGTATTTACACTAATCGGCACCAGTAATGCACAAACCTTAGTGCAAAAAGGAATTGACATTAATGGGGATACCACAGGTGACTTATCGGGATACTCGGTGAGCATGCCCGACAAAAATACCGTTGCCATTGGATCGTTGTTTAATCGTACAAACGGACTGGATGCCGGCCATGTGCGCATTTTCCGCTGGTATCCTGCTAATGGCGGGGCGTGGTTGCAAAAAGGAGACGACATTAATGGCGAGGCCGCACGAGACTATTCAGGTTGTTCGGTAAGCATGCCCGACAGCAGTACCGTTGCCATTGGCGCTTATGGAAATGATGCAACAGGAAGCCTTGCCGGCCATGTGCGCATCTACCGCTGGAATGGAAGCGCCTGGGTACAAAAAGGAATTGACATTGACGGGGAAGCCGCAAATGATAACTCCGGTTATTCGGTAAGCATGCCCGACAGCAATACCGTTGCCATTGGAGCGATTGCAAATACCGGAAACGGACTTGATGCCGGCCATGTGCGCATCTACCGCTGGAATGGAAGTGCGTGGGTGCAAAAAGGTATTGACATTGACGGAGAAACTTCAGGTGACCAATCAGGCCATTCCGTTAGCATGCCCGACAGCAATACCGTTGCCATTGGGGCGCTTTATAATGGATTAAATGCAGGTCATGTGCGCATCTACCGCTGGAATGGAAGCACATGGATGCAAAAGGGAATTGACATTGACGGTGAATATCCCAATGACCAATCAGGCTACTCAGTAAGCATGCCCGACAGCAATACCGTTGCTATTGGGGCGCCAAATAATAGCGTAAACGGAAACGATGAAGGCCATGTGCGCATCTACCGCTGGAATCCCGCTAATGGCGGAGCTTGGGAGCAAAAAGGAATTGACATTGATGGGGAAGCTATAGGTGATAAATTAGGCTTTGCGGTAAGCATGCCCGACAGTAACACCGTTGCCATTGGGGCAAAGGATAATGATGGAAACGGAACCGATGCCGGCCATGTGCGTATTTACCACTGGTCAGGAAACGCATGGGTACAAAAAGGAATGGACGTTGACGGAGAAGCTTCGGGAGACAATTCAGGCTACTCTGTAAGCATGGGCGACAGCAACACAGTTGCCATTGGTGCAATATTAAATATTGATGCAGGTAATTTTTCCGGGCAGACACGCGTGTATTCTTTCTGCGCACCAATAGCTACTGCTTTTACTGTTGCCGCTTGTAACAGTTATACCTGGCCCTTAAACAGTACTACCTATACGAGCAGCACCAACACCCCATCAGTTACATACATTAACGCTGCAGGATGTGATTCAGTAGTAACATTGAATTTGACCATTAGCTTTCCGAACACGGGTATTGATACCCAAACAGCTTGTAATTCATTTACGTGGATAGATGGGAATACTTACACAGCCTCTAACAATACAGCAATAGATACGTTGACTAATGTTGGGGGATGTGATTCAATTGTAACATTGAATTTGACTATCAACATAGTGAATACAGGTGTAACCAATTCTTCGCCAACGCTTAACGCCAATGCATCCAACGCAACTTATCAATGGTTGGATTGCAATAACAACTTTGCTGCAATTTCTGGAGAAACCAATCAGACATTTAACGCAACTTTAAACGGAAATTATGCCGTTGCGGTAACACAAAATGGTTGCACCGATACATCAGCTTGTGCAGCTGTTACCGGTATTGGTATTTTTGAAAATGGCTTTGGTAATGCCCTGTCGATTTATCCTAATCCAACAACAGGTAACCTCTCCATTGATCTCGGAACTGTATATGAAGCATCAACGATTTCGATCACTGATATTTCAGGAAGATTGATTGATTCAAAAAACAATACACAAGCACAAATCGTAACTCTTTCCATAGAAGAACCGGCAGGTGTTTATATCATCTCCATTCAAGCGGATGATAAAAAAGCTGTTATTCGATTGATAAAAGAATAAGCAACACAGGAATTAGGCTTGAATACAGGCTTTCTGCTGTTTCAAAGAGTCAACGTACAAGCCATAAATTACGAATGCCAAAGCTTGAACAGCTTTGGCATTCGTATTTGAAGAAGTAACAAAATAGTTCAGAAGCAAATAAGATCATCCAACTTCCACTACACGTTGCTGCAAGTATCCGGTATATAACTTGCGCAACCAAAGCCCAACAGCCAATACACACCCACCCAAAATCACCGAGTAGATCAATGCAACTGAGTGAACATTTCGGTAAGCATCCGAATACCAAATCAACACCCACATC
>JBKDHA010000014.1:0-16386 GCA_046335555.1 Bacteroidota bacterium
GGACGGTGATCATCCCAAACAGTTTTACGTCGCAACTCCCTGCCGAATGCATTACTATATGCAAGATGCCGGTAAATAATTTCGCGGTGTGCTGCAACTGTATCAGCCGCCTTAGAAACTTCTCCGGGCGAATGATGAATGAAATCAATAGTTTGAACACCCCAGGCGCGGCTGGCATTAACAATTGCACCCCAAATCCGCCGGCCTTCCCACAAGCGCTCGTAAGAAGAATTATTTTTAAAACCGATGAAAAACGCAACAGCAGTACCAATAAGCGTGATCGGCAGAAACGGAAGTGTGAGATGTGTCCAGCCTAAAAATGCATGAAGCACATACACGGCTGAAGAATAGGTTATAAAAATCAGAACAGGTTTCCAGGCAAAGGGGAATATAATCCGCAGCGGAATTTTTCGGGCTGTGTACATAAGCTAAGTTGAAAATGGTAACCATATCCTCGGTTACGCTGCAATATAGTAAAATAAAAAAGCTGAATTTATATGGCTGTAATCACCTTAATTTACTACATACTTCCCTTTAGCATCAATGCTGATAGCAGGAAGTTTGTGCGAATTTTCAAATGCATTGTAGCCCGGCTGGAGATTGCTCCAGAATTTGTGTACAGCAGCATCAGTATATTCCTTTTTGAGTGCAGCCATTTTTTCGTTGCTCATGCGGGCTGGAAAAATATGCACCGGAATTTTTTGCTGTCCTGCATCTTTCGCCTCTACAGCTAAAACATACAACTCACGAATTTTATCGTCGGTAAGCGGAATGCAGCCAATGGTTACGCAATTGCCGTGAATCATAATTGCACCGCCCGGATCTTTCTTGCAGGCAAACACTTTATCAGAAGCATTCGGATAGCTAACGCCAAGCGAAAGATGATAAGCGCTGGCCGGATTAAATACATTGATATGGTAGAAACCTTCGGGCACTTGTGCATCGCCCTGACAACGTTTCGGGCCGGGAGTTCCGGATGCTGAGCAGATTGGCCATTGGGCATAAAGTTTAAATTCGGACTGCCTTGCTGATTTCACCCAAATTTCAAACTCACCCTCCGTTTTAAAAGCCCGAAGAAAAAGCTGAAACGAAGTACTGTCGGTTCCGAGCCGCGCAAGTTGCTTGCGTATTCCGTTCCATTTAAGTTTATAAGCTGCTTTTACACGGGCATTGGAAAGCTGTCCGCTCCTGAAACTGCTGCCTTTATGTGCAGGATAAGCCGCCGATTCGGAAATCGAATAGGCCAGCACAAGGCCAAGCAGAAGAAATAAGGCTATGAGCGGAGCAATTTTTTTCATTGATTAATTTGGAATAATGAAGTTACAACGCAACTGTAAAGCAGCAAAGTATTTCCAAAGCGGCAATTAACAATTCGCCTAAGTTATCCACAGGTAGGAACAACTCAACTTGTTCAACTACTTTTGATCTGTGAAATTATTCGACCGCATTCCGACCTTCCTCAAAAATAAATACCTGCTGGTCATCGTTGGTTTAACGATCTGGCTTCTTTTTTTCGACCGCAACGACCTGTTTACGCAAATGGAACGCCGTGCAGAAGTAAAGAAGCTGGAATCCGAACGCGATTATTACACCAACGAAATCAAACGCAACCAAAACGAAATTCAGGAATTACGCAGCAACCCCAAACTACTCGAAAAATTTGCCCGCGAACATTACCTGATGAAAAAAGACAACGAAGAAATTTTTGTTATCGTTGAAGACACTACGAAGCATTGAGGTAAAAAAAGAGCGAGAAACAGAAACTGAGCGAAAAAGAGAGCGGAGAATGATGCGAATACTTTCGCTCTCATTCTCCGCTCTCGCTCTGTCATCCGCTCTCGCTCTGTTTCTCATTCTGTTTCTCGCTCTGTTATTTAAATTCACCAAATACACCGCGCATAACATCGGCAATTTCGCCGAGGGTTGCGTATGATTCTACGGCTGTGAGGATGTGCGGCATCAGGTTTTCGGTTCCTTTGGCGGCTTCTTCGATGCGTTTGAGGTTTTGCTGTACGGCTTCGTTGTTGCGTTCGCTGCGTAAGGTTTGCAGTTTGGCCATTTGCTGTGTGCGGATGCTGTCGTCAACAGTAAACAGGTTTTCCATAGGTGGTTCCTGCACGGTAAATTTGTTTACGCCAACAATTACTTTTTCGCCGCTTTCGATTCCGGTTTGATAAACGTAAGAAGATGCGGCGATTTCATCCTGCATGTAGCCTTGCTCAATGGCTTCCACAGCGCCGCCCATGGCATCAATTTTTTGGATGTATTCCCAGGCTTTGGCTTCCACTTCATTGGTGAGAGCTTCTACCATCCACGAACCGGCAAGCGGGTCAACGGTGTCGGCAACGCCGCTTTCGTTGGCTATAATTTGCTGGGTGCGCAGCGCTATTCGGGCTGCTTCTTCGGTTGGCAAAGCCAGTGCTTCATCAAAGCCATTAGTATGCAGCGATTGGGTTCCGCCCATAACAGCGGCCATTGCCTGAAGCGTAACGCGCACAATGTTGTTTTGAGGCTGCTGCGCGGTAAGTGTTGATCCGCCGGTTTGTGTGTGAAAACGCAGCATCATTGAACGCGGATCTTTTGCCCCCAGTTCTTTGGTGATTTGCGCCCACATGCGGCGTGCAGCGCGGAACTTAGCTACTTCTTCAAAGAAATTGTTGTGTGCATTAAAGAAAAACGAAAGCCGGCGGGCAAATACATCAATGTCTAAACCTTTGTCTATTGCGGCTTTCAGGTAGGCTTTGCCGTTGGCCAAAGTAAATGCCAGTTCCTGTACAGCGGTTGAACCTGCTTCGCGGATATGATATCCCGAAATTGAAATCGTATTCCACTTCGGTACTTCTTTGCTGCAGTATTCAAAAATATCTGTGATGATACGCATCGACGGCTTCGGCGGATAGATATAAGTGCCGCGGGCTGCATATTCTTTCAGAATATCATTTTGAATTGTACCCGAAATCTTCTTTACATCAGCACCCTGTTTCTTTGCAAGCGCAATATACATGCTCAGCAAGATGGAGGCGGTTGAGTTAATTGTCATTGAAGTGGTTACTTCATCCAACCGAATGCCGCCGAACAAAATTTCCATATCCCGCAGCGAATCAATTGCCACGCCCGATTTACCAACTTCCCCTTCAGAAAAAACGTGGTCAGAATCGTAACCAATTTGTGTCGGCAAATCAAATGCAACCGAAAGACCCGTAGTTCCGTTTTTAAGCAGGTAATGATAACGGGCATTCGATTCTTCCGCAGTAGAAAAACCAGCATACTGCCGCATCGTCCACAACTTACCGCGATACATTGTAGGCTGCACACCGCGTGTAAACGGAAACTCTCCGGGCTGCTCTTCCTGTATATCTGTTTTCGGATAAGTACGAGCGATTTCGATTCCTGAATCAGTCAAAAATTGCGCTTTGCGCTCCTGTTCGTGCTGGTTAGATTGCATAGCCGCTAAGGTCGGAAAAAATACGGTTTATATAATGCCGCTTCATTAAGCAATTCAGTCTTTCGTTCAACCCAAATAAATACATCAACCCTTCTACTCGATTAGGAGTTTTGCAAAGCAAAACAAAAAACAAAAAATGCCGCAAAGCGGCATTTGAGGCATTAGTTAATGCAAATTCATTCAGCATTCAACACTCAGCATTCAACATTAAAATACTTGTCCAACTTCTTTCTTAATGTATTCAAGCGCAACCTGTGTAGGCATTTTATCAATCTGCTGAGATACCTGCAAAATCATTTGGCTGAGTTCAACACCGGTAGCTGTATCGGGCAGTTTTGAAGCTGCAACATTTACGAGTTTGGTGATTTCTTCTTTGGCTGTTTTCACCATTTCCCATGAATGATTCGACATATAAATCTGCTGCGAGAGGTTATGTTCAAACTCGGTGCGAATTACTTTTGTGAGTTCGCTTTGCAGCAACCGCGCACTCATACCGCTTTTGTGAACACGGGTTACAAGTGTATTGGGGTTGATTCGTTCAAGGAAAATAGCGAGGCGTTCATAAGCCTGCAAACGAACAGGAGTAACCACGCTCTGATTAGCCAGTCGGATTTCGGCTAAACGGCGCTTGGTTTCTGTGTCGAGAAAATTGCGCACTGTAAAGTAGGCTGCAGCAAATACAACCAAACAGGGCAAGAGGATTTTAAAAATATCTAAGAGAATAAGCGAAGTTGAATGATCCATAAATGTGCGAATGGGTGAGTTAAATGTTTCTGCCGGTTTCAAAAATAGTTATTTCCCTTTGCGGTTGAACACTTATCGGCAAAATCATGCCGGATATTGAGAAAACGCTGCCACAAACTTTTAATTATGAATGCGGTGTGTGAAATTTATAACCCGGAAGCGTCGTTCTTTCGTACAACACCTCCGCATGAACCGAATTTTAGTTGTTTCGACTGCCCTGATCGTTTGGGCACTTTCGCAGCAAGCCCGCGACCCGTCTGAGGGCTACCGCGACGAAATCGGTTTTGCCCTGATGCCCGGCCCTAACAGCTCGCCAATTACTTTTCGCTGTCGCAGGGTGTATGATGATCCGGCCAGAAAAGCTACCGGCTATTTAATTTCGCGGCTTGAATTTATGAGTATTGCCTCCGGAATCCGTCCGCATCCTGCCAATCCAAACAGCGAAAACCTGTTTGTGAAATACGAAATTGCCGAATGCGGTTTTGTTTCAGATACCCTTATCGGCGGCATTTACATGCGTTCAGGCTATCCATGCCCGGTAGTTGACGACATCTGGAAATTAGTCTACAGCACTTATCCATACCATATTCAAAACTCGCCGGGTCCGGGCTGGGCGCGTTTTCCCGAACATCCATCGGAAAGCCAGCAGCAAATCCTGAAAAACTACGGCACGAATTTCTGGAACGATCCGATATGGCAGGAAAATGCGTTTAAACTACTCCACGACATGCAGGATGCAGGCTGGGTGAACAAATATGCAGGATCATAGTATCATTAAACTCAGCAAACGTTATACCCCAAAACTCCGTTTTCATGTTCCGCAACCTCCTGCTCATTTGTTCGCTTTTCATTGCATTGCAGTTACCGGCTTTCCCAAAATGGCCGAAGCAAACAGCAGTTACAATGTATCAATTACCGTGGTATGCAGCCCCGCAGGTGAAAGCAGGCTATACATTCGGAGCAGGTTTTCACTGGGGCTGGAGCATTGATATTGGCCTTGAGCAACAAAGCTTTGGCAGCATGCCGCTCCGCTATGGCTATTCGTTCGGGCGGACGCACACAAGTGCTCATAAAGGCCGCTATACGCACAAAATGACCACGCAAGCACTTTTGCTGGAAACAAAATATGGCGGTATGCGCATGGGCATTACCAAAATCAGGAACAGTAAAGGGAAAAAGAAAAACTGCTATACCCGAGGCATTTCAACCGAAGGCTATTTGTTTCTTCCTTCGCAAATCCACCCGGTTATCGGTTTTCAGCGTGTTACCTACCGTCCCAGCAGCTGGGCCTGGTTCGACGGTCCTTACAACACGGTTTACGGCGGTGTGCGCGGTATTTTGTACTTACATCCGCAAATGCAAACTCCGGCACCACTATTTCCCGGGATGTAATGCTAACTTTGCGGCACAACAAATCAGAACTTGATGTTCCGCACTATTGCCGATTTTGAAGCCATCTGGAACGATGAACGCGAAGCCACACTCCGCATCTTCCGATTACTTTCCGAAAAAAACTTCCACCAAAAGCCGCATGACAATGTGCGCGATGCTGCTACGCTGGCCGGGCACATTACACATACCATTGGCGAAATGCTGGCGCGTACCGGCATCACAGTAGATGGCTACCACGAAGAAGCCGATGCACCCTGGACAGTTGCCGACCTTATTGCTGATTACGAAAAGCAATCGACCTCTGCTTTGCAGCAAATCAAATCGCACTGGACAGATGCCTCACTCACCGATATGCACGATATGTATGGTGAACAATGGAGCAAAGCTACCGTGCTTCAGGTGCTGGTAATGCATCAGGTACATCATCGCGGACAGCTTACAACTATAATGCGTCTTCTCGGGCTTCCTTTAACCGGAGTTTTCGGTCCGAGCCGCGAAGAATGGGAGCAGATGGGTATCCCGCCAATGAACTAATCTGTACCTAATGCGTATAAGGCTCGAAGCAATTTACTTCGTAGTTTTGGCCTTTCTATAAAAGCGGACCTCCGCACTTCTACTCAATGACACATCTGTCAGACCGCATCAACCGACTCACAGAGCCGCAAACCATTGCAATGGCTCGCAAAAGTCGCGAACTCATAGCACAAGGCATTGATATTATCAGCCTCAGTCTTGGTGAGCCGGATTTCAAAACTCCGGATGTTATTAAAGCCGCGGCTCACGCCGCCATCGACAACGATTTCAGCTACTACACGCATGTTTCGGGCTATCTCGAACTCCGCGAAGCAGTTGCCGAAAAGTTCCGCCGCGATAACGGACTCACCTACTCTGCCGATCAGATTGTTGTATCAACCGGTGCAAAACAGTCGATTGCCAATGCGGTACTCAGCCTGATAAATCCCGGCGATGAGGTAATTATTCCGATGCCGTTTTGGGTGAGTTATATCGAATTGGTAAAGCTCGCCGAAGGTGTTCCGGTAATGCTGCCAACATCTATCGAAAACAATTTCAAAGTAACACCCGAGCAGGTTGCCGCCGCCATTACACCGAAAACACGGTTGTTTATGTTCAGCACACCCTGCAATCCATCAGGCACGGTTTATACGAAAGATGAACTGCGCGCACTGGCCGAGGTGATTGTAAAACAACCTGAATGCTACATCATTTCCGATGAAATTTATGAGCACATCAATTTCGTTGGCGGACATGAAAGCATGGCGCAGTTTGATTTTATTTACGACCGCACCATCACCATCAGCGGCGTTTCAAAAGGCTTTGCCATGACCGGCTGGCGCGGCGGAATTTTAGCCGGCCCGAAATGGGTGGCACAGGCTTGCGATAAAATGCAGGGGCAGTTTACCTCGGCAACTTCGTCAATTACGCAGAAAGCCATGCATGCCGCAATGCTCATGGATCCTGCCACCACACACCCGATGCGTGATGCGTTTTTGCGCCGCCGCAATTTAGTGGTTGATGGCCTCCGTGAAATCCCGGGTCTGAAAGTTAACGTGCCCGACGGCGCTTTCTACGTATTCCCCAATGTTACAGCATTCTTCGGCAAATCCGATGGCAACGTAACTATCAACAGCGGCACTGATCTGTGTATGTACTTGCTTGATAAAGGCCACGTTGCCGTTGTGCCCGGAGCCGCTTTCGGCGATGATAATTACATCCGCTTCTCGTATGCTACTTCAGACGAAAAGTTGAAAGAAGCCGTTCGCAGAATGAAGGAAGCATTAGGGAAATTGAAGTAAATTTAATTTAGAAAAAGAGTATCGATTTTAGATAAATAAAAAAGAAGACCTTCAAGGTTTAATAAACCTTGAAGGTCTTCTTTTTTTATTTATTTATCCTCTACTAATTCCTTTCTACTTACTCTTTCTTCTTCAAACTATCTTTCATCGGATTAGAATCATTATTCTCAAAACGACCCATTCCTTTTGAGCGGAAAACATCATAGCGTGAAGGCTCTGCAGAGCCATTGCGAGGCCAGTTATTGTTACCTGTATCAATATCAGCAGTCTCGCGATACGGGTCGATAACAATTGATACAACCTTTTTATTCTTTGCAAAGGTTTTGGTAAAGTTCAATTCATTTTTACGCCAGATGTATGCGTTAATGTATTCAACTTCCGAAGTGCCGTCTTCGTAATTCCACTGAATAATTACTGGCATTACCAAACCACCTTTATTGGTGAAATGAAGCTGGTAGAAATATTTGCCGTCGTACTTATTCATGTTTGCCGAGTCGAGCGGCGAAAGGTTGGCGTACTCGTTTTTGGGAACGCGACGGGCAGTGTCTTGCGGTGCTTTGTAGTAATAGTAAAAATCACGGAGTGTGGTGTCTTTGTCAACCAAAAACTCCATGCCTTGTGCCTTGTTGCGAACGCGTGAAATGTGAATAAAATCAGGCTTTGTAGCCGGAATAAGCACTGTGTCCCATTTCTCCGGAATATTGCCCGAATAGCCTACAGTAAACGCATTCACACTGTCGAGCGAAATATCAACGGGCTGAATATCATAAAACCAACCACGCCAGAACCAATCGAGATCAACACCAGACGCATCTTCCATTGTGCGGAAAAAATCGGCAGGTGTGGGATGTTTGAATGCCCAGCGGCGGCAGTATTCTTTAAAGGCATAATCAAACAGTTCGCGGCCGAGAATAGTTTCGCGCAAAATATTGAGCGCTGTTGCGGGCTTGCCGTAAGCATTGTTACCGAACTGCACAATATTATCGCTGTTGGTCATGATCGGCTCCAACTGATTGGTGGGCATCCGCATATAATCAACAATCTTGTTAGCCGGTCCGCGCGATGAAGGGAAGTTATTGTCAAATTCCTGCTCGGCAAGAAACTGCACAAAGGTATTGAGACCTTCGTCCATCCAGCTCCACTGCCGTTCATCGCTGTTCACGATCATCGGGAAAAAGTTGTGTCCTACTTCGTGAATTATAACGCCAATCATTCCGTACTTGGTGCGGGCTGTATAAGTTCCTTCGCCATCGGTGCGGCCAAAGTTGAAGCAGATCATCGGATATTCCATACCGTTATTCGCTTCCACACTAATTGCAACAGGATACGGATACGGAATGGTGTGTTTGGAATATACATTAAGTGTATGCGCCACAACTTTTGTTGAATAGCGGCTGTACAGCGCATAAGCCTCTTTCGGATAGTAGCTCATACACATAATGTCGCGCCCTTCAATGGGATTAACCATTGCATCCCACACAAATTTGCGTGAACTGCCCCAGGCAAAATCGCGCACATTCTCAGCTTTGTAGCGCCAGGTTTTTGTGTTGGTTTTATCAGGATTTTTTTCGCGGGCTTTCGCTTCGTCAAGCGTTACTACTTCAACCGGTACTTTCGATTGCTGCGCCTGTTTCCAACGCGAAAGTTGAGCAGGAGTAAGCACATCACTAATATTCTGGCAAACGCCTGTAGATGCCACAACATGGTCGGCAGGCACATTCATGGTTACATCGAAATTGCCAAAAACAAGTGCAAACTCTGCACGGCCGGTAAATTGTTTGTTGTTCCAGCCTTGATGCTCGTTGTACACACACATGCGCGGATACCATTGAGCAATAGTATAAACGGTATTGCCGTCGCCGGGGAAAAACTCGTAACCACCGCGACCGCCAACTTTCAAACGCGCCGGAATTTTATAATTCCATTTTACTTTAAATACATACTTCTGATTGGGTTTCAGCGGAACCGGCAAATCAACACGCATCATGGTTTGGTTGATGGTGTGAGCTAAAGCTTTACCGCTTTTATCGGTAACTGAAAGAATATTTACGCCCAGCCCTTCGAGTTGCTTGCGGCGTTCCAGACCATCAAGTTCGCCGGTGGTTACAGGCTGTGATACGCTGCTGCCGTCGAAATTATTTGATTCTGAATTCGGATTGTGTTCGTTTTCATCGAGCTGCAGCCAGAGATAGCGCAGCACATCCGGCGAATTGTTCCAGTAGGTAATTACCTCTTCACCGTGCAGGCGGTTATCTTTTTCATCGAGCCGGGCATTAATGGTGTAGTCGGCCCGCTGCTGCCAGTATTGAGCGCCGGGAGCACCCGAACCGCTGCGCACAGCTCCGGCATCGGGTAAAATAGTGCCCAATTGCTCGAATTTATTGCCGTGGTTCGATGTTGGGTTGTTGTAAATGTTCTGAGCCGGGAGCAAAGCTGCTGCAAAAAGCGCTGCCGAAGCAAAAAGGCTGTACAGGATGTTCTTCTGCATCTTTCAGTTGGTGAGTAAAGCATTGAGCCGTTCAAGCATCATTATAAAAGCGATACCAAACACAGCCGAGGACAAAAAGAAAGTTTTATCAGCCGGTTTTATCTTGGTCAAGGCCGACAAAAATAATGAAATGAGCATCACAGCCGCTACAATAATAAGCTGACCGGCTTCAAGACCCAGATTAAAGGCAAATAATGGCCCGGCAATGGCGGTGGTATCGCCCAGCATTGAGCGTAAAAGGTAGGAAAATCCCATGCCGTGAATACAGCCAAACACCAATGCCATACTGTAAACTCCCCGGCTCCGCCGGGCGGCAGGATGCCGAATCTGAACAAGGTTTACGACTGAGGTAAATAAAATAGTAACAGGAATAAGAAACTCGGTAATGCCGCTGCGCAGTGTAAATATGTTGAGCACACTCAGCGCCAGTGTTAAACTGTGACCCAGAGTAAATGCCGTAATAAGCACCAGCACACGTTTCCAGTCGGTATGCGCATAACCGGCACAGAGAACCAGCAGAAATAAAATGTGGTCGTAACCCTGCCAGTCGGCAATATGTTCAAGTCCTGTAGTAAACCAGAGTGTGAAATCGCTCATTTCGGTAACTTTGCGCCATGCAAAATAAACGTTTTTCTGCGCGCTTGTTCCTGATCCTGCTTTTTGCCGCTGCCGGACTCTGTTTTTCGGCTGCTGTAATAAAGCATCCGTACTACATCAGCATGACAGAAATACGCATTGATACCAATAAAAAAACAGTGAATACCAGCTGCCGGATGTTTACCGATGATTTGCAGCAGGCATTGTTCAAGCTCTACGGCAAGCGTGTTGATTTACAAAAGCAGGATACAACTGCATTACCCCTGCTGCGCCGCTATATCAGCGAACGGCTGCAAATTTCGATTGGCGGGCAACTCACAAAGTTTAAGCTGATCGGCTACGAAATTGAAGAAGAGGCTACCTGGTGCTACCTCGAAACAACACCCTACACACAGCCGGGAAAAGTGCAGATTACCAGCAAACTGCTTTACGATTTCTTGCCCGAACAAACCAACTTCATTCACTGCTACCGAAATACCGAACGGAAAAGCACCAAGTTAGTGAACCCCGAAACTCAGGCTTCGTTTGAATTCTGAGGTTCGGTGAAATACGAACCGAATTAGCTACTTTCGCAGCACTAATTTTTACCGTGTATGGCCAAGCACACCGAAAAAGAAATCCGCGGCATTTTCGACACCATCCGCAAACAACGTGTACTGATTATCGGCGATGTGATGATCGATAATTATGTATGGGGCAAAGTAACCCGGATTTCGCCCGAAGCCCCCGTGCCGGTGGTTTCTGTTTCTCACAAAGAACAACGCCTCGGCGGCGCGGCAAACGTTGCGCTGAATGTTCAGGCAATGGGCGCAACACCTATTCTTTGTTCGGTAATTGGCGTTGACAGCGAAGGGCAGAAGTTTCTGGAACTGATGCAGCAGCACCGGCTTGCCCCCAAAGGCATTCTCAAAAGCCGCGACCGCATCACCACGGTAAAAACCCGCATTATCGGCAACTCACATCACCTGCTCCGCATGGATGAAGAGATAGAGCACGATATTACGCCGCACGAAACAAACTTGTTTCTGCAGCGCATCAGCTACCTGCTCGATCAACATAAAATTGATGTGATTATTTTCGAAGATTACGACAAAGGACTCATTACCGAATCACTGATTCGTGAAGTGGTGAGTCGGGCGCGCAAACTCAAAGTGCCGGTTGTTGTTGATCCCAAGAAAAAGCATTTCATGCACTATCAGGGTGCAACACTGTTCAAACCCAATCTGAAAGAGCTGAAAGAAGGTTTGAAAATAGATTTCGATCACAGCAGCGAGCGTGAGTTGTCGAAAGTGGTAGATATGCTCAAAACCAAACTCAAAATTGAGTTGGCGCTGATCACACTTTCAGAACACGGCATATTTGTACACGGCCGCCATGTAAAGAAACGCATCCCGGCACATTTGCGTAATATTTCTGATGTTTCCGGAGCCGGCGATACTGTTGTTTGCGTAGCTGCACTTTGCCTCGCCGCCGGTTTGCGCCCCGAACTTATTGCCGAAATTTCAAATATTGCCGGAGGTTTAGTGTGCGAAAGCGTAGGCGTTGTACCTGTTGATCGCGATGCCTTGATTGAGGAGTGTGTAGAATTGCTGGCGGAGAAGAAGAAAACTCCGGTTGCCAGAAAAACTTCAAAGTAGCGGAACAACTTCTGTTGAAAATTTACTGGTGCAGAAATCATTCAGATCGCGTAAACTCGCACTTTCTGAACCTGACCCATGCACACCATTTACCAGTTTATTTCCGATCATAAAGAACTGATTGCCGCTGCCGGTGCAATCATCACCTTCGTCTGGGGTGTTTTTCAATACCGCAGCACACAACGCTGGAAAAGTGCCGAGTTTGCAATGAGTGAACTGCACAAGTTCAACGAACATCCCAATACCAAACTCACCCAAAAGCTGCTCGATTTTTCGGCGATACGTCTCACGCTTTCTACCGAAGAAAAAACATTTTCCGCAGTAATCACCGATGAACGACTCATCTGGCATCTTCGTCCGCATACGGTTAACGGTGTGCTGAGCCAAACAGATTTGGCTGTTCGTCAGGCTTTCGACACTTACTTTCTGGAACTCGAAAAGTTTGAATACCTCATCCGCATCGGCCTTATGGATAAAGATGCAACGCATCCTTACCTCGCCTACTGGCTTGATATTTTAGGCCGAAAGAAAAAAGGCCGGAAACAAGAACAGACCATAAAAGCGATACATAATTATATCCACTTCTATGGTCTGAAAGGTGTTGCCCGCCTCATGCGGCGCTTCGGCTATTTTTCAATCTACGATCCTTCGGTGAAGTACGAAAAGCCGGAAGGAATTATTGAAGACGAAGAATAATAATTACTAGAACTCATCTCAAAATTGTTTTTCGAGATTTTTCCAAGTATTTTTTGATATGTCGAATATCATTTCGCAGCGCATAGTTGTGGACTCTGGGCAAGAAAGGATGTGAAGCCAGATCAAAAAAGACGCCGTGAAAAATCCGGAAGGATAATTTTGAGATGAGTTCTACTTATTTTCAGAAAGCCAGTTCAGAATATTCTGCTCAACTCTGCTGTTTACCTGCGAAAGATCGGTGCGCTCGAATTTCATGCCGGTTACCTTTTCATACAATTCAATGTAACGTTCGGTAACAAGATTCACGAAAGCATCATCCATTTCAGGAACCTGCTGTCCGTCTTTCCCCATAAAATTACGCTCTATGAGCCACTGGCGCACAAACTCTTTTGAAAGCTGTTTTTGTGCTTCGCCTTTCTGCTGGCGCTCTTCATAGCCTTCACTGTAAAAATAGCGTGATGAATCAGGCGTATGAATTTCGTCCATCAGGTAAATTGTTCCGTTGGCATTCCCGAATTCATATTTGGTATCCACCAGAATGAGTCCCTGCTGTGCGGCAAGTTCGCCACCGCGTTTGTAGAGTGCGCGGGTGTATGCTTCAAGCTGCACATATTCTGCTTCGGGCACAATGCCTCGTGCAATAATTTCTTCGCGTGAAATATCTTCATCATGCCCAACCGAAGCCTTTGTAGTTGGCGTAATAATTGGCTCCGGGAACGGATCGCTTTCGCGCAGCCCTTCGGGCATTTGCACACCGCAAATCATTCGTTTGCCTGCACTGTACTCGCGCCAGGCATGACCAGAAAGGTAGCCGCGGATCACCATTTCAACTTTGTACGGTGTGCAGCGGCGGCCAATGGTAACCACCGGATCAGGCACGGCCAGCACCCAGTTGGGAACAATGTCGGAAGTAGCTTTTAAAAAGTGCGCAGCAACCTGATTAAGCACCTGTCCTTTATAGGGAATACCGCGCGGCAGCACCACATCAAATGCCGAGATGCGGTCGCTCACTACCATTACCAGCAAATCATCGCCAATGCTGTAAACATCGCGAACTTTGCCTTTGTAGTAATTGGTTTGGTTGGGCAGAGAAAATTGTGTTTGTGTGAGCGCGTTCATGCTTTTTTGTCGGTGGCTTGTGGTTTTATTGTTTCGTAAATTTCGATAATACGCTTTACCAATTTGTGACGAATCACATCGCGATTATCAAGGTAAACAAAGTCGATACCTTCATTTCCCGGTAATATTTTCATGGCCTGTAGCAAGCCCGAAGGCTGGTTGCGCGGCAAATCTATTTGTGTTACATCGCCTGTAATCACAAATTTTGCCGTTGGTCCCATGCGGGTGAGAAACATTTTGAGCTGGCTTTCGGTAGCATTCTGCGCTTCATCGAGAATAACAAAAGCATTGTCGAGTGTGCGGCCACGCATAAAAGCCAGCGGCGCAATCTGAATGATATTGTTCTCAATGTAGTTCTTCAGCTTATCACCCGGAATCATTTCGTAGAGTGCATCGTAGAGCGGCTGGAGATACGGATCTAATTTTTCTTTGAGATCGCCGGGCAGAAAGCCGAGGTTTTCACCCGCTTCAACAGCCGGGCGCGTGAGTACAATTTTCCGCACTTCGCGGTTTCGCAGTGCGCGCACAGCAAGAGCTACGGCGGTGTAGGTTTTACCCGTTCCGGCCGGCCCGATAGCAAAAACCATATCGTTTTTCTCGCAGCTTTCGACCAAGCGAACTTGTCCGGGAGTGCGTGCTTTTACAACCAGCCCCGAGTTGCCGAAAACCAGCACATCGTTTGGTTGTTCAGTTCCTGCCTGAACGCCTGGCGCAATGCCGCGATGTCCGTTGCCGCCGTTTCCGGAGCCGGTGAGAATGTGCTCCATGTTCGATTCGGTGAGCGAACCGTAGCGGTTGAAGTGACTGATGAACGCAGCAATGGTATCTTCAAAACGTGCAATTTCATCAGCATCACCAACCATTCTGATTGTATCGCCGCGGGCAATCAGCTTCAATTTCGGGAAGTAATTTCGAAGCCTTTCAATTTTTACATCATTCACTCCGTAGATCACAATCGGATCAACTGCGGAGATTTCAAGATTCTTTTCTGCCAAAATAGAAGTTGCTAAATGAGAACAATCAATGGATTATGGATGCGGTTTCGCTATTTTTGCTGCAAAATAAACGCATTTCGGCCGATCTGCAAGCAGATCATCCCGGTAATATGAGTGTAATCACCCTAACCACCGATTTCGGACACAAAGATCATTACGCGGCAGCCCTCCGCGGAACGCTCCTGCGTTTATCTCCCGGAACAGTGATTGCGGATATTACTCACCTCATTCCTGCTTACGATATTCAGCAAGCGGCATGGGTACTGCGGCATGCGTATTCTGAATTTCCTAAAGGTAGTGTTCATATTGTTGCAGTTGGCGCAGGCCTTTCAAGGCGTTTCGGACATGTTGCAGCAAAATTGGGCGAACATTATTTTATTGGCTGCGATAATGGTTTCTTCTCGCTTTTCGGTCGCGAACGCCCGGAAGAAGTAATACTGCTCAGTCGCGGCGAAGATGTTGGCTCAACTTTTATTGCCCGCGATCTGTATGCAGCAGCAGCAGTCCGCATCATTGCCGGCGAACCGCTTTCGGCACTCGGCGCTGCACAGGATGGCATTGTAGAAAAACTGCGCCGCCAGCATCCGCCCGAAGAAAATGTGCTCAAAGGCGCTGTTGCCTACATTGATGGTTTCGGCAACCTGATAACAGACATTTCCCGCGCCGAGTTCGACACCATTGGCCGCGGCCGCCGCTTTGCCCTCGAACTCATCGGCGATGAAATCACACAACTGCACAAAGCCTACGCCGATGTGCCGGAGGGCGAAAAATTAGCATTGTTCAATTCATCAGACGTTCTCGAAATTTCCATCAATCAGGGCAAAGCCTCATCATTGCTCAGCTTACGCCTGAACGATGTAGTTCGCATTGTATTTGAAGATTAACTGAAATGATTACACGCATTGTTCAGATGACTTTCGATCCGGCCCGCGTGGCCGAGTTTCTTGCTGTTTTTGAAGAAAGCAAGCACCGCATTGCCAATTCCCCCGGCTGCCTCCATCTCGAATTAAATTATCAGGCTGATCAGCCCAATGTACTTTACACCATCAGCCGCTGGAATTCGGAAGATGATTTGCAAAACTACCGCAGCAGTGAGTTGTTTTTAACTACATGGGCTAAAACCAAAGTGCTGTTTGCCGGGAAACCGCAAGCCTGGACCCTTTGCCCTTCCCCTTCAGGAATGAAAAGTGTTGAGTGAAGAGTGTTGAGTGTAAAATGCTTAAAGTCGGAAAAGCTCTTGTCTGTCCTTCGGCTATCGCTCAGACAGACAAGAGCATGTTGGAATGCCCGAACTAGAATGCCAAAAAATGCCTTGCACAAAGCCTTTGGAGGCACAATTCATAAGCAAAATGCAACTCACGTCCCACACCG
Organism: Bacteroidota bacterium; assembly: GCA_046335555.1. GTDB lineage: Bacteria > Bacteroidota > Bacteroidia > Palsa-965 > Palsa-965. The sequence goes on from JBKDHA010000014.1 coordinate 16,299, forward strand.
AACCGATCTTAGAAATCCGTTCCTCTGCCCAGCGGTTTGTGTTTATACCAACATAAGGAGTTCGTCAATCGGTGAGGTGAGGGACTGC
>JBKDHA010000015.1:0-5275 GCA_046335555.1 Bacteroidota bacterium
GAGGTAATTGCTTTTACGATTATATGAATACTTTGTTACGTTTTCAAACAAAGTTTTTAACAAAGTTTATTCAATCGGGATATTCTTTTGAAAATTTAAAATTGATAAAATCAAATATACATTATAAAAAAGCAGATGTCAAGCGAATAAATACCTGTTTAAACATACGTTAGCCAATTGATTCCATATAGCTTTGGAGGATAATAACCGCGCTGACCTCATCGATAAGGTCTTTATTTTGCCGATCTTTCTTGTTTAAGCCACTGTCAATCAGGCTTCTGAATGCAATTTTGGAAGTAAATCGCTCGTCGATCCGCTGCACAGGTATTTCGGGAAACTGTTTGCGGAGGTGTTTTACAAAAGCTTCAACATGCTGAGTGGCATCGGTTGGCTGGCCGTTGAGGCGTTTGGGTTCACCAACAATAAACGTTTCAACGGGCTCTTTTTTGATGTAATCGGCCAGCCAGTTGAGCAGGTCTTTGCTGTGAACAGTGGTTAGACCGGAAGCAATAATTTTGAGCGGATCTGTAACGGCTATTCCGCAGCGTTTGGTGCCGTAATCTATTGCCAGAAGCCTTGCCATGCAGCAAAGGTAATTCAGGTTTTGGGCTGCGTTGAAAAAAATAGCGGAAATACCCCGACAAATTTTCGAATAAGCCTTTTTGCCGCACTACCTTCGCAGTCCATTTACAACAGCTATGCAAGAATTTATTGAAGAAATCTGGAACGACCGCTCCCTGCTTTCCAATGCCGATGCACAATCGGTTATACATGATGTTATCGAATCGCTCGACAAAGGTCAGCTGCGCGTTGCAGAGCCTTTGTCAGACGGAAGCTGGCGCGTGAATGATTGGATAAAGAAAGCCGTAATCATGTACTTCCCGATCCGCAAAATGGAAACGCTGGAAGCCGGTCCGCTGGAGTTTTATGATAAAATGCCGCTCAAGCGCAACTACGAAGCATTAGGCGTGCGCGTGGTTCCACATGCTGTAGCCCGCCACGGCGCTTATTTAGCCAAAGGCGTAATTCTCATGCCCAGCTATGTAAACATTGGCGCTTATGTTGACAGCGGCACAATGGTTGACACCTGGGCTACGGTAGGCTCGTGCGCACAGATTGGGAAAAATGTACACCTGAGCGGCGGTGTTGGAATTGGTGGCGTTCTGGAACCCGTACAGGCTGCACCGGTAATTATCGAAGACGGCTGCTTTATCGGTTCCCGCTGCATTGTAGTGGAAGGCGTTCACGTAGGCCGCGAAGCTGTGCTGGGTGCAAACGTTGTGCTTACAGCTTCTACCAAAATTATAGATGTAACCGGCAGCACACCGGTTGAGCATAAAGGTTATGTGCCCGAACGCTCGGTAGTGATTCCCGGCAGCTATACCAAAACCTTCCCGGCCGGCGAGTATCAGGTTCCCTGCGCACTCATTATCGGGCAGCGCAAAGCCAGCACCGATCTTAAAACTTCGCTTAACGATGCCCTGCGTGATTTCAGCGTAGCGGTTTAAGTTTTAACTTTCGCCTTGTGAGTTCCGCAGCGCTGCAACGCATTCTTATTATCCAAACCGCCTTTACCGGCGATGTGGTGCTGGCTACGCCGGTGGCCGAGAAGCTGCATGCACATTATCCGCAGGCCGAAATTGATATGCTGGTGCGCAAAGGCAACGAAGGCTTGTTGACTAATCATCCGTTTTTGCACGAAGTGCTGATCTGGAACAAGAAAGAAGGCAAGCTCAAAAACTTGTTTGGCCTGTTGCGCCGCATCCGAAAGCGGAAGTACGATGTAGTTATTACGCTGCACCGCTTCGCCTCATCGGGCATTCTGGCCGGGTTTTCGGGCGCAAAACAACGCATCGGATTCGATAAAAACCCGATGAGCTGGATGTTTACCCGAAAGCTCCCGCACGAAATTGGCTCGGGCAAACACGAAATCCGCCGCAACCTCGATCTGATTGTACACCTTACCGACGGCGAAACTCAGGCTCCGCGCCTGTACCCGACACCGGCCGACGAAAAAGCGGTTTCGTTTCACAAAGCTGCCGGGCCGTATATCTGCATTGCGCCCGCATCCGTTTGGTTTACCAAGCAATGGCCGGCCACGCAGTGGATAAAGCTGATTGGCTTAGTACCGGCGCAGTACCGCATTTATTTACTCGGCGCTCCCGGTGATGCAGAGCTTTGCGAAAAAATTCTCCGCGACTCAGGCCGGGCGCAGGTGATGAACATGGCCGGACAATTGAACTTTCTGCAGTCGGTATCCATGATTCGCGATGCGGCGATGAACTATGTAAACGATTCGGCGCCGCTGCACTTTGCTTCGGCTTCCAATGCAAAAGTTACGGCCGTGTTTTGCTCAACGGTTCCGGCATTCGGCTTCGGGCCGGTTTCCGAATTTTCGCGTGTAGCAGAAACTCCCGAAAAACTAAGTTGCCGCCCCTGCGGCTTGCACGGACACGCTGCTTGTCCCGAAGCGCATTTCAAGTGCGCATTTACAATTGATCCGAAAGTGGTGTTGGGGGAGTTGTAGTAACTCAGGCCGATTTATTCCCAGCCCGCTAGTTTTTCGTACAATTCTTTCACCGGCAAGCCCATAACATTGAAGTAAGAACCATCAATGCGTTCCATGCCAATGTAGCCAATCCATTCCTGCGCGCCGTAGGCACCGGCTTTGTCGTAGGGCTTGTAGTTATCAACGTAGTATTCTATTTCGCCCTGTGTAAGCGGCTTAAACCAAACATCGGTGCGGGCAGCAAAGCTTTCCTGTTTCACCGACGACTTGATGCAAACAGCCGTATAAACTTCGTGGCGGCTGCCCGAGAGTTCGCGCAGCATGTTTATAGCTTCATTGCGGCTTTCGGGTTTGTTGAGTACGTGGTTATTGATCCACACAACAGTATCGGCAGTAATGACAAGTGTTTCGGGTGTTAATTCGCCATCAAACGCATCGGCTTTTTTGCGGCAGAGGTAGAGCGGAATTTCGCCTTCCTGCAAATGAGCGGGAAAACTTTCGTCAACTTCTTTGGTAATGAGTTCGAACGGAATGCCCAGTTCGCGCATCAATTGCTGTCTCCTCGGCGATTTGGAGGCCAGAATAAAGCGGTAGCGGTTAAGATGTTGTGGATGCATAACTGGCTAATTGCTCGGCAGCAAGTTTGTTAACAGTGTAGGCGTAAATGAACAGGAAGGAAATGCCAGCCAACATTACAATTTTAATGAGCCAGCTAAGTTTCTTCCAATCTTTTTTGCCCGATGCTTTGAGCGTAAGCCAAACCACCGCAGCCAGCGGAACCTGCAGCAGCAGCAGTATGTAGGTGAAAGATGTCCAGTCGCTGCTTTTTGCCATCGAAAGCTGAATCCAGCCGAGCATGAGCATAACGCCGGCAGCGGTTCCGGCCATTATCCATTTGGTTGGCGCAATGCCCAGTACAATCGGCACTGTGCGGCAGCCGTGTGCCAGATCGCCTTCGTAGTCTTCGGTGTCTTTAATCATCTCGCGCAGCAGCGAAATCAGAAAAGCAAACAGCGCGTAAGCCAAGCCAATGTTCAGAATGCTTTCGAGGCTGTAGGCTTTTTGTTCAATCAGCGAAGGATAGGTTTGCACCACTTTCGAATAAACGCCGGGCAATTCAAACAGCAGCACAAGCAAAACTACAAGTGCCGAAAGCAAAGAAGTAACAACATTGCCGATCAGAAACTGCCGCTTCAAACTTGTAGAATAAAACCATAGAAGTGCCGGTGCCGTAATAAACAAAAACGACCCTGCCCGAAACTGATTGTATTTCCACGAAAGCCAGAGTCCGATGCCCGCACCGATAATGTTAATGACCATGTGAGCACCCATAGCCACGCGGCGCTTAATGGTTTTACCCACCACATTTGCCCGCGGACGATTAACCTCATCAATACGCACATCAAAATAATCGTTAATAATATAACCGGCAGCGGCAATCATTACCGTAGAAAGTACAAGCAAGAAGAAGTCGAGTTCAGATAAATTGAACTTTGGCAAGAGCTCAAGATCAAAACTTACTTTGTAATAATTGAGAGAAGGAATAATTAAACACCAGCGCAGCATATATTGCGTGAAAGCAATAATAAGCAGGTTAGGCAAACGAATTAATGTGAGGAAGTCGCGCATGCGTGGCAAAAATAATGGAAAATGCGCAACTCTTCAGTAAAGAACTTAGAGGCTGTTAGAGAATTTTCTTTTTAATGATTTCGCGTCTTTTTTGATTGCTTTTCGTTGCTTTTTTCTCAGAGACCTTCTGGGTATCCGTTCAAAAAGCGCCTCAATCAATCAAAAAATCCATCAAAATCAAAGCAAAACAAAATTCCCTAACAGCCTCTCAGTACGGCATCAGGATATTTGAAAAAGGGAAAAGCCGGATCGGTTGCTTATTGCTGTCTAAACTGGAGAGATGGCGGCTCAGCCCGTCATCGTAAGGATTATCCCAGATCTGCTTGCGAATCTGTGCAAGTTCCGTGTTTTTACCGGAGTACTGATCTATAAGACTGAAGGCAGGAGTTATCAGCAGGAGCAATGATACTGATGCATAAACCGAAATCCGCAGTAAAACACGTTTCAGCAGCAGTTTTTGCATCCATTTATGCAGCAGCAGTCCGGCAACCAGAATAAATAAACTTGCGCCCAGACTGATGCCCAGCATGAAATCGGAACCTGTATAAAGGAGAAGTTTGAGTTGGATGGCGGTAAGCAGAAATGCCAGAACCAAACTGCTCAGTACTAAATACAACATTTCAAGGCGGTTCAGCCTGCTGAACGATGAGTTTCTGAAAATATCCTGATACGGTATTCCGCCCAGCAAAATAAATCCGCACAAAAAGTAAAACATCGCCAGCAGTGAAAGACCGAACTGTGTGAAATAAACACCACCGCTGAAGCGCAACAGGAGCGAAGAAACAGCAAGTACAGACAGGGTAAACAGTAATAGTTCAAAACGTTTCATATCGGTATATATTAAATCATTTTATAACAAACTAAAGTTATGCATGAATTTCAATAATTAGTGTTAAAGAATCACTACTGTCCGAGATAAATTTTAAAGAAGAGTCCTTTCTCTATCACAGCTGTCCAAAATAATTTGATTTTGTGTAATTGGACAGATGTAAATATCTGATTTCATTGGCTTTACGATTAGGCTTCTCGAAACAACAGATTTGAACCCTCGGATGCTGTCCAAAACGATATCAAAGGTGTGTACGGTCATTTTTATTGTTCTACAGAAGTAAGAATGCCTAAAAATGAGGGTTTTGA
>JBKDHA010000016.1:0-14689 GCA_046335555.1 Bacteroidota bacterium
TGGCCAGCAAATGCTGCAGTAAGCGTAGGATCATCCTGCACCAGTTCTTTTACATTGCCATGCACATCATAGGCATAGTGTGTAGCATGGCTGTATGTTCCTGCCTGAATAGCGGTCAATGCACCATTATAATTTTCCTGATAAATGCGGTGTGTAACGCGGTTACGGTTGTAGCTTGTGCCGTTCTGGTAACTTAGTCCGGTTATGCTGAGGTCATCATCATAAAATACAAGATTTACTTCACGGCGAACCGGTGATCCGGTTACATTGTCGGGGAAAAATACTCCGTTGGCCGGATCTTCAGCACTAATAAAACTGTTGAGTTGTAAAACTGTAACATTAGTTTCAAGTTCTCCGCTCTCAGTAACCCGTCCCAAGGCATCCATTTTAATATAATTGTAGCGTTTGGGCGAAGCAGCAGCCTGCCGGGCATCCTGACTTAAACGTACCCGGCCTTTGGTATCATACCAAAAGACCATTGATCCGGTATGATCGGGAATACGCGATTCAGTTGGCTGATTAAGTGTGTTGTATTTATAATTGGTAACAAGTTCATGATAATCGCCGATCAATGGAGCTTCAGTTGATTGAGGCTGGCGGCGAATGGCATTTTCTACGGCTGCGCGTTTATTTATACCAATGTAATCATCATTGTGAAGCAAGCGGCAGGTCGCTATTACCAGACGAAGCGGTGTAGCGGCTGTAAAGGTTACAGTATTTGTTTGTGAATAAGTATAGGCTGCCGCCGCTCCGATTTGAGCGTCCAAATCAAAATATTGAACAGCTTCAGGAGGAACGGTGCGTGTTAAGTTACCAGCTAAGTCGTAATAGTAAAGTGTATAGTGATATTCTTTTTCCGTAAAGGAAACGGTGAAGTTTTCGGCAAAAGTTGATTGAAAGGTTACATTATCTTCTCTTGTATAGACCTGACCAAGGCAGTGTGCGCGCAAGCGACGTTCAAAATCGTTAACTGATAATTCTATGGCATCATAAAGTTCCTGTTCAGCCGAGAAACTGACAATGGTTGCAACATCAGTTGTACATGCACTAACCGGATCTGGATCCCAGCAACGAATGGGACCCGGAACGGTAATACTGTATTCATAATTAGCAGTATTCCATGTTTCAGGTGAGTGTGTTGGGTAGTTACTATTATTAAAAGAGTTTGTACAGTTAGTTCTCCAGGTAAGAACATCATTTAGTGTAACTGTTACATTTTGTGCAGCATACCCGGTATTAATACTCGTTGCTATATAAGCAGCCTGTGCGGAGGCTGTGGCATTGGCTGCCAGCAAACCTTTGTTTACACCATCTTCAACCAACTGATCCATAAGGAAACAGAAACAGTTTTGATATTGTGGCAGAGGAGGGTTGCAACTGAGCACGTCAACACCACCGCTCATCGTAATCAGTGTAGAGGTATTTATACCGGTTACAGAAATACTGTAACCATTGGGCGTAACTCCGCTTCCCGGACTGGCATACAACGTTATTGTAGCACCCTGAGCCGAAGCATAATATTCAGGTGTTACAGCCTGACTGTTGATTTGAGTAACTAACTGAGCAGCAAACTGAGCGGGAGGAGTATTTGCAGGAGCTCCCACACTTCCGCTGATATTTACACTGTTAATGCTCACAGATGCAGTTGGTCCAGTAACAGCATTAATTGTAAAGGTACTTGTGGCAACTTTCTCACAAATACTATTGTTGTTGAAATCAGCAATTACATCTTTAAACGGATGATTAACCGGTCCTGAAGGTACTGTAAACTGAACTGGTTTATTTACGCGAATCTTAAATCCGCATGCTTTGTCGCCACTGGCCATATCCAGATAGCTTTCGATGTAGTTTACCTGAACAGGCCGGTTGCAGTCTGCCACACCATCAGAATTTGCAGCATCATAGAGATAAGCACAACCAAAGTCTTTGGTTTTAAACTCCTCCATCAGCTTTCGCTTTTCTGCAACATATGTGGCTACAAATACTTGCCAATTCTGGTCGCCACAGCCCGTACAGTTTCCGGTAAGCGACAGTGCATAATTCCACATTGTTGATGGAGTAACCGAAGAATAACCGCTTTGCATTTTTACCTGCATAGCAGTTTTGTAATCAGTCAACGCATAAGATGAAAAATCAGGATCATTAAAAAATGGATCTGCATTTAACAGTGCCGTAATGTCTGCCACACCTCCTGTTATATATCCCTGATTTTGTGCCCAGGCGAGTGTATTATTTGAAAAGAGCGCCATATCAAAATCAATACTCTCACTTGTTTTCTGGCACCAATCGAAATGGCAGTATTCGGGATGAAACTGAATTAAATCAGAAAACAACTGTTGATTTGATGTTGTGTAAGTGTAGTTAGGAAATGTTCCCTGACGTGTATTGCCAAAATTATAATTACCGGAAGGATCGGTGGTACCAGTTATATTTTGCTCTAACCAGAGGTAATTCCAGTTATTGCGCACATCATCCCACGTCTGCATAAGGTTCCCTGCCTGATCAAAATAAGCAGCGTTTGTCCACTTAGCAGTTGGGGATGTTTCAGAATTTGCCCATACCCACGTCTTCATCCAATCGTCAGAAGGAGTTGTAACGGGTGGTTGTGTGGTAAGATCATCAAAGTATTGTCCTCCCGGCGACATATCAGCCAAAAGAATTTGATAAAGTGCATCACAGTTACCAACACTATTTTGAGTTGTGCAGGTGCTGCAGGGTTGACAATCTGAAAGATCAATAGAATTCATAATAGTCTCGTCGCCACCGATAAGCGTCTGAGAAATGCACAACTGAGATGGCTGATAAGTAGGACTGGCCGGATCAATAGCAGCCCGATAATCTGCCACTGCACTTGCTATAGCTGTTTCATTAAGCGAAAGTTTTTTCTCAACTATATATGTGCCGGTATTAGGAAAATATACCCAAAAGTCCCCGGTAGATTGCATTGCCGGATCATTTGCTCCAAAAGTATAATCAATTGTTTCATGAACAATGTTGTGACCATTATTCTGATAATTCGGATCATCATCTGTGGGCATGTTACAACCATCAAATACAGTAATCCGAAGTTTGTACTGGCAACTATAGCTACCTCCCTGACAAAGGCTGGTGTACCATCCTGAGTTTAGCGTATAGTTAAATTTATACCAGCCTGCCGAAGGAACAAACAACTCTGTATGATTAATCCACGCTTGTTGCGCAGGGTAAAAAATATTTGAATTGTTCAGATCTGCATTTATGGTATGCCCTGTCTGCGCACCGGGTAGTTTGTGCATTGCAGCGGGAGCTTCACCCGCCAGAGCAGTAGCCACAACCTGACCACGCATGTTTTCATACGAAACTGCAAGCTGGCCGTTGGCATCTTTCACCGCATACTGCCGGTAATATCGGCTGTGTCCGGCTTCCATTCCAAAAAGCAAATCCAGTTTTTCCTGAAGAGGTGTTGCTACATAAGTTTCAGTTTCGTGTCCCGAACCAGCTTTGTGCGTTATACCTGCGGCAGATTGTTTTTGAACAAGTCCGTCTATTCCATATAACGTGCGAACATAAGCATAACCTGATGCTTCAGGAATATAACTTCCTGAGCCATCTCCTGCCATCTGCGTGTTTGCAGCACTATAGTAAGTGCCACCTAAGCCAGCGTTAATCGGGTCGGGATTGCTGATCTTATTCTGATTGTCGAAGTTTACTTTGCTGAAAGGGATTGATCCGCTCAAATTGTAGTTAGCATAGAATTTCATGTCTGCCGAAGAGCGATTCGGAGTTGGCAACGTACTTAAAGCAGGGCGACCTTCGTAATCATAATATGTTGACTGCACAATTGCTTTATTGTCAGTATTGTTTCGTGTTACAGCCTGTCGCTGTCGCATCGTTCCATCGTAATAAGTAATTACTTCTTTTTTGAGGCCATTTTCTGCATAAGCTGCCCCAAATATCCAATTTCGGTTATCATCATGCGATTTACTTAGAATAAAATAGTCCTCTTCAAAATTAAAATAAGCACCTGAAATCCATTTTTCCGGAGCCTGATAATGGCGTGATAAAGGACGAACCCGATAGAAAATATAGCCTTCTTCATAAGCCAGAGTAACCTGATAATGATTATCAGATACAATAACATGGTTGGCTTGAGAAAAGTCACATCCATTGATTGGGTAGATAAAGCCGGGCGCTTCAGCATACACATACTCCCATTCAATTTCATAAGCCTCAGCACCCGGAAAATAATCCCAGGTAAACTCAACCGTATTGTTCACCTGCGGATCAATAATTGCAGGTTCAGCAGCGGAGGCTGGATAAGGCAAACGATGTCTTACATCAGGCAGCCCGTCGGTAAGATTCATTTTATAAATACGGTTGGTAAGTATTTCTGCCTCAAGTGTAAAATCTTCTGTGAGGCTTATTCCAGATGGTTGAGCAGGAGTAATGTTATCAACGCGCACAGCTATTTTCCGTTTTGCAGTACTGCCCGTATAACGCATTACTGCAATATCTTCAAATGGGGCTGCGGGGTCAAAATTTATAGTCAGTGAACCTGTTTGACTCGTTGTTGGAGCATTAAACTGGTAAAAGAATATAGTATAGTTTACCTGAAATGACCATGCTGTATTATGTAAGATTGTATTCAGTGATGCTCCCGTATAACGCAATGTTACACGATTCTCGTATCCCTGATCAATAAAAATATTCCCAGTATTGCCGAATTCCGGATCGGCAACAGTAACTGTATTGAAGGGCGCAATCGGGGAATATCGGTTTTGTGTTGAACCGGTTGATCCTTGCAGACGATTGCTGAAAGAAATATTGCCTGAGTATGCTGTAAGCGGAAGCAAAATCAGCAAAAACTGAAACAAACGAAATTTTACGGTCGCTGGGGTCATCATCTTCAGTTGATTATCGTGAAACGATAGTTTTTATATGCAGTAGTTGCAGATGGAGTTTTCCCTTGAGCAACGTACTTATTTAGGTTGAAGTAATTATTCTCAGGTTTTTCAAGACTAAGCCGTGTATAACGAATGGTGATTTTGTAAGCGCCATAGTCAGTACCAGATGATGCCGGAGGGTAGAAATAGCTGATTTCACGAATTAAAAAAGTAACCGGATCAATTATTATTTCTGTTCTTATTGCTTCTGCTGCTGAGGTATAAATCATGTACTTTTTACCAGCTTCAGATTGCCCCAAGAACTTAACTGAATCAGCTTGCTCCAGCAAGGAAGTATCAATCATCATTGCATTCGCTTTAACAGGCTTTTCGTTCGGAAGGTTAGAGTAATAGTTTATGGATCGTGAAGTATGATCGACTGTAACCATTTTATTACTTGCAACAATCATTTCCTGTTTATCAAATAGGGAATAGTAATCAGCTTTCGATTTTCTGACAATGCCATTGCCAATAAATTCGCCCTTTTGATCAGCTGCATTTTGATATTGTCGCACACTGAAATCCAAACTGAGATAATTATTCAGGTAAGCATTATGCATTAGTGCAAAATCTGCCGCTACATTTTGCGCTGAAATGCAAATGCTGAAACATAAAGAAATAAGTATGAAAAAGCTTTTCTTAAGCATGGTATCAATGTTTTGATCCGATTCTTGACTCTTGTATAGTGCGAATACCTTCACTGGTTTCTACTCGCTTCATGATTAAATTTCCTTCCCGATCATAAACATACCAGGTAGCAAAATTATTATCATCGAGGTCAGCAGTATGACGAAGCGTAATTGGATCATATACAAAAGCCCTCATATTTGCTTTTGCCGGCAGAATGCGTAAGTCGTCAAAGCTTACTGTTGCCGAAGCTGACGTTGATCTGAGTTTCACTTCCATATAACCGGCTCCAGATGGAACAGTAAACTTACCCGATATCCGTTGCCAGCCCTCAATAATTTGTTCAGCCGCAGATGGAGTAAAATTGAGCGATGTTCCAACAGAGGTCGTTCGCGTTGCATCTGTATAAAACTGAACAACAATTTGAGAATTATTGTGTGTTACGGGTGCATATGTTTGTCCTGAAACATTTTCATGAACCCAAGCAGAAAGAAAATAATCTTTACCTGAAACAGGTGTAAACACTCCATTACAACCACCCGATAATAAAGAAACGAATGAAGATGAAAGGCTTGCACTAAACCCTGGAGTACCGGATAAATCTGCGGACTGCGTTGCTGCTGTATTCAGACCGACTGTATAATCAGATGACGGATTTACTTGCAAACTTCTCTTTCCTGTATGAGCAACAGTTGAGGAAATTGAGGGCGTTGTTAGTGCCCAATGAGCATCAACGCATGACTTCGGATAATCTTCAAACCCATCAAACAACATCTCTGTATATCTTGAGTTTGCCGATACAGCAGTTACCAGCGAATTTCCGTAACCATATAATGCAGAAGAATATACTCCAAGCGGATCTTTATTTTCTATTTCATATCCTTGGGGAGAGTATTTCGTTATGGTTCCTGCTAATGTCCATTTAGCAACGGATAATGAAGGAACATCCCAATTGAACATATTAAATGTTTTATAAGTTCCGTCCTCACGAATGTTATCAGCTTGTTCTCGTTCTTCAAGATAAGCGTATGTTTTGTAAGGCCTCCATACTCCCTGCATACCGGTAAGAAACGGATTCAGTTTATCTCCGGGTTGTGAACCAACTCCACAGCCGGTTCCACAGCCTTTATTCCAATATTGCGAATACTGAACAGCATTGGCATTCAATACTCCTTTAAGCGATAATGTCTGATCGCCTTGATTACCCAAGGGGATTCCCTGACAAAGAGATTGTAAACGTGGGTCAATATTCATTGTCAGGCTTCCGGCTTCTGCCGACTGCAAATTACGTTTGCCAGAGCGTATGATATAAAGTGATTTCAATGTCCCGGTTACATAATCACCATCTGTATCTATTAATCGGATTCCATTTTGTGAGGATGATGTAACAAGCTCAAGAATGTATGCTTTAAATGGACTTCCTGATGTGGGGGTTATCCAAAGTTCATCTCCCGGTTCAAAAACTTGAGTAACATTAACGAGAGAAGTTGAAAAAACTAATTGGCCTCCGCTTTGTACTGTACTATTTAAACCACTAAGTGAGAATCCCTGATTTTGATAAGCTCCTTCCATACCCGAATAAAACCAGTGAGCGGGTACCGAAAATCCAAAAATATGATCATCAAATTCATTGTTCACTCTGGTCACTAATGGTGCTCCGGTTTCTGCATCGTAAACCAAGTTATCGGTAACAACGGTTGCCTGTCCGTCAAATTTCCGAACCTGTTTTAGGATTCCGGTTCGGTAAATTACTTTCATTGTTACCGCTGTTTTTAAACTCATTTCTGATTTTACAATTGTTGGCAATGGCACAGGAATAATAAAAGGCATTATTGACGAATTAAGGGCAATATTCCAATTCAATGTTTCAGATTCTGATGCTGATTTATTTTCATTCATTGAGGTGAAAATTTCAGATGTTTCACCAATAAGTGCATCAGAGCAAACTCCTCGCTTATTCATCACTTGAACTTTACAATCCAGTTCGTTAGTCTGTCCGGGGGAGTATGGAGTCTTTGTTTGGTATATATATTCTTCCTGAGATATAATTCGGTCAGCACTTCCTGTTACATTCGGATCAGCAGGTACCAGAGTAGTAACCTTTCTAATTTTGCCAGCCATATCATTAAGAACTACAGAATATCCTTGGCTTCGCGCCAAGCTTTTTCTATATTTAGTCATTACACCAGGTATCAAAAATGCTCTGACAATTCCGGGCGAGGGCGAAATATCTGTTTCATCAGCTATTACTGGAAAATCTTTAGGGGTATAAAATTCATAACTGATTACAGGACTAACACTATGACAAGCATCAGGAGAATTATCAGCACCTGTAGCTTGCTCTCGAACAAGAGAACGAACCGTTACCTTCCTGTATCCTACAGAAGATCCGGGATAATAACTTTCCAATATTGGTTGTTCGGCAAAAAGATTTAAAGTGGATTTGAGCGGAACTGACTCCTTATAATCAACAGGATACCGTAAGGCACTTTCATCGCCCCCTATTAGCGGTTCATAAGCAACTCCGCTGCTTATAATTTCACCATTTTCTTCCATTGTATAATCAAATTGCTGACCATACGTTGAATTATCTCCCGAAAACTCAAAGTCACTATCATCGATTGAAAGTTTTTTGACTCTAAACCCACCACCCATCTTAGCATCAGGAGCAGATAAGCGAATTACGGAACGACCGTTAATATTAATTTTCTCACAAAAATTGCGGGATGCCAGATAACGATTAATTCCCGTAATTGCTTTATAAGCATCCGGAATGAATCCGAATAAAGAACTTACATTAACTGTTGAAAATCCAGAAGCTGTACTCCAGTTATTTGTATTTTGATTTGGGAAGATCAACTCAGAACGATTAGCCCTGATATGATTAAATCCTGCTTTTTGAAACGGATGTATAAAGTCGTTGAAGATATTAGCTTCAGATATTGGCTCTTTCTTTAAGGTAATGTAGCCAGAACTAGTTAAACTGCCATTTGTGTTTTGAACAATACCATAATAGTCCCTTTGCACCTGCTGATCCTCATCAGTAACAATATCAGCATAACCACCAACCTCATCATACTGTCCGGGAGAAACTAATTCGGCCTCTATATTAAAATAGACCTTTTTAATTCCCCGAATGTATTTATCCAGAACATATGCTTTTGCCTTTTGCTGAATTGTACCTGAATACTGTGCTAACTCAGCTGTCGTTGGAATGTGCTCTAGTTTAAAGTGAATTCTGAAGTTTCCGTCATCACCATAAATATGTGAGTTGCTGGGATCTATATCAGCTCTGTAAATCGATTGCGATGCTCTTCCGTTAACAGAATTTACTGTACTGGTTCCAACTATATCAAACATTTGCAAAGCAGGCTTATCTTGTACATAAGCATAATCGTCTGACTCATACTCTACATTTATTTTCCCTCCTGATGGCATAGTAACTTTGTTCAACAACCAAGCCGCTGAAGGCACGTAATCTTGAACTGAATAGGGAAAACGAATGACGGGGTAATTGCTCCCTTCACTACCTGGCAGTGGTTGTCTATACTCTCCCCATTTATCAACTGCATGTAAACTATATGATGGATTAAACGAGTTGTATTCAAAAACATAAGGGCTCAATCGTCCTCTGTTATTACTTTGATAACTGAACCAGACTTTTCGTAATGTTAATTTGCCATGCGCAGCGTTCAGATTATTATTGACTGCATCATATTCTGGCTGTTGATTGTTGTTGGGTACATTGGGACAAAGTGAATAGTCATATTCGAAATGCACAACCTGAAGAGGCACCGGATTAGATGGATTTAAAATCTTTTCAGCTTTCGTAAAAAGTTTTATTTCATCCAGTCGGTGCATTGAACGTGTACCTTTACTTGTTGCCAGATTTTCTGCAGAAGCCAATACACCATATGCTTCAACAGCATCTTTTCTTGAACTTGTTATGAATTCAGCAATATGAGTCTTTGTTTCAACAGATTCAACATAGAATATTTCTTTAGTCCCATACATATACATTCCCGAATTATCTGACGGATCGCCAATATGCCCTGGATTATAACTTATATCAGAATACGGGACTCTCCATTTATAATCCGGATATTGTTTCTTGTAATTAAATTTTACCCAGTAACCATAGTCATCATCAGTAGGGCCATTACCAGTAAGATCAATATAGTCGGCAGAAACAATAGTTGTTAGCATCCATGAATGCGCATATGCAGGAACTTTGGTTCTATGAAAAAACTCATCCAGGGGCAAATTATTACCTCCGTTGGCACCAATAAAATCTGTTCCTGCTTGATTTAAGCAGGATGATGTTTTAAGTAATTGACTTAGATGTTCAGAAGTTGGCGATTGAGGGGAAATAGAAGCTAAGGGATTATAATTTACGCGAAATGAACATTCTTCCTGAGCATTATTCATTGCGGGAATTCCATAAATATAACGTGTCCCGTCACTCTGTAAAACACTTAATTCAGATAATGAATTTGATGTATTGGTTGAAGCGAATTTACTTATATATGAGTTTGAGGTTATATCATGAATCATTGTATTTGATGAATAACCATATAAGGCTGCCTGATTATTTGTAAGCTGTTGGATATGTGCTGCGCGCTTTACTCGTTTTGTTTTGGCTCTTAGAACAATTGAAGATGCGACATCCACTAATGTGGAACCATTCTCTATATTAATGAATTCCAAACCTGATTCAAATTCACGAGTAGCCCAATCGGAAGTTCGATTTAATTTTAGTCTTACAGCCTGATCCCCCCCCCAAGTTGAAAGAAAGTTTTCATTTAATTCGGTAGCTGTCTTTTCTCCAAATAGCTGAAAGTAAAACGGTTCCTTATCTGACGTGCTTTGTGCTGAGAAATTGAGCATTGACAATGAATTTCCGCTTGTCCATGCTCCAGATGTCATATATTCAGAACCATCATTAAGCATAGGATCAAGTCCAATATGAACTGTATTTCCCCCGGCTCCAAATTCATAATTTTTATTATCAATTTCAATAATACTTTCAACCCTTCCATTACTCAAAATTCCAACTTCTGAACGATATGGTCTAAAATGGCCACCTACACCTTGAGCTGATATCGAATAGAGATCATAATTGAATGAAGATGGATTTAAATAGGGAATACTTTTAGAATAATTGTTGTCACTATATGCGTGATCTATTTGAGCGTCTGACCCTGCAAGTCCAGTGTATAAATAACCATATGCATTTTTAGAATACGGTGTATGCTCATACTTGACTTGAGTTTCTGAATAGTAACCAGAATAATTAAGAAAACGCTTTGTGGTTGTCGAATACGGTACAAAACTAAAATTCTCTGTTGGAAATTTAATATCAAATGTCCCTGATCGTCCTGTAATTGGAATTTGTGGAACGGAAATGGCCGATAACGTATTAAAACTCAGAAAAGAACCTGTCGACTGAGTTCTATTATAGTATTCTTTATCAGAGAGAATACGGAATGCAGCTTGATTTGCCTGAAGATTAAAATCAAAGTTCGCTCTAGTCAGCCCTTCTCTTGAAGAAATACCTAAAGATGCACCAATGCTCATTCCTGAATTTGATTTTTCAGTAACAAGGCCAAAATCTTCTTTGTTAGAAAATATGGAACTTACATTTAACCGTGGCTCAATTCCAAAGCCTCCTTGTGAATCATAAGACAATCCAAGACCAACCGGACTATTGGATGAATTAATCTTGGCTGGTGTAAACATCGCACGATAACCTACACCTTTATTTGAATTGTAGTAAATCTGGTAACGAAAATCAGCTACTTCACCAGGTATAGGAACTGGAAACCCAAAAAATTCTCTAGATTTTGTAGCTGGTATATCTAATCCAAAAGAATAAGTT
Organism: Bacteroidota bacterium; assembly: GCA_046335555.1. Classification (GTDB taxonomy): domain Bacteria; phylum Bacteroidota; class Bacteroidia; order Palsa-965; family Palsa-965. The sequence goes on from JBKDHA010000016.1 coordinate 11,428, forward strand.
GGTTTTATGTATGACTCATAAGAAATTTTATCACCAGAAAAGTCATCAGGAATACCTCTTAATTGACGATTAATTGCCCCAACATTAAGACTCCAACCTAAACCAACCCAACTGGCCTCTTGCTCCATACCAACATTTGAGTGGTATGCCATATTTATTGGATAACCTCCATTAGGACCAGGCACAGAAAGCAAAGGAATATTGTATGTAAAGTCGCCCGAATATGGATCGACCATTTGGGTGGTCTCAATAGGTTCAAAACTAGTAAATTCCGGTTGTGAGGGGCCTGAGGTAAGAGCAAATGCAGCCACCGGGAATAAACTATTCTCCAGCATAAAAAGAGCGAGAGTAACAGCAATTACTTTGAACCATTTTTTATTTTGAAAACGCAACATGCTTTTGGGGTATTAGTTGTTGTGTGATATAGCTGGAATTTGGCTGAGGGTTTCAGCCGAAATTGAAAAACGAACCGGCCCTGTCCCTAATTTTTGATCATTATAAATGAATTGAATATCAGAAAACAGCTTTTCGTTACTTTTTGATTTAGCCGGGAAAGCCAGAGAAAAATCAAGATGCGGTGTCAGATCATAATTACGTTCAAAGGTATATAGTGCGCAAGAAATAGTATCACCATCTTCAATGATTTGCAAGTCATTCTTCATTTCAAATGAAAAGTAATTAATGAGCTCATTAATCTCTCTTCCAGAGCTAATACACGCATCGAGAAATCGTTGATTATCTTTTGCAGATGAAAGGCGAAGGGTGAAATAATGCATCCCGGACAGTTCTCGGGTTGCATTTTCATATGCAGCACTAGTTGGGTCATTGTTGCTTTCTTGCAACGCAATCATACTGATTGGACGATACTGAATGCTTATTTTGTATTCCCCCATTTCAGTAGTTAACTTTAGATTATGTCCCTCATTCGTAATCCATTCCGCATATTCGTTTGCCGGAATAGAATCCCTTCCGCATCCCGCTATAAGCAGAAACAATCCAAATAGAAAGAAATTACTTCTGTTTGCCATTGTATCTTGTATTTATATAGGCTACGAATTGGTCGGTAACATCATATCTGGGGTCAGCAGCCATAATACTCCCATTTCCGCTTGCACCAAGTATTACCGGGTAATTGTTTTCTTTCCTGAAGTCAACTGCAAACTGATTAATTTGCTTTAGTACCTGATTGTTGTACTCTTGTAATTGCATTTGCTGATCTTTATTGAATTGCTCTTCTTTGCTAAGAAATAGATCTCTTTTTGCCACAAATACTTCCTGCAATTTTGTATTAGCAGAATCATTCAGTAATTGTCGTGATGCTATTTCAGCATCGAAGCGTAAGCTGTCAAGTATTTGTTTTCTCTTTTGGTCAGTAAACTCCATTTTAGATTCATATTCTTTGGTCAATTTGAATTCTTTAATGGTTTTGTTGACATCAATAAAAGTAAATGTCGATTGGTTTGATTTATCAATGATTAGATAGATCAACAATCCGGCAAAAGCAACTGCGAGGAGGATATTTATTATGGTTTGTTTCATAGTTATTTCAAGCAAAAACGAACATACTCTTTTTGTCCTTTTTCATTTTGTATTTCAAGAATATAGTATTTGTTTAGGTATAACCCCGGAATTAACGAAAGATCAAAAATTAACCAATTTCTACCATAAACTTTATTCACAGGAGCTGACGCAGTATTGATTGGTGTATTTTGCATGTCATAAATCGAATAGTTTAATGATCCTCCAATATATTTTTCATCATATATTACATATAACTTCTTTCCGAATGATCTTGCAGTAAAACCATCCAAAACCGAAGATGAAGGAACAAATAATGTACTTAGTTTATTTGTAGCAATGACAAATTGAATAGGAGTTGATGCTGAAATTGAAGCATTTAATGCAATCTGGCCTACAATATCATTGTAGCTAACTATTGTTGATGCTAATCGTTCCCATTGCGTTCCGCTCCATTTTGCCATCGTCATATCCTCGGTACCATTAGCAAGACAAGATGATTGATTCCAGCTAAAGGTGAGAACAACATCAGCAGTTCCTGTCTTTCTTTCAAATACCCAGTATTCACAGTTGCTGACATTGTCAAGCGTATCTGCCTTTGCTCCATTAGCATTGTCAGATGCTTTATGCAGGTATGTGGCTTCGTATTCGCTGCTGGTAACAGGCGCACTCATCGCCAACGGATGCCAAGCCACCGAATCCACCAGCAACGTATCCCCCAGCGGAAACACAAACGCATCGTTCCCCGTTTTGCGCACCGGCCCGCATACATAAGCACCAGCGCCGCCGCCTGTGCAAGTCGCATTATCAGCAAACGAAAGATGACGGCCTGTAGCAGCAATAATTCTGCCCTTGGTCAGCGTCATCGAACCCGTTACATTTAATGTACATTTCAATGTGGTACGGCCATCAATACGGTTAAACGCAATGTTTGTAAACGTTTCTGCAGCACCGCCCATGCGAAAAATTTCAAGATCGCCGCCCCCGTCAAAAACAACTGACGTGTTGCCCGCATTCCAGCCACCCGTAGTATTTTGGTTGGTCCATCTCCCCCCCACATTAATGATGTGGCTCGTGCCTGTTGCCGACAATACCGCACCACTTAAAATGCCAAGATTGCCGCGGGCATTAAACTTTCCAGCAACTGTTCGTGTTCCACTGTGAATGAGCAGGTGATGAAAAAGCATAACACCACCCGAAGTTCCTTCACCATCAAGAGAGAACGAACCACGCAGCACCAGCGTTGAACCTGATGCCGCCTCCGCAATACCACTCTCATACACCCAGTTACCGGCACAGGTAATGATATCGCGCACAATAAACTTGCCCGAAGTTTTGGCAATGCGCATATTGGGCAACGCACCGCTTCCGGAAGTAGCCGTACCCGAAAGTTCCTGATCGCCGCTGCCGTCAACCACCACCTGCGTAGTGCCACCGCCGGTCGAACCACTGTTCTCAATACGGATATTGCCACGCGCCCTGATTTCGCCAGTGTTCAGCAATAGCGAATTGACCTCCGTTGTAGTAAGCGTACCATTTACCGTAAGCACAGTTCCCGAAGCAATGTTTACTGTTGATGTGGTTGAAGCCGCCATAAACGTAAGGTTGCCAAACGTCATACTGCCCGATACAACACGCGCTGTCGAATTCATCACCCGCAGGTAAACCGTACTGTTCGCCGCATTTACCGAACCCGTACTATACTGCCAGTTTCCCGATACCACCACATGCCCCTCAATATCCA
>JBKDHA010000017.1:0-6697 GCA_046335555.1 Bacteroidota bacterium
GGCCTTACCCGAACAAATAATTTACACAATTTCATTTGCATCAGTCAGGCTTACGGGCCTTACCCGAACAAATAATTTACCCACAATTTCATTTGCATCAGTCAGGCTTACGGGCCTTACCCGAACAAATAATTTACACAATTTCATTTGCATCAGTCAGGCTTACGGGCCTTACCCGAACAAATAATTTACACAACTTCACTTACATCAGTCAGCGTTACGGGCCTTACCCGATAAAATTCAACTTCATATAAAACAATTAAGACAATACAATTCCAATCAGGACTAAAGTTCCTAACCCAAACAAAATCATAAACAAACCTGATTAACAGACCTCTTTCTCGGGTTTATCTACCAGACTAAAGAAGTGAAACACTATTGAATTGAGATTTACATCTCTTGCTGCCTTATTAAATATTAACCAAGGCTATTTTCTATTAACAATACAAATATACATCATATCATCCCCCTTGTCAAGTTTACACCCAATTTTATCGCCCTCTATATCAACCAATTCCACTTTTCTTTGCGCTTCACTTTTAAAAATATTACGACAATCATCCTCATCAAAAACTAAAAGCAACACCAGTTTTCGGCTAATCATTGAAAACCAATGCGAACCGCACAAAATGGTATTGGTACTGTTAAAAATGAAGTAATCGTTCAGCAAAATGCTGCAAACGAATGTTTTTATTGTTGGGGCGGTGAGAGTTGCATTTTTTCAGCAAAATAGGCGCAAAAATCGCGCATATCGCCAGCCATTTTTTCTTCTCCGGTAGCCCGCTCAAATGTATCAGTCATTGTTATTAGTGTTTGATGAAAGAATTTCTTCATGTCATCAACCAACATATCTTTCGTCCAAAGATCAATGCGCATTGTATTGCTTTCATCTTCATCCCACATCGAAAGCATTATGGCCTTGCAGCGGCCTTTGCCGCCATTATCACTGGCTGTCCAGTTTATCTGCTCCGGAACATTGTTCTCGTCGAGTTGTATCTTGTAATTGATCTCAGCGTTGCGCATGCGGCAAAGGTAAGCATCTCAAAGTTTTGGTTTGTACTTCGATTTATTAAGAATTACCTGAGCATCTTGTATTTGCATCAATTGCTCAAGTGTTGTGGCCGGATTGCGCTCCATGTAGGCTTCAACAATGCGAAGACCGATCCAGCGCCCAACTCCGCCCGGCGATTCGCGCGGGAAACCGGCTGTAAATGGAGCATCTTCGGTCATGTGATTCAAATCGTCCTGCATTTCAGAATAAATCAGCTTCTTCTCAATCATCGCAGCCCAGATAGAGCCTTCACTGGCTTCACACCAGTCAAGCTGTTGCTGCGAATAGCCGAGAAGAACAGAATCAGGTGTGTTTCGCAAAAGTGCCCGGCTCACATACAGTATTTTGCCTTCGTACATGAGCCGGTTCAGCACATCATCTTTTTCAGGCGAATACTGGAACTCGTTCAGCAACCAGCTTCGTACAAAACCCGATGGAATATAGGCTTTATTGTAACGAACCCGCTTAAACATAGGCCATTGCAATGCGTCGTACCACTTGCTGTTTGTGCCTAAGTAAAAATCCAAGCCAATCCCGTAAACACCTTCAGTATGTGTAAAATTGTAGGAGAAGCCACTCGTAATTGCATATACTTTCTCCGGTAATTTTCGCTTCGGAAAATGATAGCGGAAATAGCGAAATACCTGTGTCAGTTCCTCTTCTGTTTCACTCAAATTGGTATGCGCTGCCAAACATTCCCGACGCAGCTCACGCAAATCTTTGTCGCCCAGAAAACGCAACAACTCTGCATCACACCTTGCCGAATCTCCTGCCTGATAACAAATCGCATTCTGAAAAAAAGCATCCGAAAATGCACCGTAGGTTTTACGCATACGCTGGCGCAGACCAACCACATCATTTGTATCAGCAACTGCCAGTGCCGAATCAAACCGAAGTATTTTCACAGCAGGCACTTCAATTCCTGAAATATCAACATCCAGCGGGTCTGATGAACATGAATTGAATGTTAACAGAACAGCAAAACTCAGAAGCGCCGCAATCGATTTCATCGTCATAAATTGAAAAAGTTGTATAATTGTGAAGGATAACACCAACTCCAAAAGTATGAAAAAGGTATTGATGCTTCTTTTGGCCACTGCTTTTACAGGCACACTGGCTTATGCACAGGACGGAGAAAACGACCTGAAAAACTTCCGATTCGGCCTGAAAGCCGTTCCAATGATTACCTGGTACAAACCCGATGACGCTGCCAAATTCGAAAGCGGCGGCGCTATGCTTAAATTTGGCTACGGACTATCTACAGAATTCCGGCTAAATAAAGTAGCCTCCTTCGCAACAGGTATTCAGATTGATTACGACGGCGGAAAAATCAACTTTAAAGACACCGCATACTATTTCCTTTCACGCGATAATGAACTGATTGAACCCGGCGACACTGCCGATTTTACCGGCGAAAGTGCTTACACTCTCAAAAAACGTTCATACAATACTACGTATGTAACAATTCCGCTTACGCTCAAATTAAAAACAAACGAAATTGGCTACATGACATACTATGGTCAGTTTGGTGTGAATGCCTCTGTGCGTGCCCGCAGCCGTGTAAACGACGAAGTAAATCTTCTGCCTGGCGGAGCAAGTGCAACACAAACAAAACTCCTCAACAGCAGCGATATGCAATTGATGAAACTTGCTCTGAATGTTGGCCTTGGTGCCGAGTATAACATTCAGGGATCTACATCACTCGTATTCGGTATCAATTACATAAACGGATTTACCAACGTAGCCAAAAAAGAATCGCGCTACCTCTTCCGTACTCCCAGCAATAATAACAGTCCGCTTAAACAAGATTTCCGCGCAAACGCAGTGCAAATCACAGTTGGTGTATTGTTCTAATCGCATATTTATCATAAAAGCAAAACGGCGCGAAGTAATTTTCGCGCCGTTTTGCTTTTATGCCGCATACTGTTGAAGTCAGCAAAGCTCAAGAACTTTATACCTTTGCATACATGAAAATCGCACTCGCACAACTTAATTACCACATCGGCAATTTCGAGTCAAATACCGCACATATCCGCAATCATATCGCCAAAGCAAAAGCCGAAGGCGCCGACATTGTAGTTTTTGCAGAACTCAGCGTTTGCGGCTATCCCCCGCGCGATTTTCTCGAATTCAGCGATTTCATCCGCCGCTGCAACGAAGCAATTGAAATCATTGCTGCCGATTGCGTTGGAATCGCGGCAATTGTTGGTGCCCCCGCTGTAAATCCGCGTGTCGAAGGCAAAAACTTATTCAATGCTGCCTTCTTCCTTGCCAACGGAAAAGTGCAAAGCGTTCACCACAAAGCCCTACTCCCTACTTACGATGTGTTTGATGAATACCGCTACTTCGAACCGGCATTCGATTTCAGTTGCATCGACTACAAAGGCCAGCGAATAGCACTCACCGTGTGCGAAGATCTCTGGGACATAGAAGATGATCTCATGTACACCCGCTGGCCTATGGAAGAGCTCATCAAACAGCAGCCAACGGTTATGATTAATATTGCGGCTTCTCCGTTCAGCTACAATCATGCCGACAACCGCCGCAAAGTGCTTGCCCGCAACGTGCAGAAATACGGCATTCCGCTTGTGTATGTGCAGCAGGTTGGAGCACAAACCGAAATCATTTTCGACGGCGGCTCCATGGTACTCAACCGCAATGCAGATGTTGTTGAAGAGCTCAACTATTTTGCCGAAGATTTTCGCATAGTTGATCTTAGTGCAGTTGATGCAATGCCCGCCGTTGCTTCCGATCAGAGCACACCCATAAGCCGTATTCATGATGCACTTGTACTCGGCATCCGCGATTACTTTCAGAAAATGGGATTCCGTCGCGCCATTCTCGGCCTCTCCGGCGGTATCGACTCAGCAATGGTGCTCGTGCTTGCCGCACGCGCATTGGGTGCCGAAAATGTGCTGCCGGTACTTTTGCCGTCAGAATATTCTACTTCACATTCGGTTGATGACTCCGTGAAAATCTGCGAAATTCTCGGCATCCGCTACGACATAATTCCAATCCGCAGCGGCTACGATGCCATGCTTGGAATGTTGCAAAAACAGTTTGAAGGCACACCGTTCAGCGTTGCCGAAGAAAACATTCAGGCGCGTGTACGTGCAGTTACGCTAATGGGAATAGCTAATAAGCACGGTTACATTCTGCTCAACACAACCAACAAAAGCGAAGCAGCTGTTGGCTACGGAACGCTCTATGGCGATATGTGCGGCGGAATTGCAGTACTGGGCGATGTATATAAAACAAAAGTCTATGAACTCGCCCGTTGGATCAACAGCAATGGCGAAATCATCCCCGAAACCATCATTAACAAAGCACCTTCTGCCGAACTTCGTCCGGGCCAAAAAGACAGCGATTCGCTGCCCGAATACGATGTGCTCGACAAAGTACTTTATCAGTACATCGAACTCCGGCAAGGCCCGCGTGAGCTTGTAGCAATGGGCTTCGACGAGGCGCTCGTGAACCGCGTACTCAAACTCGTCAACAGCAACGAATGGAAACGCGCACAGTTTGCACCTATTCTTCGCGTCACCCCAAAAGCTTTCGGCAGCGGACGAAGAATGCCTATTGTAGGAAAGTATCTCGGATAATTTTTGGGATTGTCAAACCTTCGAAGTTTCAAAATCCAAACCTTCGAGGTTTTTGAAACCTCGAAGGTTTAAGCGAAGACCTCGAAGGTTTGGGTTAGAAATTCATTCCACTTTCCTTTCAAAATTCCTTTTAAAAACCATCGTCACAGTTTTTTACCTTTGCTCTCACTATGCAACAACCTATCATCTCCGGCATTCAGCAAATCGGCATTGGTATTCCCAATGTGCACGAAGCATTCAAATGGTACCGCCAGAACTTCGGCATGGATATTCCCGTTTTTGAAGAAGCCGCAGAAGCAAATCTCATGCTGCCCTATACAGGCGGCAAACCGCATCAGCGCCACGCTATTCTGGCTATCAACATGAAAGGCGGCGGCGGTTTCGAAATCTGGCAATACACCAGCCGCACACCGGTTCCGGTTGCCTTTGAACTTCAGCTTGGCGATATCGGGCATTTCGTTACTCGCATGAAATCAAGCGATGTAAAAGGATCGCATGCATTTCTCAAAAGCAAGGGCGCTGATGTGCTCAGCGATGTACTTACTTCGCCCGATGGACAGCCGCATTTCTTTGTGCGCGATCCCTGGGGAAATATCTTTCAAATCGTCCCCGGAAACGATTGGTTCGGAAACGGAAAGCAACTCACAGGCGGTCCTGCAGGCGCACTGCTCGGCGTAACCAATATGCAAAAGTCAATGCAGTTTTACGCCGACATTCTCGGCTACGACACCGTTGTTTACGATAAAACCGGCAGCTTCGATGATCTCAAAGCACTGCCCGGCGGCGACACTGAAGTGCGGCGTGTACTGCTCAAACACTCAAAACCCCGTGCCGGCGCATTCTCAAGACTTCTCGGCTCCAGCCAGATCGAACTCGTACAAACCACCAGCAAAACACCACGCAAAATTTTCGAAGGCCGCTGGTGGGGCGATCGTGGTTTTATTCACCTCTGTTACGACATCGTTGGCATGGATAAACTAAAAACCCTCTGCGAATCAAAAGGTCATCCGTTTACCGTTGACAGTGCCAACAGTTTCGACATGGGCGAAGCCGCCGGTCATTTCAGCTATATCGAAGATCCCGACGGCACGCTCATCGAATTTGTAGAAACTCACAAAGTCCCGGTACTCAAAAAACTCGGCTGGTACATCAACCTCCGCAAACGTCCTGCAGATAAACCACTGCCCGACTGGATGCTCAAAAGCATGAGCATGAACCGTGTTAAATAAGTGAAGAGTGTTGAGTGGAAAGTGGAAAGCGAAAAAAATTCGCACACTTAACTCCGATGTATATTCACTGAACAGCTATCACTAAAACATAGATGTTGTTACAGTTTACAATAAACTCCGGGTACACTTTACACTTTACACTCTTTTTTTGAGATGGATGCTACATTCAAAAAACTCAATTTCAAAAATCAACCTGAGTTGATTGTGTTAAATGCTCCCGACAGTTTCCATACAAACATGGAAGCAATGGCAGAGTTCACAACAATTCGCAAAAATCTGACCGGCGTAAAATCGGCCAGTTTCATTCTTGCATTTGTAACCCGCCTTGAAGAAATCAGCGAGTTAGCGCCCAAATTAGCGAAGCTGATACAAGGCGACAATATCATCTGGCTGGCTTACCCCAAAAGCACTTCCAAACGCTACAAATGCGATTTCAACCGCGATACCGGCTGGGCTGCAATAGGCGATCAGGGCTTCGAACCCGTACGCCAGGTCGCAATCGACAACGACTGGTCAGCCCTCCGCTTCCGCCGAGTTGAACACATCAAAACAATGATCCGAGGCTCCAAAATAACCTTCTCCGAACAAGGCAAAAAACGAATCACCAAACAAAACTGAGCGCAGCGAAGCATACAGAATAACACTGAGCGCAGCGAAGTGAAGTAAACCATCAAGAACACTGAGCGCAGCGAAGCATACAGAATAACACTGAGCGCAGCGAAGCATACAGAATAACACTGAGCGCAGCGAAGCATACAGAATAACACTGAGCGCAGCGAAGCATACAGAATAACACTGAGCGCAGCGAAGCATAC
>JBKDHA010000018.1:0-32398 GCA_046335555.1 Bacteroidota bacterium
AGTCCAATCTCTTATAGAGAAAGGACTCTTCTTTAAAATTTATCTCGGACAGTAGTGTTTTAGAATATTAATATATTGTCTGTTTGTTAATATATTTAATATTAAGAGTATTTAGCTCCCTCTAAATTTCAGACATACAAAAGTTGAAATTCTTAACTTCAAACCTGTTCAACCATCAAAAAAATACCTTTCTGTCTGTCGCAGATACCTCTGCACTAAAGGAGTACCACTTCGGAAAAAGATCCGCCGACATATGCCGGTAGATAGACTTCAGTGTACAAATCTTTCTCAACTGAAATAAAAAGTATGGCGGTATGCGACGATATACTCTTCGATAAAAAACTACGAACAGGAGGTTTTTATGAACTCGCCATTCAGGTTTGCCCCAGTGCAGATAACGAGCCTGTAAAGCAATACATAAACTACATTTGGTCGTTGGAAAATGTGGTTGGCCCTTTTGACGTAAACAAGAATTCAATCACAACCGACATTCTAAACATTCAGCATATTGGAATATTGAACCTCGGCAGTTACAATATTCCTTTTTTGACATACAACATAAGGGAAGATGAACCAGTAGAAACAGGTTTCAATTGGTTCGACATTTGTTTCTATACCGCAGCAATAGAAAAGGTATTTGGTGATGAATACAAGACATGGACAGAAAACCCAAAAGTCCCCATTGAGTTGGAAAATTTCTTCTTAAAAACGATCAGGGAGTTGTATGCAATTTATCCGTTTCAGCTTGCAATACTTGACTTTGAAGTTTCCGGGCAATATTATCTCGAAAATTTGAAAACACCGTTAAGACACTGGATGCCTTCACGATTTTTTGTAGGAAAAGAGAACTATGAGCACATAGCCGATTCTAATAGAAAATATGTGACTCAGGTTGAGACGCTTGACCTTAAATGAAGTTTTACTCGTTTTGTGGAATGTTCATATTAAGCAGCTTGTAACCTATTTGATTATCAAACAAATTAATCTAAGACAAAATGTGTGCAGGGTTACGATTAGCAATTTTTCTACTCGGTTCAATTTTTTCAATCTTAGGTTGCACACTCACAATTAAGCAGCCACCCATGCATACTTCACCCACACAAACCGACACTATAGCCGGAAAACCATTTCACATAAAAGATACCACCAGCACCCTTTACATCACACATCACGAATGCACAGAATGCTTAGACGCATACGTGGACAGCGGAACCCTTTACATTCCGCCGGCGCTGCATGAAAAACTTAAACAGGTAGAACTTACCAAAGGCGCATCGTTTGTGCCAAACAGCAAAGATCTTTACCTCTTCGGTCTCGAAAAAATAAATGAATTACTGTTTGGTGATTCAGTAACATACGGAGAACGTTGGAACAATACCTATTTTATTACCGGCAAAGCCACTGACATAAAAGGACTTGGTTTTGTGTTCCGAGTAGATACGTACAAGAAACTCAACCGGTAAAGCTTACCAAAGCAGCGCACTACAATCCCACGCCACACTACTAAACACGTTAGCTAAACTGTTGTACCCAAACCCAATGCACAATCCGCCCAATCACACTAATTTCACCTATCAACGTTTTATATGTATAACTTGCAATTTCACATTGTAATTACTACTATCAAAGGATATAAATTTGCTTATTAATCATTTTGGTTAGCAGAAAAAAGAATGGCAAGTTCAAGCATACTGATTTATCAAACCGAGGACGGTAACACTAAAATAGAAACTCTTTTAGAGAATGAAACCGTTTGGTTAACCATTGACCAAATGGCTGAACTATTTCAAAAATCCCGTTCTACTATAAATGAGCATATTTTAAATGTTTATGAGGAGCAGGAGCTTGATAATGAGCAAACTATGAGAAAAATCGGAATTTCCGATTTTTCTACAAAACCTACTAATTATTACAATCTTGATGTAATTATTTCAGTTGGCTATCGAGTAAAAAGTCATCAGGGTACAAAATTTCGTCAATGGGCTACAGCAAGACTTCGTGAATACCTTGTTAAGGGTTTTACCATGAATGATGAGCTGTTGAAACAAGCTGGAGGTGGTAATTATTTTGAGGAATTATTGTTACGAATACGTGATATTCGATCCTCTGAAAAAATATTTTGGAGGAAAGTACTTGATATATATGCAACCAGTATTGATTACGATCCAAGACTGGAAATGTCAATACAGTTTTTTCAAACAGTACAAAATAAAATGCACTGGGCAGCGCACGGGCATACAGCAGCTGAAATTATATACCAGCGTATTGATGCAAAAAAGCCCAACCTTGGTTTAACCCACGTTAAAGGAAGTAAACCCACAAAACAGGAAACAGAAATTGCCAAAAATTATTTAAAAGAAGACGAGCTAAACGTTTTGAACAGGATGGTAACTGCTTATCTGGAATTAGCCGAATTGCAAGCATTGAACCGTAAGCCAATGTACATGAAAGACTGGATTGAGCGTCTTGATGATTTCATAAGAATGACGGGAAATGACATTTTGCAAAATGCAGGAACAATTAGTCATACTCAGGCACTAAAAAAAGCGAACGCTGAATATGAAAAATATAAAGAGAAGACCAGAAACGAATTATCAGAGGGTGAAAAACATTTTGTGAAGCAAATAGATAAAGTGACTAAAAAACTTAACTCAAAAAGACCTCGGAAATAGTGAAAATATTGTCAATAAAGTAAACTGCTTATGCGACTCTTAGCTATTCATATTTCTGAATATCCCAAAAATCTCTCCTATCGGGAACGGTAACTCATTAACGGAGGGTGAGCGAGTTGGTATCGCGTGTTGTCATAGTTGAGAATGCTCGAAAATGCGGGGGGAATAGTAAGGGTTTTTTGTTGGGGGGAAGGAGTTGTATAATGCTGTGCTTAACTCTTTAGCGATGAGTTTGAAGCCTTCCCTAAAAACCACTACGATCAACACAACTAACTTTCTCAGAGTTGAGCTGTTCTCAATACTTTAAAGCCCCAAAACCTAAATTTCGACACGGTTTCCAGTAAGAAACGAGCAACCGAAGAATACCAACAACAATGGAAAACCCATTCAGAGAAACACAAGATATTTTCGACGGAAAATTTAAACTCGTTACCGAAGACAATGAGTTTAGAATGAGCTATTGGGTAAGAGGGTTTGGCATTACAGACAGTACAACCGGAAATTGGATACTGGAACTGGAAACATCTTTTAACCTCGAAAAATTTGAATTGACAGATAATATATTGAAAGTTTATTTTGTAGTTTATCCCAATCGTTCAGCTCAGTATGAAGCAGAAATAAACCCGTTTGCACAAACGTTCACGTATCAGAGTCAAACGCTTCAATTAGCTGAGTTTTCTACTTTTTTTAAAAGCCTCACTTCGAATAACTCTTAGATAATTTAGGCAGCTTATTTAAATTGCCTTGAATCAGAGCTTCTTTTTTCTCACGTCTCCATTTCTGCACCTGCTTTTCTCGATTAAACGCATAATCGATTCTCGAAAACTCTTCGACATACACCAATTTTACTGGCAGTCTTTTTTTAGTATGATTAGCACCTTCTCCTTGCTCGTGCTGTTGTAAACGCAGGGCCAAATTTTTTGTGCTGCCTACATAGTATGAGCCATCTGAGCATTCCAGTATGTACATGTAGCCTTTCATTTGTGTATTGTGTTTTGGTACCGGTGGCTTCGACAGGCTCAGCCGCCGGGGGATTCAATGCCCGGTGGCTTCGACAGGCTCAGCCGCCGGGGGGATTCAATGCCCGGTGGCTTCGACAGGCTCAGCCGCCGGAGAGCACGAGTGCAAATCTACAACCACCAATATACTCAAGTCAACCACCACCATCACCATTTTACATTCTGCATTCATCACTCATCATTCCCGAAGGGAAAATCTTACCTTTGCCCCCCGCAATGAACCAACACATCCAGCATCCTGTTTTTGCCGTTGTAGCTGCCGAAGCAGAGCGTCTCGGTTTGCATGCTTATGTGATTGGGGGCTTTGTGCGTGATGTCATTCTGGGGCGGCCGTGCAAAGACATAGATGTGGTGGCTGTTTCGCCTGATGCGGCGCAGAAAGCTTCGGGCATTCTGCTCGCCGAGGCTGTAGCCAAGCGCCTGAAAACAAAAGTGCATGTGTTTCGCAATTTTGGTACGGCGCAAATTAAACTCGATGATTACGAAGTTGAGTTTGTAGGTGCGCGCAAAGAATCTTACGACCGCAATTCGCGAAAACCGGTGGTGGAAGACGGCACGCTCGAAGATGATCAAAACCGCCGCGATTTTACCATCAATGCACTTGCGATAAGCTTAAACACTGCAAGCTACGGCGCACTCATTGATCCGTTCGACGGAGTTGCAGATTTGGAGCGCAAACTCATTCGCACGCCGCTTGATCCCGACGTAACTTTTTCCGACGATCCGCTGCGTATGATGCGGGCTGTGCGGTTTGCCACGCAACTCAATTACCGCATTGATGATGCAGCGCTGGCTTCAATAACCCGCAATGCAGCGCGGCTGAGTATTGTTTCGCGCGAGCGGATTACCGACGAGCTGAACAAAATCATAAAAACACCGGTGCCGTCTGTCGGTTTCAAATTACTGTTTGATACCGGCCTGCTGAAACAGTTTTTCCCTGAAATGGTGAAACTGCACGGCGTAGATGTGGTGCAGGGCAAAGCACATAAAGATAATTTCTACCACACCTTGCAGGTGCTTGATAACGTTGCACAGCGCAGTGATGATTTGTGGCTGCGCTGGGCTGCGATACTTCATGATATTGCAAAGCCGGCCACCAAACGCTTTGAACCAGGACACGGCTGGACATTTCACGGACACGAAGACCGCGGGGCGCGCATGGTTCCGGGCATTTTTGCAGCGCTCAAACTTCCGCTCAACGACCGCATGAAGTTTGTGCAGAAACTCGTACTGCTGCACCTGCGTCCGATTGTGCTTTCGAAAACAGATATTACTGATTCTGCAATCAGGCGTTTGCTGTTTGAGGCTGGCGATGATATAGATGCACTCATGCAGCTTTGCGAAAGCGACATTACATCGAAGCAGGAAGAGCGCGTAAAACGTTATCTGCGCAACTTTGAGTTAGTTCGCGAAAAACTGAAAGAGCTTGAAGAGCGTGATCGTTTGCGCAACTGGCAACCACCTGTTAGCGGCGAAGATATAATGCAAGCATTCAACATTGGTCCCTGCCGCGAAGTGGGTGTTATAAAAACTGCTATCCGCGAAGCAATTCTCGACGGCATTATTCCGAACGAACGTCCGCAGGCATGGTCGTTTATGCTGGAGCAGGGCAGAGCAGCAGGACTTACAGCAATTCCCGAGGCCGCAATTCCCTGGCCGATGGCCGAAAAGCCGGTTGACGGGGAAACCGAAAAGTAAGCGCGGCTATGAAAATTCCCAGCAACCGCATTGATGATATTGCACGATGGTTCCGCACGCAGCTTGCCGAACGTTATGAGCGCGATGAAATTGACCGCATGGCGGAATATTGCCTTGAAGCATTTGCCGGTTACACCCGAAACGATTTGCTGCTGCGCCCCGAAAGCCGCGTCACTGAATCGGAGCTATTGAAACTGCATTTTGCGGTAAAAGATTTGAAGCGCGGGCGGCCGCTGCAATACATTCTGGGCAAAGCCTGGTTTTTCGGACTCACCTTACAGGTTACGCCCGATGTACTGATTCCGCGCCCCGAAACCGAAGAATTGGTGCAGCTGATTATTGACGAACAGCGGCAAAATACCGGCAGCTTTTCTATTCTCGACATTGGCACCGGAAGCGGCTGCATCGCCATTGCGCTAAAAAATAAATTGCCGCGCTGCCATGTGTATGCGCTCGATGTTTCGGCAGGAGCATTGAAAGTTGCTGCAGCGAATGCAGAAACAAATGCGGCCGAAATTCAGTTTATCGAAGCTGATATTCTTGACGAATCAACACACGAAAAACTTCCGCGTTGCAGGGTTATAGTCAGCAATCCGCCGTATGTGCTGGAGTCTGAAAAAGCATCAATGGCGGAGCACGTAGTAGAGCACGAGCCGCACACGGCCTTGTTTGTGCCCGATACAGACCAGCTTAAATTTTACCGTGTTATCGGAAAACTTGCGCTTGAAAAGCTAAAGACTGACGGAACACTTTATCTCGAAATAAACGAAGCACTCGGGCTTGAAACCTGCATACTGATGCAGAATATTGGGTTCAAAAATGTGCAGCTGAAAAAAGATATGCAGGGGAAAGATCGCATGGTTACAGCATCAATGCAAGCGCTTGTACCCTAACAGTTACCTTATTTCTTCAATGTGTTTTATGATTTCTTCGTCGAGAATGTCTTTTTCCTCGTTGTAAAATCCATTGTGTTTCCAGTGAACCCTGTTATTGCGATCAACAATTACAAGAACCGGAATGCTGTTTACCGCCAGCTGCCGGGCTAACTTTTGATTTTTATCGAGAGCGGCAAACAGATTGCTGTTTTGATTCATAAAGGTAGCGCGGGCATCATCTTCCGTTTCAATACCGGTATTCATGGCAATAATAGCCACATCGGGTGTTGATTTGTATTTATTCTGTACCCGGTCGAGTACCGAAAACTGCCGCAAACAAGCCGAACAATTGCTTTGCCAGAATTCGATTACCAAAATTTTATTGTTCAGCTCTAACTGCTTTCCGTTGTTGCTGAGTGAAGAAATTGCAGGTGGAAGAATGAGAATTTGTTTGTTGTCTTCAACCGAACTGGAAAGCAGCCAGTGCGGAATCATCAACAAAAGAATAGCGGTACTCAGCAGCAAATAAACCAGCAGAATAATCCATTTCCAGAATGATAAACGTGTTTTAAAAACTCCATAACCGGTTATGTAACCGATCACAATTCCCAAACCGAGAATGGGCATTGTGATACTGAACATATCTGTATTTACCATTACGATAAGAATGGTAAGCAGCAATGGCAGAATAAGAAATGCGGCTATGGAAGAAATGCGATTAAAGAAGTAGCCAGCCGGAATTACACAAACCGAGGCAACAGCATAAGTCACAAAATGATCGCGGAAAAAAAAGGAAAATCCAACAAGTACGCAGTACAGAACACCGGAAACACCCGGAATCAGGACTTCTTTCATGCAGGCTTAGAAATCACAGTTACCGCGGCAGCGGTAAATCCACATGCTTCCGCAGCCGAATACAAACTGATTGCAACTGCTGGTTTTGCAATACATGTTTATCGGGCACCAATCGGATGTGGTATTGCATTCGCAATCGCCGGAATTGGGGTTGGCATAAGGTCCGGGTGTCTGATAATCATCTGGTGTATTTACAATATTGGCAAGTGTTTGCTCATCAAAATATTGGAGAGCAAGTGCTACCCAGTTGGGGTGGAAGTTTGTTTGGAATGAAATTAAGCTGGCCGAATTTTCAACCCACAAATCGTTATTTATCTGATCACGAAGTGAAATAAGAACATTCTTTTGATTTTCGCTGAAATTACCGGTGAGCAATGTGGTATTGATTTTATCCATCCAGATTGCAGCTTTTTCGGCATACGTTTTTGTATTGAAAATCTGTCGCTGCAACTCTGAATTCATACCTACCAATGCCATGCGTTCTGCATGACCGTCGATACCGTTACGAGACTGGCTGTAAGTTTGCGTGGTACCTGTACTTCCCGTAGAAAGTGTTTCTTCTTTTGTACAGTTAATCCCGAATGTAATTGTTGCCGCAATGGCTGCGATCCAGAGATATTTTCCAGCAAATTTCATGGCTCAGATGTATTTGAATCTGAAATGTACAACTTGTTTCAGATAAATACCAAGTTAAAGCCATTTTAATTTTAATGTAATTACCATGAATTCGCCTGAAATTCCGGTTTGACTTTTTGTTTTGCTTTTTTTACTTGTAATTAAAACTTTGATAGTCAGAAACTTAAATAAGCTAACTGGCAATGATTTCGTTTAGCTCATTGATTATCTGTATTTCTCTTCGGAATCTGATAAAACGGTTAATCTCCCGAAGTTTCGAGGGCATTTTTGAGGTCGTTGATCACATCATCAGGGTGTTCAAGTCCGACCGAAATGCGAATTAAACCGGGCGTAATTCCGGCAGCGTTTCGTTCGGCCTCTGTAAGTTTTGCATGCGTTGTAGATGCCGGATGCGTTGCTGTGGTTCTGGTATCGCCAAGATTTGCTGTGCGTGAGCAGAGTTGAAGCGCATCCAGAAACTTCCGCCCGCGTTCCAGTCCGCCGGCAATTTCAAATGTAACCACACCGCCGCCGGCGCGCATTTGTTTTTGCGCCAAAGCATACTGCGGATGCGATTGCAGGAACGGATAACTTGTGTGCACCACAGCCGGGTGAGATTCCAGAAACTGAGCAATCAGCAAAGCATTGGCCGAATGCCGTTCCATACGCACAAAAAGTGTTTCGAGACTTTTGCTGAGTACCCATGCATTGAACGGCGAAAGCGCCGGCCCGGTGCTGCGGCAAAACAGATAAACTTCGCGGATCAGTTCTTTGCGTCCCAGCACTAAACCGCCCAGCACCCGGCCTTGTCCGTCGATAAACTTTGTGGCCGAATGAGTAACCAGATCAGCCCCGAAATCAGCCGGGCGTTGCAATGCCGGCGTGGCAAAGCAGTTGTCTATGTTTAAGAGAATTTTGTGATGCTTTGCCACCTTTCCGAGCCATTCGAGATCTAACAGGCCGAGGCCGGGATTGGTGGGCGTTTCAGCATAAATCATTTTTGTTTCGGGACGAATCAGCGCTTCTAATTCTTCGGGATGATTGATGTCGAAATACGAATGCGAAATTCCCCAGCGGCTGAGGTATTTTGTAATCACCGTATGCGTTGATCCGAAAACCGAACTGCAGGAAATAAGATGATCGCCGCTTTTGAGAAATGCCATAAACGATGCAAAAATGGCACTCATGCCCGATGCAGTTGCAAAACCGGCCTCCGTGCCTTCGAGCGCACACATTTTATCCACCAATTCCTGAACGTTCGGATTCGAGAAACGGCTGTAAATATTATCATCTGTTTCATCAGCAAAAGCAGCGCGCATCTGTTCGGCATCATCAAACACAAAACTGGATGTAATAAAGAGCGGCGATGAATGTTCGTTTTCGCCGGTGCGCCCGGTTTGAATGCGGATGGCGTCGGTTTCTGGCTTCATGCTAGAGTCTCGTTATTGAGCTGTACTTCCCAGGTTATGGTTGCCGTTTTTTCGAGAGTTTTGGCAACGGAGCAATATTTATCCATCGAAAGCTCAACAGCACGGCGGGCTTTGGCAGGTTCAATTGCTCCGCTGAGTTTGTAAATAATGTGTATTTGCTCAAACAGCGAAGGCTCTGCACCGTGCTGACGATGCCCGTCGATACTGATCTGAAAATCATCAATAGGCTGTTTCTGTTTTTGCAGAATCGAAACAACATCAATCGCGCTGCATCCTCCCAGCGCCATCAGCAGCGACTGCATAGGCCGCACGCCTTTGTTTTGTCCGCCAATTTCTGGAGAACCGTCAAACTGAATAGTATTGCCGCTGTCGTTTACAGCTTCAAAATGAAAAGGAGCGTCGATGCGTTTGAGTTCGATATGCATGGTGCAAAGATAGTATCTACACCTACAAAGTTTCAAAAACTACACCTTCGAGGTTTCTGAAATCTCGAAGGTGTGAATACTAGTCCCAGAAGGTGCAGCAAAAAACTCGATGACTTTGTATAGAGTTTAGCTAACTAAATAAAAACTTATTTTTGAGAATGGATTCTAGTAAAAACGAACCAAGGCAAAGAGCGTTGTATTAGATGATGCAGCAGACTTGCAGCGATGACCATTAAGAGGCTGATACATTATCTATTTCAGCATGAATTTTTATTAATTAAAAAGACACGAGACTAAAAACAGAATAAGATGAGAAAATTATCTTTTTTAGGATTAATAATTTTATTCACATCATTTATCTCATGGTCAGGTAGAGATGAACAAATTGAGGATCAAGTTGATTTTGATTATAAAACATTTGTTTTTATGAAGGAAGATATTCCTCTAATAGATAGTATATTTAATTTCAGTTATGAAGTAAGGGGTAATATATCTTCTTTTTCTTTCAGAGAAGATTATGATAAATCACTAAAAGAAAAATTGTTTCGCGTTAGTCTTCGGAGTGATACAATATATCGAATATCACTGTCTAAAGATTCATGTTTAAATTCAGAAAAAATTAATGTAAACTCTATTGATTCAAATGTTGTTAAAAAAATAATTTTGAATGCGTTGTATTATAATAAATTATTAAAAAAGATAAATTGTGTGCAAGTTAGTAAACCCAGAATAGGATTTGGACTTATGTATTTTCCAAATAAAAATACTGAGCCTGATGATGATATGGTATTTCTTGAGAAGAACTGGTATTATGACTGCAGTAGGTGGAAGGGCAGTGAAAGAAAATATTTGCTAAAATTGATAGATAGAAAATTTGGTACTCATGTTTCTAAATAGAATGCACTCTTCATTAGGGCTTCTGTGTTATAAATGACTCCTTATCTTAGATAAAGTTTCATCATTATTCTTGCATTTTAAACACTTTTCTGAAAAAACTTATTTTGAGAATGGACTTATGTATTAATAAAGTAGTGGGAAGAACATGGTGTGAAATGATGCAGCAGTCTTGCAGTGAAGACTATGACGAGGTGGACACGCCAATTTATTTCAGCAGGAAGTTTAATGAATTTGGATTGAAAATTCTGGATGGAGGTTCATCGTATTACACGATTAACTATTGTCCGTTTTGTGCTGTAAAATTACCTGATTCGCTTCGTGATCGTTGGTTTGAAGAAATGGATAAACTTGGAATTGTTCCGTGGAAAGAGGAAGTTCCGGAGAAGTATAAAACAGATGAATGGTACAGAGAGTTGGAAAATGAAAAGTTATGAAGTGTTGTTATTATCATTTCTCCCGATCTTAGCTTCCCAATTTCATGTCAACCAATTTCCCAATAAACGATATTCTCCCTAAAGTACTCACCACGCTTGAGCACAACAACACTGTCATTCTGCAAGCTCCGCCGGGAGCAGGAAAAAGTACGGTGCTGCCGCTGCATTTGTTAAAAGCATCGTGGCTGGGAACTCAAAAAATACTTATGCTCGAACCGCGGCGCTTGGCGGCACGCGGCGTTGCTGCGCGGCTTGCTTCGCAGCTTGGTGAAAACGTGGGCGAAACGGTTGGCTATCGCGTGCGCTTCGAAAATCAAGTTTCGGCAGCTACGCAGCTTGAAGTGCTTACCGAAGGCATTCTCACACGAAGACTGCAGCACGATACTTCGCTCGATGGTGTTGGCCTTGTCGTTTTCGACGAATTTCACGAGCGCAGTCTGCATGCCGATCTGGCTTTGGCCTTGTGCCGCGAAGCTCAGCAAATTCTCCGTCCCGATTTGCGCATACTTATTATGTCGGCCACACTTGATGCGGCTCCGCTTTCGGCTTTGCTGGGCAACGCGCCTGTGCTGACCAGCGAAGGCCGGCAATATCCTGTTGCCCTGCATTACCGAGCACCTGACACGGATGCACGTTTGCACGATGCAGTTGCCGAAGCCGTGCGAAATGCTGCGCGTGAGTTTGACGGCGATCTGCTGGTGTTCCTGCCCGGCGCAGGTGAAATACACCGCACTCAGGAAATTCTCGAACGCACTATGCCCGCACTTGCTGTGCATCCGCTGTACGGCGATTTGCCTCCGCGCGAACAACAGGCTGCCCTGCAACCCAATGCAAACGGACAACGCAAAGTTGTACTGGCTACATCAATTGCTGAAACCAGTTTAACCATAGAAGGTATCGGCATTGTAGTTGACAGCGGTTATGCCCGCGTACCGAAATTTGATGTGCGCACCGGACTTACACGCCTCGAAACAGTGCGCGTTACAATTGATGCAGCCGACCAGCGCGCAGGTCGCGCCGGACGATTAGGTCCCGGCGTTGCAATTCGCCTATGGAGCGAAACTGTGCAGCGCGGCTTAACCAAGCAGCGCGTTCCCGAAGTGCTTGAAGCCGATCTGGCGCCGCTCATGCTCGAACTCGCGCAGTGGGGTGTACGCAGTGTAACAGATTTGAACTGGCTGGCTGTTCCTCCGGCTGCAGCTGTCAATCAGGCTACCGAATTGCTGCGGCAGTTGGATGCGCTTGATGAAGAAAGTAAAATAACCGAGCGCGGAAAAGCAATGCTGCGTTTACCCGCACATCCGCGCATTGCACATTTGCTGCTCGAAAGTGTGCCGCAAAAGCTGGAAGCACTGGCCGCCGATGTTGCAGCCTTGCTCGAAGAGCGTGATCCGATGCAGCGCGGTGAAAATGCCGGAGCTGATCTTGTGCTGCGCGTTGAAGCTTTGCGCCGCTGGCGGAATCGGGATTATGTGCAGGCAGAACGTTCGCGGCTCGAACGCATTGAGAAACTTGCATTGGCCTGGCGCAAGCAACTGAATGCAAAAATTGACAATGTGTTGCCCGCGCACACTGCTGTTGGTTTGCTGCTTTCGGCTGCATATCCTGAACGCATTGCGAAAAGGCTGGAGCAGAATGGCCGTTACCGTTTAGCTAACGGACGCACAGCGCGTTTGCAGCAAAACGATCCGCTGGGCGATGAAGAATGGCTGGCTGTTGCACATTTAGACGGCGGAAGCAGCGAAGGAAAAATTCACCTTGCCGCTCCGCTCGATCCGGCTGATGTTATGCATGTGGCAAAACCGCGACGCACGGTGAGCTGGGATGCTCAAAAAGGCGAACTCATTGCCCGCACCGAAATGCGTATCGGCGAAATGATTGCGTCGAGCAAACCACTCAAGGAAATTACCGACGATGAACGCCTCGGCATTTTGCTGAATGTTATTCGCAGCGAAGGGCACACACTGTTTAATTGGAATGAAGTAATTGAACAATGGCAAGCCCGAGTGCTGAGTTTACGCAACTGGCGCAGCAACGAAGACTGGCCTGATGTAAGTACAGAACTGCTGCTGCAAAAAGCCGGCGAATGGCTTGCACCGTGGCTCGGCAACATACGCCGCCGCGACGATTTCAAGCGCATCGAAATTTTGCCGCTGCTGCAAACACTGTTGCCGTGGGAACAACAACAGCAACTCGAAAAATTAGCCCCTGATAAAATAAAGGTACCCAGCGGCTCTGAAATAAAACTCGAATACAGCACCGACGGAAGCGCACCTGTTTTAGCTGTTCGGCTGCAGGAACTTTTCGGTTTGCCCGAAACTCCGTCAGTTAACGAAGGCAGGAATCGTGTAATGATTCACCTGCTTTCGCCGGCTTACAGGCCTGTACAGGTTACTCAGGATTTGAGGAGTTTTTGGGAAAATACGTATCAGGAAGTACGTAAAGAACTCCGTATCCGATACCCGAAACATCATTGGCCGGAAGATCCGTGGACGGCAGAGGCGGTGAGGGGCGCAAAACGGAAAACTAAATAGGCAAACATTTTACTTTTCAGACTGTGTTATTATCAATATTTTTACAAAAAAAATAAATATGGCCCCACGTTTTACATTTCTCATTCTGTTGGTTCAGCTCATATTGACAACAGGTGTAAAATCACAAAATTTAATTCAGTATAACCAGTCGTTCGACTCTATTCCGCTTACCTCCTGGACTTTTTACAATCTATCAGGTAATGGTAACTGGCAGGTGGGAACACCAGCCACTTCATTTTGTTCTTCTGCATACAGTGGAACCGGAGTACTTGCAACCAATTTAACAGGCGGTACACCTGCACAGACAGAAATGTATGCCGAATCACCTGAGTTTGATTTTTCTGGTGTTACGACAAATCATGTTGTAAAATTCTATCGGAAAAATAACCTTTTTTCACCCCAAGGTGTCAATTTACAGTATAGTACTGATGGCGGTATTAACTGGAATGTGCTTGCGGGCAGTTCAGGGGATCATTACAACTGGGGGCTAACTAATGTTAACTTTATGGGGCCCGCATTTACCGGTGTAACAAGTCTATGGAGTGAATCAATTCATAAATTAAATGTAGTTAATGGATATTCATCTGTGAAATTCAGATTTTATTTTTCTTCGTTTAATTCAACAACTTTATATCCCGGATTTTATATAGATGACTTTTCAATTACCCCTGATATTCCTGATTTTAGGGCTTCTGTAGGTCAAACATATACTGCATCAGCATTTTTTCCAAATATTAGTGTGGTAACAAATTTTTATTTAAGTTATTATTTAAATTCTCCAGGCCAAACAGTCAACAATTTTTATTTATCGAATGACAGTATTTTAGATACAGGAGATCAGCTAATTGGATCGCATACATCATTTTTTAGTGGTTCAATAACAAATTATACCCGGGTATTTACAATGCCTCCCTCACTTTCGGCCGGGGTATATTATATTATATATAAGTATGATGCCACTAATGTGGCGAATGAAATTTTTGAGAATAACAATGTCTCATATTGTCTTCTCATTATTGAGCCTACATTTCAATTACCCTGGGTAGAAACATTTGATGATACCATAAGTAATTATACTATTGAGCGATATTCCCAGTTTTCAAATTTAAATCAGATATATTTTGAAGAAGGGAATTCGCAAAATCAGCAGGCGTATGGTGTTCATTCAGGAATAGGGGCTCTTTATTCAAGGCGTAATTATAACTCTTCAGCAGGAATTAATACAAATACAATGCTTACTCCTTACCTTGATTTACGAAATACTTCCGGCAATGTAGTTTGTTATTGGATGCGCAAGCGATTTACCTATTCAAATAATTACAGAGAGCGAATTGTTATGTCCAGGGTTACTCAGCCAAACTATCTTAATTCATCGAACGTTTATCAAAATATCTCACATCAAAAAAACAGTTCAGATTGGGACTGTCAATGTTATAAATTAAATTTTTTGGATAGTTTTCCAAGCTCAAAGGTCGGTATAGAGTTAAGTGTGCCGGAATTTCAGTGGGGTAGCGGCAGTCCACTCTATGTATTAGACGATGTATATATAGGGGCACCTATGCCTGATTTAAGTATTGAGAATACAGATGAGCAATATACTGTTACTACCGAAATCACACATACAACATATTTTGAGTTTTATAATAGCGGAATGACCACAGCAGGTTCTGCAGATATTCATTTTTACTACTCTACAGACAGTATATTTGATAGTGGTGATATTTATCTTGGAATGATTCCGACTCCAATTCAATCTGATACCTCTTATTCGGTTCTTCCATTTACATACAATAAGCCTTCATTTTCTTCCGGATTATACTATATAGTCTATCGTATAGATACACTCAATCTAATCAATGAAATGCGGGAATATAACAATGAAGGGTTTATAAGAGTATTTCAGTCTCCCGCACTGGCAGCACCTTATCTTAATGATTTTGAACTTCAGACAGATCACTGGCATACAAGGAAAATATATGGTGAGAATCTCTGGGAGTTAGGTTCTCCCTCAGGTACACTTCTTGACAGTGTTTTTTCAGGAACAACAGCTTATACATCTCAGTTATGTACTGCAATTGATACCAACAGCTTTACTCAGTTATATACTCCAGTATTTGATATTGGTACGCTTTCCAATCCCGTTGTCGCTTTCAAGCTTGATTATGACTTATCTTCTTTAGGTAACAGAAATGATATAATTCCGGCATTAAGTATGGAGTATTCTGTTGACGGAGGAAAATCATGGATTCATCTCGATACCAATCATACGCATACCTATTCCTTTTCTAACTGGTACTACTGGACTGACCGGGATCTGACGGAATGGCAAGGTAATCCAAGTTTTAATGCTTTGGAATTGGATTTGGGTGCAGATAGTCTTCAGCGTTTATTTATCGATCGTGCTTACTACACGTTTAAAAGATCCAATAAACGATATGCTTTATCTTCCATGGCGCTGGATACATTTAGAATTTATCCGTACATACAGTTCCGCTTTAATTTAGCAACTACCTTTGAAATAGGCGGAGAAGGGGTGATTCTTGACGACTTTTATTTTGGAGAGGGGAAACCAGATCTTGTTGTTCTTGAATCGCCTGAATTAATGGAAAGCCCTTCTGCCCGGGATATACATATTTTGGCCAGAATAAGAAATGAAGGAAATTACATTTCTAAAAATGGCCGCATTCAATTTTACCTTTCCACAGATTCTCTTTTGAGTTCAGGTGATTATGCAGCCGGTTCTTCAACAGTGTATCGAATATTACCAGGCAAGTTCTATGACTATCCATTCCGTTTAGAAACAGCACCGAATGATTCAGCCGGAAATTATTCGTGGATCATCGGTGTGCTTGATGCCAATAATTTGAATGATGAGTTTAATGAAAATAACAATGTTTTTGCCTACAGACTGAATACGAATCAAATATTTAATTCTTTTCCCTACTTATCCGACTTTACCCGCTACCCGTCTGATGGCTGGAAGTGGTACCACGACAGTACAGGTTTCAGAAATTTAAAGGTATTCGATGATGCCTACCAAGCCTGGGCATTTTGGTCGCATCCAAATTCGGGAATCTTTTCTTCCAGATACAACAACTTAGACGATTATGATGATTTCCCCAGATTATTCATAGAATCACCAAGTTTCGATTTTTCGCAGTCTGATTCTGTAAATCTTTCATTTCAACTGAGATGTACGGGTATGCCAGTTGGAAACAATACAAGTGGTGGTTGTTTGCAATATTCACTTAATGGTGGTCAAACTTGGTTAACAATGCCGTACTACTCTGGAACAAGTCAAAATTGGTATAACTCAACTCAGTTGTTTCACATTGATAATGATCCGGGTTGGGGGCTGTTTAACCAAACCAACAGTTTTGCCCACGTAACACTTGGAACGGGGATGTTTGCTGGTCAGTCTGATGTTAAATTCCGGTTTAAATATCGCAGCAACTATATATGGTCAACAATTGAATATCAGGGATTCAGCCTCGACAGTTTTATGGTGAGTGGCTACTCTGTAAATTATCAGGCCAATGATAATATGCTTCCGTTAAATTCCCAATTGCTGGCAGGCTCTACTTCAGTTCCTGTAACTGTAACCAATAACAGTCAGGGACCTGGAAGAACATGCAAACTAAACTTTTACTGGTCGGCCGATAATGTTCTGGATGCTTCTGACCCGCTAGCATATACAGCCGTCATGTCACCTGTAGGTGCCC
The DNA here is from genome assembly GCA_046335555.1 of Bacteroidota bacterium. GTDB lineage: Bacteria > Bacteroidota > Bacteroidia > Palsa-965 > Palsa-965. Next base: position 17,177 of record JBKDHA010000018.1, read on the forward strand.
AACAAACACTTACATCTGTAGTGAATGTTCCACATTACAACCCCGTTACACAACTTACCTATTATCTCTTTTGTAAAGTCGATGCCAGTGATACACTGAATGAGACTTCTGAAAATGATAACCTGAACAGCTATATTTTAAATTTCGATCAGACCATTGGTATTCCTGAAAGTACCGCAGATAACGACCGGATTTCTGTTACTCACGAACAAATTACACTTTATGTATCAACGGCATTTCAACAACCAGTTACCGCATTTTTGTACGATATGCTGGGAAATGAGTTGATGGTATTAGAGATAGACTGTAAGGGAAGTACTCAGGCCACTTTTCAGATTCCTCCCGGCTTATCTGCCGGGGTGTATCAGGTATATTATTTCTATGGAGAAAAAAGCAAGAGCGGAAAAGTGCCTTTTGTTAGTAATTGATAAGGCATAATGGTTGTGAGTTATTTGAAATACCATTCTGTTTTTGTAATCCGGCTGATTACAAATCTGTGTCATCAACTATATTCAATAGTTACGTCATACTCACCTTGCGCACCTGTGCTTGCCGTGCGCCTGCACGAACTCTTTGGTTTACCCGAAACACTCGCCATAAACGAAGGCCGGAATCGTGTAATGATTCACCTGCTTTCGCCGGCTTACAGGCCTGTACAGGTTACTCAGGATTTGAGGAGTTTCTGGGAAAATACTTATCAGGAAGTACGCAAAGAACTCCGTATCCGATACCCGAAACATCATTGGCCGGAAGATCCGTGGACGGCAGAGGCGGTGAGAGGGGTGAAGCGAAAAAATCTTCCCGGGAGTTAACTTGATTATGTTCTGATTTTAGCAATAGCTTCTATTCTTTATCTGAGGTTTTATTTATTTTTTGTAAAGTTTATACCGATAAGTAATTGCTCCCGAATATAATCTGTAAAGTAGTTAACATGCAGTTTTTATTCATTATGAAGTAAACATTGATAACGAAATTTCTTGTTAAGGAGAGTCAAATAAATTGGTTTTAATGAATGTAAAGAATTTGAATTAAGTAAAATTAATTGAATGTAAAATAGCCGCTTTGTTTGCACATTGTCAGATGATTTGACGTATTCAATGTTGAAATAAAATTTCCAAAGGAGTGTTAATTAATAACCGCGATTGTTAGTTCAATATTAGTTAATTGATTTCATGGTGATGTTAGCGATCACGTCATGATTACATGTTGTACGTGAGATAGGTTTGTAACGCCGGATGAAAGTCTCCGGAGAAACAAAAAAACATACACCCATGAAAACTACAACACAAGGCAACAGAACCGTGCAGATGATACGTGTTTTTGCCGCAGGAATGCTGCTTGCAGCAGCCACAACCGTTAATGCTCAGGTCATTGAATCAATGGGCACGGTTACATCAACCACAAGCATTGCCACACACGAAACAGCAAATGCATTTGACAATGATTTGCTTACTTATTCGGGTACAGGTGATGTGCGCAACACACTGCCGTCAACCGGTTACACAAGTGCATCAGGCGGAGCAAACATTTTTCTGAACACCACACGCGTGTTTCAGATTTGTGACATTAATACAGGTGCTTGCACAGGTACACCGAATCAGCTTACATTCGGTATTCACAAAAGCACAAACGCTTCAAATGGTTCACAGCTTATTGTTGAGTACAGTACAGATGGTGGTTCAACCTGGACAGGTATGTCTTATCCTGCATTGCCAACCGGCAGCGGAACAGCAATCTGGCATCGCCGCACTACAACAACTACGCTGCCTGTAAACTGTGATCTTTGTGTTCGTTTCCGTAACTCGGCAATTGGCAGCAATGGACCACAGTTTCGTATTGATGATGTGCGCTTAACCTGCGGCCGTGCCGGTGAAGCAACTGATTGTCAGGCTTCAGTTACAGCCGATGGTTCGCTTTCGTTTTGCGAAGGTGGTTCAGTAACACTTACAGCTTCAGCCGCCGATTCATACCTCTGGTCGAATGGCGAAACTACACAGTCTATTGTTGTTACCGAAAGTGGTACCTACAATGTAACCACCACCACCGGCGAGTGCTGCGTAGGTTTCTCTGCTTTTGTTAATGTACGTGTAATTGCAAATCCGGTGCTCGTAATTTCTCCGGCTGCTGATACAATCACCAACTGCCCGGGCGATTCAGCACGTTTCTCAGTTCGCACACTTTCTGCTGATCTCATCATTTCACAGTATGTTGAAGGTTCTGGTTTTGAGAAGTATCTTGAGATCTACAACAATACAGGTGCAACTGTAAATCTTGCCGATTATGAGATCCGCGCATATCACAACGGTGCTTGCGATAACAATTCTCCCACATTTACAATTGCACTCAGCGGTACACTTGCTGATCAGACAGCATACGTTGTAGCCAATAGCAGCGCACTACTTTACACCACTGCTGATCTTTATGTTTCAGGTCTTCAGTTTAACGGCGATGACGCAGTTGCTCTTTACAACGAAGTGAGTTCTACCTACAGTGATATTTTCGGTTCAATCTGCAACGATCCGGGCAGCTCTTGGAACGACACAACTTTCAACACTGAGAACCGCACACTTACCCGTAAAGCTTGTGTTTACAGCGGTATCACTATTAACCCGAATCTGGCTGGTGCTACAGGTTTCCCCACACTTTACACCGAGTGGATTCAGGACACCACCAATGTTATTGCTGGTCTCGGTTCACACACCGTTGAAGCTCTGAGCTATAGCTGGTCGCCTGCTACTGTGCCTGCTACAGGTGCTTCTGTTGCTGCCAAGCCTTCGGTTGCAACAACCTACACCGTAACCGGAACTTATTGCAATGGTTGCCCCGGTTCAGTTTCTGCAAGTGTTGTAGTTACAGAATGTGTTGGTGGTCGCCTTGCTGCAGTAAACAATACAACAGTGTCTTCACTTGTTGCATTCCCGAATCCGTTTACTTCGCAGTTGAGCATTCAGATTACCATGAATGAAACAGCTTCAGCACAGGTTGAACTGCTCGACATGAATGGCCGTGTTGTTCGCGTACTGAACAACGGAACACTTGGTGCCGGTACACATCAGTTTGTAATTGACGGTACAGATGCTAACGGTCAGCAACTTGCTGCCGGTGTTTATGCAGTTCGTTCTGTTGTTAACGGTAAAGCACAACACCTTACCATTGTTAAAAGCAACAACTAAACTCAGTTTTAATTAATGTACACGGCCTCTGTTTCTGAAACAGAGGCCGTGTTTTTTTATCAATAAACAATGAGTACATTGATGTTGTATATCGAAGAAGTAGCCACTACTCAACCAATCCGCAGATCAGATAGTTACGTATCTGATTAAATTAAATGAACTATGCCGGAAGTTTTACCCGATCTAAATAATGCTGTTTCTACGAATCCATCACCTTCGACAGGCTGGGCAGAACGTATTATTTTGCGTGTATTGGCTGTAGTTGTGTTTTGGTTTCTTCTGCGTACAGTTGGTTTTCAAGGCATGTATATTCCGTCTGACTCGATGATCGGAACTTTACAGGAAGGTGATTACATTTTAGTTAACAAATTTGCTCTGGGAGCACGTTTGCCGGGCTTCGAGAATTTCAGATTACCGGGTTATTCTGAAGTTGCTGTTAATGATATTCTTGTTTTCAATCTTCCCTCTGAAATTAATAAATCCATTCACAACCGGAAACCGTATATAAAACGTTGCATCGGATTGCCGGGCGATACAATCAGCATTTCAGACGGGTTTGTTCTTATAAACGGGAAAAAAATCGGAGAGCCTGCATCTCGTATTTACAAATTCAACATTCAACTCAAATCAGAAGTTTTTGCAAAACAATTTTTCGGAAATCACAAGATTACCAACTATAAAATTGTAGATGCAGATACATACAGCATAACTGCAACTCAGCAAACAGCACAACTGCTTTCAGAATTAAAGGAAGTGCTATCTGTTAGTCAATCTTCAACGAATAAACTTAGCTACGAAACATCATTATTTCCTAAAGATGCCAGTCGTAAATGGAACAGCGATAATTACGGGCCATTATTAATACCCGCTAAAGGCCAAACGGTTGTACTTGATGCTAAACACCTTCATGAATTCAGAACAATAATAACTGAATATGAAGGGAATACCTTACAGATAAAAAGCGATTCGGTATATATTAATTCAAAGTATTCTCCAACTTATACTTTTTTAAACAATTATTATTTCGTTGCCGGAGATAACCGTTATACCTCTACGGATTCCCGTGAATTCGGATATGTTCCTGAAAATCATATTATAGGAAGGGTTGATTTATTATTGTATAATTCGGCTAAAAGTCAAATTATTACTTTGTTGCGTTAATATAATAAGTGTTGTTACCATAATTTGTTTGCAACTAAATATTTTGGTCGATAAATCCAGTTTGTTCGTAGTCTCGTAAGTCCAAGTAATCAACAACTGGGCAACAGCAAACTGAAGGAATATTATCCCAACACAAATGAGAAAAAGTACCAAGACACTCATGACGGTGTCTGTTGTTGCGGTTGCAGCCGCAGCACTGGGCTTCTGGGACACACGCGAGCATCCGGCTGAGGCATCGAGCCACCGGGAAGCTCCGCTGATTGCAAACGATCCGCTGGCCGACAACACGGATTTGTATGCATTTCGCAGTCCAGACGACACCAACACCGTAACCATCATTGCAAATTATGTTCCGGCACAGCTTCCGCAGGGAGGCCCGAACTATGCATCGTTTGGTGAAAACATCCGCTACGAAGTACACATCGAAAATGATGGTACTGCGGGCGATGATCTTACTTACCGGTTCACGTTTACCAAGGTTAATCAAGATCCCACAACGTTCTTCAACATTCGCCTTGGTCAGCAAAACCTGAAAACAACTTACACAGCCGAGAAAAGTGTGAACGGCGGCCCGTTCAGCACTATTGTATCAAACGGAATTGTGCCTCCGCCAAACATCGGTCCCCGCTCTATCAGCGATCCGACTGTAGGTTTGGGCGCTGCAAACTATGATGCGCTGATGAACTCAGCAATTACAGCAGCTACAGGTGGCGGCGGCGAAATGGTGTATTGCGGCCCTGCCGATGATCCGTTCTACGTTGATCTTGGCGGTATTTTCGACCTCGGGCAAACACGCGCCAACAATGGTGCCCGCGATGGTCTCGGTCACAAAAATGTACACAGCATCGCACTCAAAATTCCGATTGCAACTTTGCAGAAAAATGGTCAGCCGGTTACAGCCGCTGTAAACATTCTCGACAGTGATTTTATCATCGGTATTTGGGCATCGGCAAGCCGTCCTGCTACACGCACACTGAGCACTACAGGCGGTAATCCTACCGACAACGGTGCTTGGATTCAGGTATCGCGCATCGGAATGCCGCTTACCAACGAAGCTGTAATTCCGCTTGGCAACAAAGACCGCTGGAACTCACTTACACCTTACACCGAAGATCCTGCAATGGAAGATTTCTTCTGCAATCCGGAACTCGGATTGTACATGGATAACTCGTTGTTTGGCCCCGCAGTTCCTGCACTTTCAGCACTCCGCATTCAGCGCAACTCACTTCAGTCGTTCGACTTCGGTAATACAAATGATGGTCTCTGGCCGATCCGCGCCACTAACGGCGGTGCAGGAACAGCGCTCGATACCAATTTGTTTGGTAACTATCTGCTCCGTCAGGGCAAACCGCGTTCAGTAGATCTTCTTCCGATTTTCTACACAGGTGTTCCCAACCTTCCGCCTTATCAGTTGGCTACCGGCAAAAACGGCAACCCGCTTGCAGTTGGCAAACCGTTCATCAACAACTTCCTGCCCACTTTCGGTGATATGCTTCGCCTGAACATGGCTGTGCCGATCACACCGCGCAACCATCCTGATTTCAGTTCGCTGGGCATTGTGCAGGCTGCGGTACTCGGGCTCACCAATTCGACTTACAATGCAAATGCTAACCTGCAGTGGATTCCGAACATGGATGGTTTCCCCAATGGCCGCCGTCTGGAAGACGATGTAACACGCATCGAACTTCAGGCAGTAAGTGGTGTTGCACTTGCAGCTATTGGTTTGTGGTATGATGATTTTACAACGGGCAATCCGGTTACTCCAAACTTAGTAGGTGTACTTGGTTACACCACGGGAGTAGAAGTAAATGATACCACATTTAAACCTGCATTTCCTTATGTGCAGGCGCCGTGGGAAGGTTATGCCAACCACAGCGGTCAATAATCGGAACTTGAAACAGATAACTACATGAAAAAGATATTCATCCGAATCATGGTGGGCGTTTCAGGTGTTCTGGCTGCAACCGCAGGCCTATATACACTTGATTCAGCTTCTTCACCGGCAGAGGCTTCGAGCCACCGGGAAGCACCGCTGATCTCCAACGATCCGCTCACCGATAATACAGATCTCTACGCTTTTCGCAGCCCTGATGATACCAACACGGTAACCATTATTGCGAATTACGTGCCGCTTCAGCTTCCGCAGGGCGGTCCAAACTATGCTTCTTTTGGTGAAAACATCCGCTACGAAATTCACGTTGAAAACGACGGAACATCGGGCGACGATATTACCTATCGTTTCACATTCACCAAAGTAAACGAAGATCCAACAACGTTCTTCAACATTCGTCTCGGACAGCAAAACCTGAAAACCACTTACACTGCTGAGAAGAGTGTAAACGGTGGTCCGTTCAGCACAATCGTATCAAACGGCATTGTACCTCCGCCAAACATCGGGCCGCGCTCTATCAGCGATCCGACTGTAGGTTTGGGTGCTGCCAACTACGATGCGCTAATGACTGCTGCAATTACAAATGCTACAGGCGGCGGTGGTGAAGTTGTTTACTGCGGCCCGGCCGATGATCCGTTCTTTGTTGATCTCGGCGGTATTTTTGATGTCGGACAAACACGCGCTGGTGGTACTGGTGTGAATGCGCCCGAAGATGGTGTGGCTTGTAAAAACATCCACAGCATTGCACTCAAAATTCCGATTGCCACATTGCAGAAAAATGGTCAGCCGGTTACTGCTGCTGTAAACATTCTCGACAGCGATTATATTATCGGTGTATGGGCATCAGCAAGCCGTCAGCAAATCCGCACACTCAACACCAACGGTACAGAATCGTACAGCGGTGCATGGGTGCAGGTTTCACGCATCGGAATGCCGCTCACCAACGAAGCTGTAATTCCGATTGGCGATAAAGACCGCTGGAATTCACTTACACCTTACAACGAAGATCCTGCAATGGAAGAGTATTTCTGCAATCCGGAACTTGGATTGTATATGGATAACTCGTTGTTTGGCGGAGCGGTTCCTGCACTTTCCGCACTTCGCATTCAGCGCAACTCACTTCAGTCATTCGACTTTGGTAATACGCATGATGGTCTTTGGCCGATTCGTGCTACCAACGGCGGTGCGGGCACAGCGCTTGATACCAACTTGTTTGGTAACTATCTGCTCCGTCAGGGCAAGCCGCGTTCAGTAGATCTTCTTCCGATTTTCTACACCGGCGTTCCCAACCTTGCGCCTTACCAGTTGGCTACCGGCAAAAACGGTAACCCGCTTGCAGTTGGAAAACCGTTCATCAACAACTTCCTGCCCACTTTTGGCGATATGTTGCGTTTGAATATGGCTGTTCCGATAACACCGCGCAACCATCCTGATTTCAGTTCGTTGGGCATTGTGCAGGCCGCTGTGCTTGGACTTACTAACCCAACTTACAATGCCAATGCTAACCTGCAGTGGATTCCGAACATGGATGGTTTCCCCAACGGCCGCCGTCTGGAAGACGATGTAACACGCATCGAACTTCAGGCTGTGAGTGGTGTTGCACTTGCTGCAATTGGTTTGTGGTATGATGATTTTACATCAGGCAATCCGGTTACACCGAATCTGCTTGGCGTACTTGGTTACACCACCGGCATTGAAGCAAATGATACACTGTTTAAAACCAGTTTCCCTTATGTTCAGACACCGTGGAGTGGCTATGGCCGCTGCGGAGGTCCGTCGCCGCTGCCTACCGGCAACAACGGTTACGGTATCAACATTGGTGCTCCGGGAGCTGGTCTTGCACAAAACTATCCGAACCCGGCAGTTGATGTAACTACATTCCGTTATTACATTACTTCACCGGCTCGTGTACGTTTGGAAGTGCGCGACCTGAGCGGAAAATTGGTTGATGTTGTTATCAACGATCAGCCAATGCAAGACGGAACATTCGAGCAGCGCTGGAATGTAAACGGGCTTTCTGCGGGAGTTTATATTGCCACACTTTATGGCGATGGTAAACTTATTCAGTCGATAAAAGTAAATGTTGCAAAATAGTTTCAATACCGGGAAGCCTTTGTATAAAAGGCTTCCCGGTATAATTTCAAAAAAACGCTAATTTGAAATGAAACCTACCCGAAAGAAATTATATGGTGTTTTGATTGCAGTTACTGCAATTTTTGCAGGACTGATCGTTGTCTTTTCCGACAAAGCAGAAGCAACTATTCCGCGTTACAAACAACCGCGTGGCACTTATGCCTTATCAGCCGAATGGCTGAATACGAAAGCAGCGATAGAAGGACTTCTTGCCGAATTAGAGGCGAATCCTGATAATTATAAAGTAATGCTGCAGTTGGTGCAGGCATACATACAGGAAGCGCGCAATACAGGCGACCATGCTTATTACGATAAAGCAGCGCTTGAACTTTGCGAACGCATTTTGAAAAAAGAACCTGCGAATTTTGAAACACTTTGCTGCAAAGCAACTGTTGAACTTTCGCAACATCATTTTGCAGAAGCACTGGCTACTGCAACCAAAGCACAAAAGATTAATGCTGATAATGCATTCATCTACGGTTTGCTTTGTGATGCTTATGTTGAACTTGGGAATTACACCGAAGCAGTGAAGATGGCGGATAAAATGATTTCTATTCGTCCTGATATTCGCTCATACTCACGTATATCTTACCTGCGCGAAATTCATGGCGATTTGCCCGGAGCTATTGCCGCTATGAAATTAGCTGTTGCTGCCGGTTATCCCGGTTTGGAGCAAACGGCCTGGACACGCATTGTACTCGGTCATTTGTATGAAAATGCCGGAGCTCCCGACAGTGCTGTGATGCAGTATCAGCTTGCACTGAACGAACGGCCTGATTATCCGTTTGCACTTGCAGGTTTAGGGCATGTGTCAACAGCTCAAGGAAAGTTTGCAGAGGCAGAAAAATATTATGTAAAAGCATCGCAGCTGATGACTGAATATTCGTTCTCAGAAGCGTTGATTGATGTGTATGAGAACAGCGGACAAACCGCCAAAGCAAAAACTGCGATTGACAATACACTTGAACTGCTGGGTCCCGGTTCGGGCGATGAAGAAGATGAAGGGCATGGACACTATGCAGATAAAGAACTGGCTTATGTTTACCTCAAAGCAGGTAACAAGGAAAAAGCAATGGAACATGCTAAACTTGAATATGCCCGCCGTCCGGCCAATATTGAAGTGCTTGAAATGATGGGCTGGGTGCATTACAAATCGGGAAACTATGCAGAGGCTGATAAGTTTATGACACAAGCGCTCAAAACAAATTGCAAATCGCCTGAGTTGTTGTGCCGTGCCGGATTAGCAGCAATAAAAAACGGACGCACAGCTATTGGTACGAGCTTAATCCAGAATGCTTTCGGCAGCAATCCGTTTATCAGTCAGGAATTACGCAAAGAAGCAGCAGTTTATGCAGTGGCGAAATAATACATTGCCAACACTGGCAACTGCAAGTTCCAAACGCCGAATGCTGGCGTTGTGTTTGCTATTTGCGTTGCCGCTGCTGGTATCAGCCCATCCGGCCGATGAAGCATTGGCCAATATGCCGCGCGGCGAAATTGCAGCTCTGTATTTTCAGCTTGGGTTCAAGCATATTCTTCCGCTCGGGCTGGATCATATTTTGTTTGTGGTTTGCCTGTATCTGCTCAACCCGAAACTGAAAACTATACTCTGGCAGGCAACAGCGTTTACAGTTGCACATTCGATTACGCTTGGTTTGGCTATGTATGGTGTACTATCGCCAACCGGTTCAATTGTTGAGCCAATAATTGCGTTTTCCATTTTTTTCGTTGCTGCTGAAAACCTGATTACCGATGAATTGAAACCAACGCGGATACTACTGGTCTTTGTTTTCGGACTTATTCACGGTTTAGGTTTTGCAGGTGTGCTGAGCGATTTGGGTTTACCGAAAGGTGAGTTTGCAACTGCACTGATTCTCTTTAATGTTGGAGTAGAGTTGGGGCAAATTGTAGTTATTCTCGGCCTTTGGCTGGTAATCGGCCTTTGGTTTTCAAAGAAAAGCTGGTACAGGAAACGAATTGTAATGCCGCTTTCGGCAGTCATTGCGCTCATTGCATTGTACTGGACCATTGAACGTATATTTTTTACATCATAATAAATCTGATTCATTCAAATAACCGTAAATAAATTCAGTTACCAGAAATCATGAAAAAACAATTGGCCATCATTATGCTGCTCTGCTACGCTTCGGTGTTGCTGCGCCCATTGGTGCCTGTTGTTTCCGATTTTCTGGCGCATACGTTTTGGAATAGTGAGCACATTGCCACAGTGCATTATGAAAATGGTCACTATCATTTGCATTATGAATTGAAAGAAATCAGTAAAAATGATACTGATCCTGCACAGCAAACACCTGATAAAAAATCAGGAAATGAAAACGTACAGGTACATATTTTGATCAGTGCGATTGATTTTGCTGTTGATCGTATTTCTGTAAATCACCCCGATTATAGAATCAATTCGGCGCATACAGATGTGCTGATTCTTGTACCAACTCCTCCTCCGTGGTGCTAAACAAATTGCAGTAATTGTGCAGCATAAAAGTATGCTGCAGTGATCTTCTGTTCAGTTTAACAACCATATCATGCACACTTTTATATATCGCCGTTTTTCAGGCATTGTAGTTCTTGCATTGCTTTTTGCATTGCGCTTGAATGCCGGAATCACAGTTTCAGGAACTGTACGCGATTCTGTTTCGCGGCTTCCGGTTACGGATGTAATTATCTCGGTGGAGGGAACATCTTCAGTTGCTTTTACAAATGTGTTGGGACACTACCAGCTTTCCGGTCTGCAAACCGGCAAAGCACAACTTCGTGTTTCTCACCTCGGATATAACGTGCGCAGTTTTCAGCTTGAACTGAAAGAAGGCGATATGCTGAAGCTTGATGTAAATATGGTTGCCGGTGCTATCCGGCTGAATGAAATTTCAATTACGCAAACTCGTGATATCGGACGCTCCCTGCAAGCCATAAATCAGGTTGACAGGGAGCTTCGTCCTACTAATTCTGCACAGGATTTACTGCGGCTTGTTCCCGGACTCTTTATTGCGCAGCATGCGGGCGGGGGAAAAGCAGAGCAGCTTTTTCTGCGCGGTTTTGATATTGACCACGGAACCGATTTTGCTGTTGCAATAGACGGAATGCCTGTTAACATGGTTTCGCATGCACACGGACAAGGCTATGCTGATTTTCACTTTGTAATTCCCGAAACCGTTGATAAGCTCGAAGTAAACAAAGGCACATACACAGCACAAAACGGAAACTTTGCAACCTCAGGCGCAGGCGATTTTACTACTAAAAACAGTGTGAATTCTGAGTTGCGTGTTGAGTATGGCCGTTTTGATACGCGCAGAGCTTTGGCACTTGTTAATTTAGGTGATATTCAATCGTTGTTCCCGGAACATAAAGCAAATGCTTACCTCGCTGCCGAGTATGTTTACTCCGATTCTTATTTCGAGTCGCCGCAGCATTTTAACCGTATTAATGTTTTCGGGAAATATACTGCGCAACTCGGTCAGCGGAATTTTCTCTCTGTTTCCGGATCAACCTTTACTTCATCGTGGGATGCATCAGGTCAAATTCCTGACCGGGCAGTGCGTGAAGGTATCATTACACGTTTCGGAAGTATTGATCCAACAGAAGGCGGAAGTACATCGAGAACCAATGCCAATGTGCGGTTAACTACTGTGCTAAATCAGAATACTATATTGCGTACACAGGCTTTTTACAGCTATTATACATTTGATTTATATTCAAACTTTACGTTCTTCCTCAACGACAGCATCAACGGCGACGGTATCCGGCAGATAGAGCATGGTCGCAATACAGCCGGAGCCAGCAGTGCAATTGAGCATGAAGGTAAGATTGGAAATTTCACTTCTAAATCAGCCGCAGGACTGGGAACACGTTACGATAACGGACAGATTTCACTTTACAGAGCTGTTAAACGTACCATTACCGATACCATTGCAGACGGAAAAATTAACGAACAGCAAATTTATGCCTGGCTCGATGAAACTATTCGGCTTACAGAAAAATGGAGTGTGAATGCGGCTTTGCGAACAGATCTGTTTTTATTTGGTTATGATAATTACCTCGCAGATACAGCCGAAGGCCGCAAGAACAGAATGCGTGTGAGTCCTAAACTTAACCTGTTTTATGCGCCCGGCAAAAATGTTCAGTTGTATGTAAAATCAGGTTTCGGTTTTCATTCCAACGATTCGCGTTCTGTAGTTTCGGGAACAGCCGGCGAGAGTTTGCCTCGCGCTTTTGGCTACGAAACCGGAAGTACGTTTAAGTTAACCCCAAAATTGCTCATGAACATTTCCCTCTGGGGACTTGAGCTCGAAAACGAATTGGTGTTTGTTGGCGATGAAGGCATTGTAGAAATCAGCGGAGCAACACGCAGATTAGGCACTGATGCTGCGCTGCGCTGGGAACTTACACCCAATTTGTTTCTTGATGCTGATCTGAATTACAGCTACGGCCGCTTTCTGGATTTACCCCAAGGCGAAAACTTTATTCCGCTTGCACCACGCATTACCAGTACAGGTGGCATAAGCTGGAAAGGCGCAAAAGGCTTCAATGCGGCTGTTCGTTATCGCGCAATTGATACTCGTCCGGCCAACGAAGCAAACACTGTTCAGGCACAAGGTTATTTTCTTGTTGATGTGGTTGCAAACTACACGTACCGCAAGTTTGTAGTTGGCTTTAGCATAGAAAATCTGCTCAATTCGGAATGGAATGAAGCTCAGTTTGATACAGAAAGCCGCCTGCAAAACGAAACCGAATCAGTAAGCGAATTGCATTATACACCAGGTACTCCGTTTTTTGTGAAAGGAAGTATTGGCTGGAGATTTTAATAGTATTAGCATTTCAGAAATACTTAAAAACACCTGCAGGAGGATATTCTCCGGCAGGTGTTTTTAGTAAATAGATATTAATTTGAACCCTGAATCAGCAGGCCTGTGCTGCCCATTGTTACAGTAATGTTACTGTTGGTATTGAACAGATCGTCGATAAATCCGCCGCGGGTAATTACATCAAAGTCAGCTTCTACTTTGCTGGTACCATCGGCTTTGGTACTCACCACTAATGTGTTCATGTAAGGGTTCTGATCATTGCCATACTGAACAATCTGTGATTGATTAGCCGAGATCTGAAAGTCAACAGTTTTGCCGCCGTTCTGCGGGTTATCGCCTGTGCGGCCTACGATTGAACCAACGATTTCATAACCGGTTTTGTTGATGATGTTTTTTGTTCCTGACATGGGTTTAATTTTTTGATGGTTAGATAGATTAAGATTTAGTTCATTAATAAATCAGAACTGTACAGTTGCGCTTTCCGTTTTATTGAATGATATGATGCAAAGAGAATGCAATTTATATCTCTAAAACAGAGCGTTACAGCCTGATTTTAGTTTGCGTATTTTCACTCATCGGATGTTGATAACCGATTATTCGTTTGTAAATGGATGTAATTGTTTTAATGGAAAAATATTAAATCCGTTCAGGAATAAATAAGTGTGGTAATAAATAATTATTTCAAGATCAGATTATACATCTGTTAGTGAACGGAAAGAGAAGCGCGAAATAAAAGGGATATATTTTTGGATAAGCGACATTTCGATGCGGTCTTCGATCTCGCTGAGTTTGGTGATCGTATTATATAATTCAGTATTATTTTCCATCGTTTCAAGGAGAGTCTGATCCGTAACAAATTCGTTGAATGTATCTTTTGACGTTTTTGTAAACAGCTGAAAAATAGCTCCGGCATCGGCATTACATCCGGTAACTAAAGCAAGCAGCAGCATAATTGCCAGATGATCTGCGTGTGTAGTGATGGAATAATCAGGAACTTCATTATGAACACGAATGAGGCGGTAAATATTTACAAAACGTTTTATTGTGCGTGGCTTATTGCCAAGCAAGTTGGATATTTTATGTATGAATTCGATTTCCTCGGGCGAAATAATAAGTTGTTGTCTCGACAGTTTGATTTGTTCAGGTGCAATTTGCTCATTAGTTTCTGAAACGATATTTGATAAAGAAGTCTTCTCTTGATTGCTGCTAATTATTTCACTCAAATTAATAGTTGCTTCTGGAACAATAGTAGATTGAAGTGCCTGTTCGATAATTTCCTGAACGGGTTCGGTAGAAGATATATTTTCTGCTAGCTTACTGATTGATGTTTGCTCTTTGTCGGTTTGTGTTACAGAATTGAGGTAACTGCTGAGCAGTTTTTTTCGGCTTTCGCTATTGAGTGGTTTTAGCGTAAATGGTATTTGGAATATTTTTTCGAGATAATCAAAAGCAGTTGCGCGTTCATCTGTTTCCTCGTTACGGAGCAGTTTCGAGCTTTCGTTGACTAAAGCATATTTTACCCAGCGTGCATCCACACCAACAACTACTACAAAGAGTTTGAACGAGAGCAGCAAATGAATGGCTTCGAGTACTTGTTTTACACGGTCGGGAGGGCAACGGTCAAGATCGTCGATATAGAGCACAATGCGCTGAATGCCGGGCAATGCGGCAAATTTCTCTTGCTCTTTATTATCGGGTACATAGCTCAAGTTTTGCGAGAGAAGATCGCTGAGTTTTTGCAGATCGTTGCGTATGAGTGAAATAATTCCGAGATGCTGGTTGTAGTCATTTGAACCGCCGCGATTCGAAATAAAATCAATAAGCTGTTTGCGCGGGTTGTAATTGTCGATGGCCAGTTCCAGTTCCAGCTTTCGTTTTTCTGCATCTGTTTTTTGCAGTTCGATTCGCTGTTGTTCGGATTTGAGTTGATCCAGTTCAAGCTGAATTTTTATTTCATTACCGGCAAGCTCTCTTCGTTTTTGTTCAATGATTGCATCGACTTTCGTTCTAGCCTCTTCAATTTTATCGATATGCTGATTAAGAC